>JAFDZY010000100.1 GCA_018266685.1 Bacteroidota bacterium
ACACCACCGTGATGCTGGTGGTACACGACAACAGCGGCACCCTGCCGGACACGGCCTGGATCACCCTAAAGGCGCTGCAAGAGGCACCTGTTGCCGGCTGCCATCCCCTCTCGGGCATGGAGGTCATCCGCCACGGCAGCGGCGGCACTTACAAGGACTATTGCGGCGGCTTTGAGGTGCTGCTGCGGAACTACCGGGACCTGACGGCCATGGACGACCTGATCTACCGCCAATACTTAGGCGTTGGGTTGCGCACCGTTACCGCCCACGAAAAATTCCCGGAGATCTTCACCTGGCTTTCGCTGTTGGACACCAATGTGGTGGTGGTGATCCTGCTGATGGTGATCGTGGCCATCATCAACATGACCTCGGCGCTGCTGATCATCATCCTGGAGCGCACCAACATGATCGGCGTGCTGAAGGCATTGGGCACGGGCAACGGGGCCATTCGCCGCATCTTCCTGATCGATGCGGCCTACATCATGGGCATCGGCATCCTGCTGGGCGATGTGCTTGGGATCGGGCTGGCCCTGGTGCAACAGCGCTTCGGCCTTGTGCGCCTTCCGGTGGAGAGCTACTACGTGGACCAAGTGCCGGTGGACCTGTCCCCGTGGCCGATCATTGTGCTGAACATCGGGGTTCTGCTGGTGTGCGTACTGGCGCTGGTGCTCCCCAGCATGTATGTATCGCGCATTGCGCCGGCGAAGGCGATACGGTTTGAATGAAGGGAATGCCGCGAAGGTGTCGGGCAATCGCATCATATTATCAGCCTGGCCGTATATTCCAGAACGTTATCACGCCGTACCTTCATTGATGGGCCTTCGGCTCCGCTCAGGCCAATTTTGTTGTATACAACAATCGAAAAGGAGGGTTTGGCCTGAGCGGAGCCGAAGGCCCATCATAGGCTTCCATGCGTGGCGCTTGGGCGGGAATAATTACGGTGCGATCGTCCTACCGGAAGTCAGGGCCGCACCAGGTTGCGCCAGCCTACCTTCGCGGCGCATGAAGATCCATGAGAACATCCTAGGCACCATCGGCAGCACGCCCATGGTGAAATTGAACCGCATTGTGGCGGACCTGCCCTGCACGGTGCTGGCCAAGGTGGAAACCTTCAATCCCGGCAACAGCATCAAGGACCGCATGGCGCTGAAGATGATCGCGGACGCGGAGAAGAGCGGTAAGCTGAAACCGGGCGGCACCATCATTGAAGGCACCAGCGGCAACACCGGCATGGGGCTGGCCATGGCGGCCATCATCAAGGGCTACAAGTGCATCTTCACCACCACCGACAAGCAGAGCAGGGAAAAGGTGGACGCCCTGCGCGCCTTCGGGGCCGAAGTGATCGTGTGCCCCACCAATGTGGAACCGGAAGACCCCCGCTCCTACTATTCCGTAAGCTCACGCCTGGAAAAGGAAACGCCCAATGCGTGGAAACCGAACCAATACGACAACCTGAGCAACAGCCAAGCGCACTACGAAAGCACCGGCCCGGAGATCTGGGAGCAAACAGACGGCAAGATCACCCACTTGGTGGTGGGCGTGGGCACCGGTGGCACCATCACCGGCACGGGCCGCTTCCTGAAGGAAAAGAACCCGGCCATCAAGGTGTGGGGCATTGATACCTACGGCTCCGTGTTCAAGAAGTACAAGGAAACGGGCATCTTCGACCCGAACGAGATCTACCCGTACATCACCGAAGGCATCGGCGAAGACTTCCTGCCGAAGAACGTGGACTTCAGCGTGATCGACCACTTCGAGAAAGTGACGGACAAGGATGCGGCGGTCTTCACCCGGAAGATCACGCGCGAGGAAGGCATCTTCGTGGGCAATAGCGCGGGCGCCGCCATGGCGGGGCTGATGCAATTGAAAGGCGAATTGAAGCCCGGCGATGTGGTGGTGGTGATCTTCCACGACCACGGCACGCGCTACCTCGGCAAAATGTTCAACGACGACTGGATGCGCGAGCGCGGCTTCCTGGACGAGAAGCCCAAGGCTGCGGACCTGCTGCGCGGGAAAGACCTGGCCCTGGTGAGCGTGGAGGCGAACGAGCCGGTGCGCAATGCCATCGACAAGATGCGCGCGCACAACATCGACCAACTGCCCGTGTTTGAAGGCGGAAAACCAGTGGGCACCCTCACCGACGCCCGCCTGTTCGATGCCATTTTGGAAGACAGTGACGTGCGGCTGCAGGCCGTGCGGGTATTGATGGGCCCAGCGCTGCCGGTAATGCAGCCGGACACCCGCCTGGAGGAGATCGCCAAACAGCTCGGCAACGGCAGCCCGGCGGTACTGGTGGAGCAACCGAACGGATATGGGATCATCACCAAGCAGGACATCATCGGGAAACTGAGGTGATCCGGTACCGCCCCAGCGGACCGGACCCCACCAGGGGGGCCCACTACCGCCATGGCCCCGAAATTCCACAAGCACACCCGCCTGAGGGGGCATGACTACACGGAAGGAACCTATTTTGTGACCCTGTGTACCCATGGCCACGCGCAGCTTTTCGGGAATATGGCCGGAGCCGGCACTGAGGCACGGATGGAGCTGAGCGAAGCCGGAAGGATCATTGATGCGTGCTGGCGCGCCATCCCCCTGCACTTTCCGCACGTGGAGCTGGATGAAATGCAGATCATGCCGGACCACATGCATGCGATCCTAAGATTGAATC
>JAFDZY010000101.1 GCA_018266685.1 Bacteroidota bacterium
AGCTTTCCACCGCTTTGGAAAAGGACCAGCGGCGCGCGTTGGATGCCCTGGCCGCCATGCTGAAGGAGAAGCCCGACCTGCGTGCCGACCTGGTGCCGGTAACCGATACACTGGCCGAGGCGGAAGCATGGTCCGCGCAACGGGTGAAGCAGGAGTTCCTGGGCCTGCAGTCCCCGCTCAGCGCAGCGGATAGTGCCAAGGTGGCGGCATTCAGCCTGCGCGACAGCAGTTTCACGGCTTTCTTGAACGGGAAATCCCCGGGCACCCGCGGCCAGGCCGAGGTGGACCGCTGCCTGGCCATAGTGGGGAAGCAGGCTGCCGTGGCGGCGGTGCAGGCGGAGGAGGGGGCCCGTCAAAAAGCGGTGCAGGCCTACTTGGCAAAAGCCGGTGCGCCGGCGGCAAGTTTCACCTTCAGGCCCGCCACAAAGGAGGAGCTGGCCGGATACAAGGGTGCGCCAGGCTACCGCTTTATGGTGGAGGCGAAGGATTGAGCGTGTCCGGGTGGTTCATCTGCCCGCCCAGCGCAGTGGATCCGTGTGGGATAGGGCGGGCATCAGCATGAAAGCAACAATTGGGGTTGCGGCGAAATCCGGATCACCATAAACCGGTTGAAAAATGCCATGAACCCCAAACCGACGGCATTTGGGGGAAACTTACTTTTGGATGGAGCGCATCGCTCACTAAATCCACCAGTTGACATGAAAACCACCTTGGCCGTTCTTGCGTTCAGTGTTTGCGCGACTTTGCTACAAGCCCAAGCATACAGCCCCGAGCTGAATGCATCGGACCCGAAGTCGTTCGGTGACCCGGTGAAGGCGGAATTGACCTCCGCGAAAATGGAAAAGGAAGGCATCGCGCCGGTGCCGGTGGAGATTTCGGTGATGCTGAAGAAGCCGATCGTACTGGGTTGCCAGTACATCTATCGCGTCACCAACCGGTCAACCGATAAAACGGTGAAGCTGAAAATGTTTGCTGTACCGGATCAGGTGTATGAGGAGAAGATCAAGCCGGGCCAATCCGTGGACCTCTTGGCGAACACCATGAGCAGGTGCGGCGCCACCAAGGAGGAGAAGAAGGGCGTTAATGGGTGCATTGGTTGCCAACCCAGTTTGAGCATCACGGAGGTTTCGGTGAAATAATACCGCGTGTACAAGCAAATGGTCGGATGAGGTTATGCCAATGTGCCTTCCGACAGCGCCGGAAGGCTACAGTGGCACATACCGTTCGAGCAATTGGTCGGAACGGTGCGAAGCTGAAATCGAACCATGTTATTTGTCACATCGGTATAACGCTCCTGTGGGAAAGGCGTCGGACGCAGGAGCGCACCGATCGCAGGGTGGCAGCGAGGCCTGGAATTGCCCGGCAGCCCCCCGCGAACAAGGGCGGGAATCCATGCAGAACAAACACATTTCGGATTCCACCACCCAGACCGGTGCATCAAGTTCAATGTTGATGGTTCCGGTACGAGTGGACGAAGTGCGGGATGCCGCAGCGTTGAGGCGATACATCCGGCTGCCGGAACACCTGCCCGGCCAGAGGCCCAACTATGTGCCTCCCGTTTGGGCGGATGAACGCGCTTTCCATGATCCGCTGCGGAACAAGGCCCTGGCCGATTGCGAAGTGGTGCGCTTTTTGGCATGGCAGGGCCAAGCCTGCACAGGACGCATCATGGGCATCATTCACCGCCTGCACAATGCGCAGCATGGTGAACGTACGGCCCGCTTCTATCAGCTGGACACGGTGGATGACCGGGCCGTGGGCGCCGCCCTGCTCACCGCCGTGGAGCAATGGGCGCGGAAGCACGGCATGCAGCGCATCATCGGCCCCTTCGGCCTCAGTGACAAGGACCCGCAGGGTGCGCAGGTGGAGGGTTTCGAGCACCTGCCTGTGGTGGCCACGCCCACCAATCCGGCTTTTCTCCCCGCCCACATCGAAGCCATGGGCTACGCGAAGCAATCGGATGCCGTGGTGTACAACACGCCCATTCCGCAGGAGATGCCCGCCTTGTACCGCAAGGTCGCCGAACGGCTTGTGGCCACCGGGGACCTGCGCATCGCGCCCATTGCCTCACGCAAGGACCTGAAGCCCTGGGTGCTGCCCGTGCTCCGCCTGGTGAACGAGACCTATGGCGGCCTGCTTGGTTTCACCGCCATGACGGAAGAAGAGATGCGCAAGCTCGCCAAGCAGTACTTGCCACTACTGGACCCGCAATTGGTGAAAGTGGTGATGGACAGGCAAGGGCGTGCGGTTGCCTTTGTGGTGGGCGTACCGGACATGAGCGAAGGATTGATGCGGGCAAGGGGGCGCCTCTTCCCGTTCGGTTTCATCCACGTGCTGCGCGCCATGCGACGTTCGCGGCAACTGGACCTGCTGCTGGGTGCCGTGCGGCCCGACCTCCAGGGGCGCGGAGTTACGTGCCTGTTGGCCAACGAACTGATGGATGCTGCACACAAACGCGGTTTCACCCGCATGGACAGCCACCTGGTGTTGGAAACCAACCACCGCATGCGCAGGGAAGTGGAGCGCCTGGGCGGTATTATTTGGAAGCGCTACCGTGTGTACGGCAAGGACCTTTGAGGGAAACGGGCGTTCAAAAAGGACCCCATGTGAAGCGCGCCAAGGGGGGCCTCATGCGAAGGCGCGAAGAATGCCATAGCTCAATGAGGAACCGCCAAGACGCAAAGGGCGCCAAGGGGATCACGCGAAGACGCGAAGGGGGATGTGGGGACATGGGGAAAGGGCTTACCGCCAAGACGCAAAGGGAGCCCACGCGGAGCCGAGAAGGGACCGGGGAGTGCGGCCGTTGCGGCATAGGCGGGTGACCGGTCGGGGCAGGATGTGCGGTTCACCGTGAAATAAATGACCGAGTTCACTGATCCATGCCTACCTTTGCCGCCCTGATTGCGGGGTGGAGCAGATGGTAGCTCGTCGGGCTCATAACCCGAAGGCCGTAGGTTCGAGTCCTACCCCCGC
>JAFDZY010000102.1 GCA_018266685.1 Bacteroidota bacterium
CCGCTGATCGCCGACGTGCTCGGCAATGCATACACACCGGACGACCACGATTTCAACCGCACGTTCTTCCCTGAAAACAGAATGGTGTCGCTGTGCCCCATGACCACCAAGCTGCCGTGTGAAACGGTGCGGTCCGATCCGGAGAACAACACCATCGAGATCCACAACCCGGCCTCCACGCCCGACCGCCTGCGCAAGGAGAACGTGGGCGTGCGCTCACGCCATGGCCTGCTCTACGGCAAGTACTCCGTAAAGTGCAAGCTCACCCCGCTGCTGAACGATTCCGACATGTGGAACGGCCTCACCAATGCCATCTGGCTGATCTACCAAGGTGCACCGGGGAACTACCGGCGCATCTGCACCAAGGACGGCTACATGGAGAACTACTGGGGCGGCGCACAGGACAAGCGGGTGCCGCAGGTGGCCTATGCGGAGATCGACTTCGAGATCCTGAAAACACCGCTCTACTGCCCGGATGCCACCTTCCCCCCGCTTGCGCCGCAACAGATTGCGGCACCGGGCGGCCGGGCCAACTGGCAACAGCCCGCCGACCGGGGCATCCCCAAAGGCATGATCACCGTGGCGTGCACCAACTGGGACATGGCCTGCCACCAGCCCGTGAAATTTGCCGCAGGCTGCAACGATATCGCCCACAACGGGCAGGTCTTTTCCAGCCATCGCTGGGACGATAACTACAGGGCGCTCACGCAAAAGCGGTTCGAACCGAACGCCGAACTGTTCCGTGGCGACCACTACTGGTTCCAGATCGATTGGCGGCCGGACGAGATCATCTGGCGCATCGGCCCCGAACTGGACCAACTGCGCGAGGTGGGCTACATGGACAGCACCGTCACCTCCATCAGCAATGTGCAGATGCTGCTGATCGTGACACAGGAGTTCCACAACACTAAGTGGTGGCCGGGCTCGCCGTACCAGCAAGGGTACATCCCGTTCGCCGCAAAGGACTACAAAGGGGTGATCCAGGACGTGCTGATCGAATGAAGTCCTCCGTTCTGTCGCTCACTGAACGTCGCTGCCAAAGGATCCGAACGGAGCAGGTACAACCGGTTCGTAGAATTCAAGTTCAATGGGTCCCAAGTCCGTGATACCACCACGGTGCCAGTAATAGATGGCCAAGCTGTCACTGTGATTGCGCATTTCGGGGGTCAGGTACACCTTGTCCAACCTGCGGCCCGATGATCCTCCCGGAGAAGGCGTGTCGAAGGCGAACTGCTGGTAACCATACAGCTCGGCTCCGTGCTCCATGGTCACTACAATAGCTCCTGTGGCATCGGGGGCGCAATCCGCTTTCCCTGATATCCGGACCCATAGGTTGTTTTGCTCGGTAAGGTCCTTGAACGCGAAGCGCACTGCGGGTGAGTAGGAATCGGTTGCAGTATAACGTCGATGTGATGTGTTAGGCTGAGTGCTGAGCACTTGGTCTCCGGAAATCCACAGGCGTTTGATTAGATGATGTGCGGCATCCTCCTGGATGAGTGAGAGTACGGGAGCCGAACGGTCCACCAGTAAGCGTTGGTCGCCGCCAGGGATCTTCTGTGTACGACCGAAAATGGCCACATAGTAGCTGAAGGTCATGCGTGAACCGGGGATCAATCTGGTAATGGCCTGCCAGGATTGAAAGATGTTCAAGGCCACTAGGGCGCCCATGAGGAGGAATAGCGCCATGCGGTACGGGAGTGCCAGTGCCTGCGTCAGCCTAACTGTCGCCGCCAAGGGTACCGCCATCACCGCAATGCTTTGCATCAGGGCCCTGTTTCCGAAGCTTTCGGCATACCACCAGGTGCTCCAGCTGGCAACCAGGTAAAGGTTAACGGCCATGAATACCGGGATGGCAAGTCGTACCTCCGGTGCCCAGCGCGGAAGCTTGAACAGGCCGAAGACGGCGAACAGCATCAACGGCGTGTAAATGAACCAACCCTTTCTGAAGCTGAACAAGACTTGGCCAATGTGCGGCTTGAGAAAATCAAACCCCTCCTCATGCCCCACATAGCTCATATGGAGGAACTCGCCCGTCGCATATTTCCAATAGATCAATTGGGCGGACCCGATCAGGCCGATACCCAACGCTGCCCCGGCAAGCATGCGCCATTTCTGCGCTTGCTCCGGGCCTTTCCACAGCAAGGGGATGAGCAAAAGCACCAATTCAGTTGGCCGCGACAAGGCGGCAAGCCCGATGGTGATGGCCAGCAACAGGGCATAACGCATCTGCTTGGTATCATACCACCGGACCGTCGCATACAACGTGCCTGCCTGCAGGGTGAACAGGAAAATGTGCGGCATGCCGTTGGCGAATAGCGCTTGGTGCAAATACGTGGTGCCCAGGACCACCAATACAAGCGTTGCCGACACCACGCGGTCTTCCCACCATCGCAACAGCACCGCCCGTAACCAGAGCAGCCCGAGCAAGGCGTAGGCCATCTCGGCCACCACGATGGAGATCTGATAGGGACGTGAGAACCCATCGGCCGGGTAACCGAGGACAGGTGCAACCCAATGGGCAACGGCCACGAACGGTGCCCAGAGCACGGCCAAGCCCATGGGGTACTTCATCACCCAGTTCCCTCTGGCCACTTGATGGGCTTGGTAGAAGCCGCCTCCATCCAAGCCCCCGTATGTTTCCAGGGCATGGTGCAACCAGTCTTGGTGAAGTAAAAAAGGGTCCTTGTAGATAAAAGTGGCAGGCAGGTACAGGTAATAACCCAGGGTATCCCAGGAAATGACCTTGTCGGGAGGAATAACAATGATGATGGTAACCAGTATGCACCACAATGCGATGGCCGTTCGCAGGGACCACTTTCCGTCGCGATGCATGAGAGGGATCATGACAGGGCACTTTTCAGCTTACTCCGAACATGTGTGTGAAGCGACCACAAAGGCATGATCGAGCGGCGTGAGTGCAGGGGCTGTGGTAGCAACAAGTGGTGGTAAAGGCATCATCACAGGCCGATCGGGTGGAAACGGGATCAACCCGGCGGAACATGGGCGCGAGGGGGTTCAGTGGGTTATCCATAGCTGAAGATCGTCCACATGAATGGGCGGGTCAGCACGCAATGGGCCGATCCAGAACCGGACCTCATCGTTGGTATGCAGCGGTGCGTTGACCCGCATTTCCACGGCAGCCCGGCACCAGGCACCGGGTCGCACCTGTGCGCTGCTTCCGTCCATCTGCTGCGAGGTCACATGTCCGTCGCGTACCACATCGATCACCAGGGCGACCCAATTGGAATCATCCCGCTGCAGTACTTCGGCCGTGCCGCAGATCAGCAAGGGGAAGGCTTGCACTCCTTCCGGAACGACCCATCGCATGGTGTCCGTACCGCCTGTCGCGCTGTCCAAACGGATGCTTTGCCAGCCAGTGGCATGCAAGGTTTTATCTGCCCCGCTCATACCCGGCCGCTCCAGATCGTTGCTGGCATGGAACAACACCTCGGTCGCGCTGCGAAGCCGTTCATCGCGGTATAAGCTCGTGCGGGTGGCCTCGGAGAAATAGAGCCTTCTCCAGTTGGCCTCGTCCACTTTGTCGTATCCATTGTACTCCACAATGTAGTAATCGCTTGGCACGTACTCATCCGGTGGAAAGCGGTGGGAGGTCGATAGCCAAGGCAGTTTGCGCACATGGGAATAATACGGGATCGCACCCCAACTCTCATCACTGGAGGCTACGGTTACCAACGGGCGTTGCGCGGTCAACGGCATGTGGTCCTGCTGGATGATGTCGATCATCCGGCGCACTTCACCCGAAGGCTTCCACTCTACGGCATAGGCCAGGTTCAGGCTGTTCCACTGGTGCGCCAGCAAGGGCAGGCAGAGCATACTGCTGAAGACAATGGGAACACTGGACCGGGCAGGCCAGGCGACCAGCCCGGCCGCCAGGGGGAACATGGCCAATGGCACAAGGAACAAGGCCGTCCGGCTTTGGGGAAGGGGAACGCCGAGGAGGGTCTGCTCAATGAAGAACCCGGCAAGGCAGGCAAACAGTACGGCGACCCCGAAAGCCATGGGCCGCAGCCGAGGCAGCCAACCTCCCCTCCACGAGGCGGATAGGATCAACAGGCATCCACCTGCCCAGGCCGCTAGCACGAGGGCCATGACATGCAACACGGGTGCAGGATATGGTTGATGGTACAGAAATTTCATCCCCAGTGTACCCATCATGCAATCCCACCAGCTATCACAGCCGAAATTCAACGATCCGCCCCGCGCGAGTGCCAATGCGTTGGGCAAGACCAAGGCTAGCCCCGATACAGCCCCGGCGCAGGGTAGCACAAGTTCCCAAAGCGACATCTTCCGGCCTCGCACGAAATGATCGGCCAAACCAATGCCGGTAAGGACGCTGGCAAAGGCAAGCAGATAGGTCAACATGATCACATGCGATATCGCGGCGAGCAAGGCGGCCATTGTGGCCCAGGCCAGGTGCTTGGTGCGTCCTCCCCCGGCGTAGAACCGGAAGGCGAGCCAGAGCGAAAGCATCATCCATCCGCAAGCCGATCCATAGCCCCTTGCCAGTGAGAAGAAATCGAGCAAATAGGGATGCAGGTTCAGCAGCAGGAAAGTCGCAATGGCCGTCGGCCCCCTCGGCGCGCACATGGCCAAGCGCGCGGTGGCGTACAGGAATATGACGTGCGCCAGCAAGTTGGGCAGCCGCAGGACGAGCTCGCTGTCGCCAAGCAGCCTATGGAAGAAGATCATGCCCCATACGTTCAACAAATGGTGGTTTCCGCCCATTTGGTCATGCACCTGCTGGAAGTAGATGCCGGGCAGCACATGGTGGATGTACGTCCAGCTTTCGTCCCAGGAGAAAGATACAGTGATGGCGCGTAAAGTGGAGTATCCAAACAGCAGCAATGAGCAGCCCAGGATGGACCACCGTGCCCACGTGGGTGCAGCGGCTGTTTGACGGGAAGGCACTGCCGGAGTGCTGCGTGGTTCCGTCATTCGGATGCCAAAGGGGTTCCCAATGCGATCTTGCCGTGCGGCCCGGATCGGCTCTGTACGCATCGCTTTGCTCCGGTTGGTAATGTCCTATCGCTATTCCTCCTTACGGGGGAAGGCTGGCGATGCAGGCAGGGATGGTAATCGCATGCTCAGGTGGATCCGGATATGGTCCATGCGGAATTCGGACCTCCGGGCATTCCAGAGATAGACATTCCAGCGTTGGCCGGGCCCCCGGCGTGGAAGAAACCGGGCTACTGCAACATCGGCTCCGGCGGAAAGCTCCGTCCAATGCTCGAACCGCACACCATCATAGCGGGTTGAATTCCCCGCAAGGTCTTCAAGTGCCGTCACCAGCTGGAGGTCCGCATCACGGTCGGCAGCGGTCAGCCGGGCATTGAACTCGAGCAGAAGCCCTGTTGAGCCTGCTTCGACCGTATGGGGCATGGGCAGTGCAGTGAATTCTTCCTTTCCACTGATAACGGGCAGCGTGGTGTCCGCAACGAGGTTCCATTTCGCGGGTTGGTCGGGAAGCAGCAGAAGCACATTTCCTGAAGGGCTGGTGCCCCATGTATGATATCCCAGGCCGTATTGCTTCAGGGTCGACCCTGCAAGGATGCGCGCATCATCCGGGTCATCGGGATCAATGTCTTCCCGCATTTCGATCGGTGGTATTCCCATGGAAGCCTGAAGTAGCGCCCACTCGGAGCGGAAATGACCGGATACAAGCAACGGCCTGCCCAGTGAATCCTGCAGGCTGTGTGCTTCCCGTACGAACCGCTTGGGGATGGCGAGTTCATATTCGCTGATCAGCCGGTTGGTGTTGAGGTCCTGCAACGTCCAGAAGGGCCCGGCAAGCAGGAACAGTGATGCGGCATGGCCCCAAGGCCGCCATGCGTAAAGGACATTGCATAAGTGGGCAATGATCAAGAGGTACAAGGGAAGCCAGTGGAGGGCGGCACGCCCTTCGGGAAAGTTGGTCCCCAGGAGATGGAACATGGCCGTTCGGGCGGCCATATCAGCGAATAGCACACCGGTCAGCACAACAAGGGGCGTCTTCAGGCTCAGGCCAACCAATATCCTTCGGGTTACAAGAATAAACGCCAGGCAAACTGGTGCCGCAAGTAATGCAAGCATTGCATTCGACGCGCTTCTTGAAAAGATCGACCGGTACAAGGATTGAACCGTGGCCATGGTCCCG
This sequence comes from Bacteroidota bacterium, assembly GCA_018266685.1. Taxonomy (GTDB): domain Bacteria; phylum Bacteroidota; class Bacteroidia; order Flavobacteriales_F; family PHOS-HE28; genus PHOS-HE28. The sequence continues at coordinate 6,155 of JAFDZY010000102.1, forward strand.
TTACCACTCCCGAGATAAAGCAGGTTGCGGCTCCGCAGGTCGAAGGCGATGATCGTGGTGAACAACAGCACAGCCCCAAGGAGCAGCGCGGGAAATGCTGTTTCAACCAATGCGGAACGCGGCATTTTTCTGTTCCCGAACTGCAGGGCCAGCGCCAACGCAAGAACGATCGCAATGTCCGGGATCAGGGAAAGGTTTGCGAAGAGCGCGCATCCGGCAGCGGCAACCAAAAGCCACCAATTCCGGGTGGTGTTGGCGGACGCGATACGCGTGAGAGCATACAAGGCCCAGATCCACCCGGCCATGGAGATTCCGTAGCCGCGGAACAGGGAGAAGAAATCCAGTAGGAATGGGCACCAGGCAAGTGCCAGCAGGGCGCACCATCTCAATAGGAGGGGGAAGGGCCTTGCCATTACCCAACAGCCCCAGGCGTAAATAAGAAATGCGATAATGCTTCCCCACCGGATCGCAAGTTCCGTGTAGCCGAACAACTCGAAGCCGGCCAGGCCGAGCATGGTGCTCATAAAATGATTGCCTGCATCAGGCCGGGAGCGGAACGGCAGGAACTCGCCCGGTCGCAAATAATACCAAACGCTGTTGGCCTCATCCTGTACGAACGGAACATGAACCGCACGTGCGATGATATAGGCCAATGTGATGCACAGCAGCGCCAACAGCAGAAAGGTTTCTCCCCGTATGGTGCTCCTGGGATGTGTTGCGGGCATTTCGCTCAACTTATCCGGCCATCACCGATGCATTGCACGGCAGCACAAGAATTGCCCATGTACCGAGTGGGCGGTGTGGTGGCTGCTAGTGGGAAGTCCATGGGCAGGAAATTCGTTGTCAAGGAAGAAGCATGTTCACGCCATTCATGATGTTTCGGCCGTAGGTGCCCCAATCCCACGTTCCCTCACCGAAGAAGCAGTTGGGGAACTTCATCATGACGCCATAATTCACCAGCGCCAACAGTAACAATGGCGGCAGCCAATAACGGCGCGATAGCCAAGCACGGCTTCCTTGGTTGGCCAGCAGCAGCCACACCGGCAGGGCGAGCAGGACCAAGTACTGGACCAAGGGACGTGAACCGTAGCTGCAGCCGAACTGCCAATCCCACCAGGAAGCGCAGAGGTAAACCGTGATCGCCAAGGCCGCGATGATCATCCATACCTGCTTTTTCATGCCTGCGCGGTACATGGCGATAAAGCCGAAGGGGACCAGTAAAACCACGGGAGCATGTGGGAGCCATCCGTTCCACGGAGCAAAAAGGAATTCGAAGATGAACGGATGACGCCAATTGACAAAGCTTTCATGGCCGTACGAATACACAAACCAGGAGCCGTGGACGAAGCGCCAGTACAGCAACTGCGGAGCCCACACCACCAGCATTGCCACCAGGTGCCGCAACCAAAAGTCCCACTTGCGCAGAATCCCGGGCCGGTCCCATAGCAACCATCCATGCAACACAGCCAGGGCAATGGCGTCCGTGGGGCGGATGAGCAGGGTAAGGGCACAAGCAAAACTGAAGAGCCAATTTCTGCGCCCGTCCTTCAACAAGCCGGTAACCATCGTATAGAACGCCACCGTGAGCGTGAAGAACGAATAAACATGGGCGAACCCGGGCATGCGCAGCACATAATAGAACAGGTTGCTCCCGAAGGTGATCAGGGCAAAGACGATCAGGGGCACCCACCAGGCTGCAGGATGGAGCCGTTGCAACGCAAGACTAAGCAACACCAAGGACAGCACCCAGTAAAATACGCCGCTTGCTTCCATGGTCCGCTGATGAACAACCGAGAACCCGTTGGTGGTGCATCGCCCGGTGATGCCTTCGGCGATCAGGTAGCCCGGTAATTCAAGCAATGCCGGCCCGATGGAGTATTTGTCCATGATCCGGTCCTTTTCCCGATCAAGGATGTAGGCATCGCCGGTGGCATGCATCAGGGAATCGCTGATGCCCGCCGCATGGAAGCCGTGGCAGAAAAATCCCGGCAGGTACATGTAATAGCCGGTGGCATCCGCCCAGAAGTCCGATTCCCAATCGCCCGGAGGATAGTGCTTGTGGTAGTTCCAGGAAGTGGCCGTGAAGAATAGGAACGTGGCGATGGCGACCAAGGTGACGGACCATGTATTCCAGCCGAAACGTGATTTCATCTGCTTGTCGGATTTCCGCAATTCCGTTCCGGGCTCAATAGTGACGTCAGATCAGTGCGAATATCCATAGTGTAGGTCCTTCATCCCTATTATGGCTTCCGGTCTTTCATTTTCCTGCGGGTCATTGTCCGTAGAACCGGACCGGTCGTTCGCTTAGTGCCAAATGTAAGAGCGACCGTGAGCCTCTCCAGCGCCCGGGGAGACTGAGGCCAGAAAACTGATGGATGTTGAACAGGCGGGGTCATCCTCCGCCCACCACGGCGTGTTGCAGGAGGATGGGCCAACAAGTGGGCCTTGCTACGGACCATTGGATCATGCCTAATTGGATGTTCCGTACCGGCATCGCCGTACCAACCGCAGCGCCTTGATCTTGTACGGTCGGTGTCCCTTGTTCCAGATCATCAGCCCAAAGGTCTTGTCCAAAAGGTTTCCGCCCATGCGGAAGGTGATTGCGTTTGCACCGGGCACCAGGCCTTCTTCCTCGTAGAAGATCGATGGCTGGCCCGGCGCGGGTGCTATTGAGCAGGCAGCACACAGCCCGGTGCTGCCATTGACCTCGGTAGCCTCCAGGTCCAGCACCAGTATCCATTCCGCCAATACCGTATTGCTATCGGGTGAAACTGGGAGTGCGTCGAAGGTTAGTGGGAACTCACTATCCGAGCCGCACAACACGGCTTGGTTATCATCGGGGCATGGGAACGGGTCGTTCCATAAGCGGGCCAGTTCCGTGGGTCTTTCGGCCAAGTCCGCCAGGGTATCCGAGAAAAACTCTTGGGGGAACGAGGTTCGTTGAAAGATCCAAAACGCCAAGGGGGGGTAACCCCATCCCATGCCTTCGCCATGCATGGCCACCACGGAAAGGCGTTGATCTGCGAGCAGGTCTTCAACAGGGGCAGTACCGGGTGCCGCATACTCCCTGTCCCACTCGAAAAGGTCTCCGATCTCCAGCATTGCCAACCCTGTTGCAGCGGTGCCCCCGTTCGATCCTTCCCATGGATCGATGTCCGCAACCACTGAGAAGTAGGGATGTGCCGCCCCCATGCGGCCGCCTGGCCGGACGTGGGCCATGGCATCAGCTGCAGCAGCCTCGACCATGCGCTGCTCAGTATTTGCCTGGGAAGGCAGGGGAATCCTGAAGCGGAGGTCATCTTGGGCCCAAACCAAGTAGCCGATGGTGACCAACCCAAGGGCCAAAGCCTGGCGATGGCCAAGCCACCGCCTTGTCCCATGCAGCAGTGTATATGCCACAAAAAGCACGGTAAGCGGGGTTGCCGTGGCCAGCACGCGCAACAAACCCGCTGATGCATGGCCGCCTGCCCAGTAGGCATACGAATGCACGGCCCAAATGCCGATGGTCGGCAAAACCGCCAGCATGAGGATCGCCAGGTGGTTCGCTCGCTGTGCTTTGTCCCTCAAGTACAACACGATCAAGACCGGTAAGCAAATGCACGCCATTGCCAACAGTGGTTCGCCAAGCACGATCGAAGCTTGGGTAACAAAATGGTCCCATGGCCCGGGAGGATACAATGTGCTGCCCTGATAGGGGTCTTTGGCGAAATACAGAAATCGTCCTTTCAGCACGAGCCATCCCGTTACCGCGTATAAGAATGGCCCGAGGGCAAGTACCGGTAGTGCGCGCCATTGACGGTGGAGAATAGCCCACGAGACCATCACGGGGAGGAGCACCACCCACTCGGGCCTAATGAAGGGAGTAAATGACAAGAGCGCCATGGATGCCATGTGGCGGCCACGAAGCAGGAGCAGCACGCAGAGGATGGAGATGAGCCCGAACAACGGCTCCGTCAATCCGGATATGACCACAGTGAAGTACTGGATCGAGAAGAAGAGCATGATCGGCACCAGCCATACCGCAAGCCTCCTGCCTTGGTCCAAGATGCACACGATGCAGATGGCCGTTGCCGCCGCCAACAAGGCATCAAGAATGACCAAGCCAATCGGCCCGAATTGGGCAAAACCGGTTCCTATGACCACGAAAACAGGTTTGGCCCAACGGTCAAAAAAGAGATGGGCGTGGTGCGGGGCCCAGCGGGCTTGTAAATAATGAAGAGTTCCGTCACCCAAGTTCCAGGCACTGCTACCCCAATCCCGGAGCAACACCACCGATGTGGCCAATAGAATCGTCGGCAGGGCCCAAAGGGGACTCCAACTCACCGGACCGCCAATTGCCGGTCGATCGTCATCATCCATCCTAAACTTGTGGATAGTACCGGGCAGGTCTTTCACAGTCCGTATTTCACAATGCACCAGATCGCCCGGAAGCCGTCCCGCCAGCCGATCTTCTTCCCCTCGGCATACGTGCGGCCGTAGTAGCTGATGCCCACCTCGTAGATCCGCGCATCCTTTACCCGCG
>JAFDZY010000103.1 GCA_018266685.1 Bacteroidota bacterium
AACGGAACCGAATACGCCTGGGAGGATGTGCAGATCGTGGTGGAGGGCAAGGCCACTCCGCTCACCGGTGTGCAGGAGATCAAGTACAAGGCCACCAAGGTGCATGAGAACATCAAGGGGCGCGGCAACAAGCCGGTGGCCATGGGCCGCGGGCAGGAAGATTACGAGGGTAGCCTGAAGATCCTGCAAAGCGAACTGGAGGCCATGCAGGATGCCTTGGGCAGCGACGCCCTCACCACGCGCAAGCCGTTCATCATCAGCGTAGGCTACGCGCCCTTGGTGGGCGCAAAGCGCACCGACGTGCTGATGGGCTGCCGCATCAAGGAGGTGGAACGCAGCATCGGCACCGACGACACCCACATGGTGGTGGAACTGCCCCTGGCCATATTCTCCATTGTACGCAAGCAGTAATACCGACCCCATGAGCAAAAGCCCTAAATCCCTTGAACGGCCCACGGCTGCCGAGATTGAAGCCTGGAAGAAGGAACACAAGGCGGTGTATGAGGTGGAAACGGAGGATGGCAGCGTGGCCATTTTGCGCAAGCCCACCGAGTTCGACATGGAGCGGGCCATGATGGTGAGCCAGAAGAAGGGGGCCAAGCCCTTGGACTTCAACCGGAACATCGCCAAGAACTGCCTGCTGTGGAGCACGCCCGACTTCATGGAGGATGACGCACGGCGCATGGCCATGCACACCTTCGTGAACGAGCTGGCCGCCGTGGAAGAGGTGAAGTCGCGAAAGTTGTAGAGCGGCACACCCACCTCCTGGAGCGCAACGGCACGTTCCAGATGGCCGCTCTGTTGAGGTTCCACTACGGCCTTGCCGTGGACCTGATGCCGCGGGCCAAGCGCCTGAAGCTCTTTGCCGAACTGCAATGGATCAAGAAATCCGAACGACAAGCCTCTGAGCAATGATAAACGTGGAAGAGTGGTACCTGAAGATGACCGAGAACGTGCAACGCACGATGGACCGGCTGACGGGCTCGTTCCACAAGGCCAAGGACGTGTTTACCGGCACCCAGGAGCGCATGAAGGCCGGCATGGACCAAGTGGCGGACAGTGCGCGGCAAGCACAAGCGGAGGTGGACCGCACCGGCCAGCACGTGGGCGGCCTGTTCAGCAGAATGAAGGCCGGGGCGGGCGACTGGTTAGGAGGGCTGCGGAAAGGGTGGAACGAGATATTCGGCACGGCCAGCACGGCGCGCGCGCAAAAAATGGCGATGAGCGCAGCCGATGCCAGAAAGATGTTCAAGGACGGCAAGCTGGACACCTCAGCGGCAAAACAGGTGTTCGGCGACCCCGCCGCCAAAGGTGGCGGGCTAATGGACGGTGCCGTGAAAAAACTGCGCACCTACATTGACGGCCTGCTGCCCAAAGGCGTGGAGAACGCCTTCAAGGCCGGCGGCATGCGCGGCGTAGCACCTCTGTTAGGGCGGATGACCGCAATGACTGGCCCCTTGGTGGCCCTGGCCGGTCCGCTGGCCATTGCCGGTGCGGGCATGATGGCCTTCAGCAAGGCACAGGCCGCGCTGGAAAAGTTTGAACCCGCAGGCCGGGAATTGCGCCTGGCAAACCTGGACAAAAGCCCCGCCGAGCAGCAGGCACTGCGCGGGCACATGCTGGATTTCAGCGTGCAGAACAGCCTGGACCCCACCGAGGCGGTGAACGCCTACATAAGCACCCAGCGCACTACCGGGCGGGGCGGCAAGGCAGTAGAGGATTACGTGGCCTTGGTGGGCAAGGCCGCCCAAGCGGTGAACCAGCCCATGCAGGAAATGGTGACCAGCACCGCCAAAGCGTTGGACGGGTTCAACCTGCCCTTGGAGAAGGCCGGCGAGCTGATGGACAACAACCTGAAGGCCATGGCCGTAGGCGGAATGACCTACGATGAACTGTCGCGCGCGCAGCAGGACTACACCACCGCCGCCCGGCGCACCAACCAGACCCTGGGCAGCGCCAATGCCTTGTATGCGGTAATGGCCAAGTACGGCAAGGATGCCGGGGGCGCGGGCCTGCAACTGGCGGGGGCCATGGAGAACATAGGCAAGCCAAAGACCGTGAAGGGATTGAAGACCCTGGGCGTGCGTGTGTTCGATGCACGTGGCAACATGCGCCAAATGACCGACGTGGCGCAGGACCTGGTGCCCGCCCTGGCCAAGCTGAACGATGTGCAGTATGCCCAACTGCGGCAGCAGTTCGGCGGAAACACGGGCCTGCTGGCCCTGCTGGACACCGCCCGCACCAGCGGCCAGGGCCTGCTGGACACGCTGCAAAAGTTCAACACCACCGACGTAAGCATGAAGGGCCAAATAGAGGCCATGCAGAACGATACCGACCTGGCCGCCCAGAACGTTGAGAACCGGATGAACGCCGCCTGGACCCGCGCGGGCGAAGGCATGAAGCCCATCTTCAACGGGCTGAACAGGATCAAGCTGTGGTTCGCGGAAGGGATTGCCGATATGCTCAACCCCAATGCGGTGGTGGAGCATCGCGCAAACGCAGAGGTGGAGAAGTTCAAGGCCAGGGTACAGCACATCAAGGACATGGCCGCACCCGCCAGCACCGGTACCCAAGAGGAACGCCAACGTGGCATGGCGGACCTCTACCGGGAACGGAAAACCATTCAGATCGCCTACGATGCGTCGGTGGCCAACGGCATCACCAGCAACGCCAAGCGGTTCAAGGACCAACTGGATGATAACCAAGCCGCCATTCTGAAGGCAACAGAGGAGTGGGGTAAAATGATGCGGCCTGCCACCGACACCGCCAACCCGCAGCCCAAGCCTACCAATGATGCCCCGGACCCCGACAACTTGAAAGCTGGTGCCTCTGCCATTGTGGGCGGCGGCAAGCAGGTGCGCAACGTGAACGTGACCATTCAGAAGCTGGTGGAGAAGTTGGAGGTGCGCACGGCCGGAACGGTGCGCGAAGGCATCAGCAACGTGCGCCAGCAGGTGGAACAGGCACTTGTAGACATCGTTAGGGGCGGCGAGGCCGCATTGGCAAACGGATAAGCA
>JAFDZY010000104.1 GCA_018266685.1 Bacteroidota bacterium
CGCGCATGAGTTAGGTCATACGTTTGGATTTCCCGAAGCACACTATATGTGCAATGCCTTTTCAGATATGATTTGCCCAAATGATTCATGGTGTGACCCCTACAGTAATGGAAGTTTATCCCCGCCATGCACCAATGTGGTCATGGGATATAGTAGTTCCAAAATGCACTGGACTCCATTGCAAATGGGGAACATGCAACAACTCCTGATGACAACGGAACGCGGCGGGAGGCTTACGGCAGAGGTTCGGGACCCCGCCCTGGATAAGTTCATCACTGTGGACGAGACTTGGGATAAGGCCAGGGTGATGGGAGGAAACATCACCATTGAACCAGGCGCCACGTTAACCATTCAATGCTTGGTAGACATGCCAACAGATGGTAAGATCATCGTAAAACAAGGTGCACGGTTGATCATTGACGGCGGGTTGATCAATGCGACCAGTGCTTGCGATTTTTGGCGCGGGATTGAAGCCTGGGGCACGAGCAATCAGGACCAAGGCGGGTACCCAATTCCAAATCACCAAGCCCTTGTGGTGCTGCAGAATGGCGGAGTGATCGCAAACGCACGGGAGGGCATACAAACCATGAACCCACAAGATTGGAACATGATCGGCGGAGTCGTTCAGGTTAAGGGTACAGCGGAACAAGCTGGTGGCACATTTTGGAACTGCAGGCGGGCCGTGAGTTACATTGCTTATCAAAATACCACACCCGGAGGCCAACCTATTGCCAACCGCAGCTACTTCAACTATTGTGACTTCATTGTGGACGACAATTACCGGGGCGGTGATGATTTTTACGCGCACGTCAGTATGTGGAAGGTGAACGGTATCCGGTTCACGGGTTGTAATTTCCAGAACAAGCAGACGACCATCGCGGAAAGTAATAAACTGGGTCAAGGCATCATCAGCATCGATGCAGAATATTCCGTGACAGGAGCTTGCTCTTCCCTTCAGCCAATAGGACAGCCTTGCCCGGAAGAGAACCTCACCCCGTCCACCTTCAAAGGCCTGGATCACGGCATCCAGGCATCTGTTTCCTCAACGGACCGATCTTTTCTGGTGTCAGACTGCGTTTTCACCGACAACGTGATCGGGATTTACAGCAATAGCGTGAACAGCTTCCACGTGTTCAGGAGCAACTTCACCGGCGGGGGAAGACAAGTGGCCGCAATGGGAGCCATAGACCAACCCATCTTCTCGATAGGTGGGCACCACGGCATCTACTCCACCTTCGGACACGGTTTCCGCATTGAGGAGAACAGCTTCGCCCGCTCAACGGGTGCTTCCAATGACTTCACCGGAACCCGGATCAATTTCAGCGGGGAGTACAACAGCCAGGTGTACAAGAACACGGCTGCGGGCACGGACCAGGCTTTTGTGGGCGAGGGCAAGTGCATCGATGAAACGCAAGCTGCGTACGTGGGCCTGCAATTCCTCTGCAACAGCAACAGCAATCCCGGTGGGCAGGACATCTACGACCGGAAAATGGGCAACACACATAACGATCACAGCATCCGCACCCAGCAGGGTTCCTCGTCCACGCCTGCCGGGAACACATTCACGCAGGAGACCACGCCCATGGACGAAAGCGATTTCAAGAACAACACGGACTGGGTGCTGAACTACTGGTACAACGATGGCTCCAACCCGGCCGCCAAGCCGCTGGACTATACCCCCGGATGGGTGGGCATCACCTACACCACGCACACCAACGGATGCCCCTCACACCTCGATGGACGGGTACCCCAGCGCTACACCGAGGCGCAGATGAACGAGGTGCGGGCAGAGTTCGCCGCCGCCAAGACGGCCTATATCAACACGGCTTATACCTACAACGCCCTGCTGGACGGCGGCAACACCGATGCACTCGTCAGGGAGGTGCAGGAGACCTGGCCGGACGATGCCTGGCAATTGCACGATGCCCTGATGGCCAAGGCACCCTACCTCTCCACGGAGGTGATGCGCTCGGTGGTGGAGAAGAACATCATGCCGCAGGCCATGCTGCTGGAAGTGCTGCTGGCCAACCCGGACGGGACGAAGAAGGAGGGCTTCATCAAATGGCTGCAGTACGATTCACCGTATCCGCTGCCGCAATACATGATCGACCTGATCGTGGGATCGTGGGACCAGAAGACCTTCCGCACCCAGCTGGAGAGCGACATGGGGCAGCACCACGCGGACATGAGTTTCGCGGCGGACGAGCTGATCGGCGAATGGAAGAACGACAGCCTGGGCATCAATACGGACAGCATCCTGACGCGCTGGCAGCAGGTGCCCAGCCTCGGGGCGCGCTACAGCGAGGCCCTCACCCGCCTGGAGCGCGGGGAGTACAACCCGGCCAAGGAATTGATGCTGGGGCTGGATACGCAATACAAATTGAGCGATGAGCAAGCAAAGGAGCGCGATGATGCCGTGGACTACATCACCCTGCTCGCAAGTTTTCACAGTGCAGGCCATGACCTGATGCACCTGGACGGTACGGAACTGGCCGGCCTGCGGAACATCGCGGCAGCGGGCTGCGAGCGGCCCGCATTGTGGGCGCAGAACATCCTCTGCTTCGGCTACGGGGAATGCTACACTCCCTGCACCGGCGAGGGGGCCACGCAGAAAATGCTGCAACTGCCCAAGCCCACTGCGACGACTGCCGAACCGGGCCCATTGGCCGTTTACCCAAACCCGGCCGCCTCCTACGTCACCTTGGCGTACAAGCTCGCGAATGCGCCGAAGGATGCGGTGCTGTTACTGCGCGGCGTGGACGGGCGGGAGCTGAAGCGAATGCCGCTCAACGCACAACAAGGTCAGCAACTGTTGGACACACGGAGCTATGCCCCCGGCACCTACAGCGTGGAACTCCTGAACAACGGCGGACGCATCGCCACTGAACGCTTGGTGCTGAAGCCATGAAAGCCTTGACCCTCGCGGGCTTGGCCATCTTCCTGATGGCCAAGCCCAGCGGGGCGCAGGTGCCGCTTACACTCGATACCTCGTTCCGCTGCACGCGCTTCCTGAATCTCGGTTTTCATGACATATTGCCCTTGGCGGATGGAACCGTTTTGGCCTCCGGTTTTGGAATAAGTATTGATAATTGTTGTTCAACCCCTCCTCATTCTTTTTTCCGCCTTTACCCCAATGGGGACATTGACGAACCATGGTCCACGAATCTGGGCTACGGACATATCCTCGCCTCCGGGGATTATTATTATTTGACCATCAATGGATTTCCAGCCCGGTATTACCGCACGACCGGAGCGATTGACCAGAGTTTTCTTCC
>JAFDZY010000105.1:0-2500 GCA_018266685.1 Bacteroidota bacterium
CAATTTAAATCCCTTATCGAGGATCAATTGGAGGGCAAGTCTGGTGCCAGCAGCCGCGGTAATTCCAGCTCCAATAGCGTATACTAAAGTTGTTGCAGTTAAAAAGCTCGTAGTTGAATTTCTGGCCTTGGGTCTCGGTCCGGCTCAAACGAGTTGTGTACCTGGGACCTGAGGCCATCCTCGAGAAAAACATATCTGTCATTAAGTTAATGGGTATGGGATTCTCGTCATTTACTGTGAGCAAAATAGGGTGTTCAAAGCAGGCTTATGCCGTTGAATACATTAGCATGGAATAATAAGATAGGACCTTGGTCTATTTTGTTGGTTTGTACTCCAAGGTAATGATTAATAGGGATAGTTGGGGGTATTCGTATTCAATTGTCAGAGGTGAAATTCTTGGATTTATGGAAGACGAACTACTGCGAAAGCATTTACCAAGGATGTTTTCATTAATCAAGAACGAAAGTTAGGGGATCGAAGATGATTAGATACCATCGTAGTCTTAACCATAAACTATGCCGACTTGGGATTGGTAGTCGTTTGTAACGACACTATCAGCACCATGAGAGAAATCAAAGTCTTTGGGTTCCGGGGGGAGTATGGTCGCAAGGCTGAAACTTAAAGAAATTGACGGAAGGGCACCACCAGGAGTGGAGCCTGCGGCTTAATTTGACTCAACACGGGGAAACTTACCAGGTCCAGACATAGTGAGGATTGACAGATTGAGAGCTCTTTCTTGATTCTATGGGTGGTGGTGCATGGCCGTTCTTAGTTGGTGGAGTGATTTGTCTGGTTAATTCCGTTAACGAACGAGACCCCCGCCTGCTAACTAGTCGCCTGAATGCCTAGCATTGAGGTGTACTTCTTAGAGGGACTTTCGGTGATTAATCGAAGGAAGTTGGGGGCAATAACAGGTCTGTGATGCCCTTAGATGTCCTGGGCCGCACGCGCGCTACACTGACACACGCAGCGAGTTTTCCTTGTCCGAAAGGTCTGGGTAATCTTGTAAATGTGTGTCGTGATAGGGATAGATTATTGCAATTATTAATCTTGAACGAGGAATTCCTAGTAAATGCGGGTCATCAGCTCGCGTTGATTACGTCCCTGCCCTTTGTACACACCGCCCGTCGCACCTACCGATTGAATGATTCGGTGAAACTTTCGGACCGTGGTTTGGACGCCCTCGGGCGACTAGACTGTGGAAAGTTATTTAAACCTCATCATTTAGAGGAAGGTGAAGTCGTAACAAGGTTTCCGTAGGTGAACCTGCGGAAGGATCATTACCACACCTCTTTTGACTGAGATACTACTCCATTTCGGTGGGGATAGTGTCTCAATCAGAAAACAATGGAAAGTGAAGAGCCTCGGCTCGGATCCGACTATTGCGTCCCACGTAACTAATTAAACTTGTGGTGTCTCACGACGCCCATTTTTATAAATAACATTTCATATGTTGACCTGATCTTAATTTTCACTAATTAGAGTCTTGTGTTTACTCACTCGCTCTATCAAAAATTAATGAAAAAACACTTTCAGCAACGGATGTCTTGGCTCCCATGTCGATGAAGAACGCAGCGAAATGCGATACGTCATGCGAATTGCAAAACCAGTGAGTCATCAAAACTTTGAACGCAACTTGCACTTCCCTCTGGGGAGTATGTCTGTTGGAGTGCTTGTTCATCCCCACCATCAACCCCATTTCTCACGAACTGGAGTCGATGAAGACCACCGCTTCAGTCGCAAGACTGAATTGAGTGCAGATGAATAACAATCAATATCCGATCCCTAGTTGTCATGACTAAGGAACGCGACGTCAAAGTGTCTAACACTTGAATCGCATTCCCAGTCTTGGCGTTAAGACTTTGAATCAGATATTTTTCGATCGAGCCTCCAATCAGTCAAGAATACCCGCTGAATTTAAGCATATAACTAAGCGGAGGAAAAGAAACTAACCAGGATTCCCTCAGTAACGGCGAGTGAAGCGGGAAAAGCTCAGACTGAAAATCTTCGGAGTTGTAGTCTGGAGAAGCCAGGTCAGCTTTAAGTTTCGGATAAAGTCTCTTGGAACAGAGCGCCGTGGAGGGTGATAGCCCCGTTCATGTCTGAAACGAAAGGTGTACGACCGGCTTTCTAAGAGTCGAGTTGTTTGGGATTGCAGCTCTAAGTGGGTGGTAAATTCCATCTAAAGCTAAATATAAATGGGAGACCGATAGCGAACAAGTACCGTGAGGGAAAGATGCAAAGAACTTTGAAAAGAGAGTTAAACAGTACCTGAAATTGCTGAAATGGAACCGATGGGAAGCAGTGTTGGCTTGTTGGTACTTGTACCCGTGAGCAAGTCAGGCTTCCTTAGTTGCGTGGGAAAGGCTTCTAGACCTGTATGGGCTGGTTTTGCTGTCATGCGACTGAGGGACTCTGACGAAATGCTTCTTATCAACCCGTCTTGAAACACGGACCAAGGAGTCTAACATATGTGCGAGTGCTCGGGGTAAAACTCCCA
>JAFDZY010000106.1 GCA_018266685.1 Bacteroidota bacterium
TGCTGCCTCCCGTAGGAGTCTGGTCCGTGTCTCAGTACCAGTGTGGGGGATAACCCTCTCAGGCCCCCTACCGATCGTAGCCTTGGTGAGCCGTTACCTCACCAACTAGCTAATCGGGCGCATGGTCATCCTTTACCGCCGGAGCTTTCAAAACAAGGTGATGCCACCTCGTCTATTATGGGATATTAGTCCGGATTTCTCCGGGTTATTTCCCAGTAAAGGGCAGATTCCATACGTGTTACGCACCCGTGCGCCGGTCGCCGCCAACGTATTGCTACATCGCGCTGCCCCTCGACTTGCATGTGTTAAGCCTGCCGCTAGCGTTCATCCTGAGCCAGGATCAAACTCTCCATTGTAAGTGGGTTTGATCTGGCCCCTTTCAGTGCCTCCCATGTGACCTTACAGCACACAGGGACACTCACTTTTCTCAGAATGGACAATAAGTCAAAGAACGTTTCAAAAGTGCCGGGCGGACCCGGACCTGAAAATTCAATCTTGTGCGCCTTCCGTTCAAGGAACGTGTTTCGGAAGGGGGTGCAAATGTAGGACGATTATTCGACCCACCAAACACTGTTGAAATTTTTCGTTCAACCCGTGCTTGACCTCCTCCCCATACAACCCCGTTTCACCGGGCGCTCAAAGAACGTTTTTCCGAAAGCGGCTGCAAAGGTAGACTTCTTTTCGATCGAACCTAATCGGAGCAGAAAAAAATTTCATTGAACATGATCTCCCCCTGAAGCTCAGGAGGGAATGAATCCATAAGGTCTCCGCAGAACGGTGGAAGGCCTTGGTGGGACTGCTATGGAGTGCTTACCGCCAACGGCAGCACCTTGCCGTTGAAGAAGGCGTGCCCCTCCAGGACAAAGCGCGCGAGGTACTCCCCCACTTCCACAGGCCCCACAGGCGCCGCATATCCGGGAAATGCAGCACGCAGCATGTCCGTATCCACCGCGCCAAGGCAAATGCAATTGCAACGCACGCCCCGGTCCTTCAATTCCTCTGCCATGCATTCGGTAAAGTTGACCAGCGCTGCTTTGCTGGCGCTATAGGCGGCCAAGCCCGGGAACTTCACGCTGCCTTGGAAACCGCCCATGCTGCTGATGTTCACCACATGGCCGGGGGGATCGGCACCGAGCTGCGCCGTGAGTGCCTGGGTGAGCAGCATGGGCACGGTGGCGTTAAGGCGGAAGAGCTGCTCCGCATCCTCCATGGCCCATTGGCCCCATTGGCGCTTGATGAGCAGGCCCGCATTGTTCACCAAGCCGTGCAGCGGGCCATGGCCTAAAGCATCCGCCACTGCCGCAACTGCACCCGGCTTTGCCAGGTCCACGGCCAGGGTGCGCAACGTGCCGGCGGCGCCAGCCGATTCACGGGCGAGGGATGCAAGCTTCTCCGCGCTTCGCGCCACGGCCAGCACGTTACAACCATGGTGCAGCACCAAGGCTTTGGCGGTGGCGCGGCCCACCCCCGTGCTGGCGCCGGTAACAAGGACCGTTCGTTGTTGAGGGCCCGATGGCTTTGTGGAAGGCATGGTTGATCGTGTGATGTGGGCGGTTTCAGGGAATTGGGATCATCGTTTCCTGCGCGCCGCACGTGAATCCTGCATTTCCATCAAGCGATCACGCTCTGCGGGATCCATCAAATTGCCCAAGTGCCCCATTTGCCGCAAGATCCAGGCCTGGCGGCGCTGCACGAAGGGGGAAGGTGCGCATGCGTTGAAGCGGCGCGGTGCGGGCAATACGGCGGCAATGGCAGCAGCCTGCACGGACGTAAGCTTTGCGGCGGAACGCTTGAAACAGGCTTGTGCCGTGGCTTCCACGCCGAACCTGCCCTTACCGGTCTCCGCCACGTTGAGGTAAACTTCCAGTATGCGCTCCTTTCCCCAAAGGCCCTCGATCAGCAGGGTGAACCAGGCTTCCACGCCCTTGCGCAGCACGGTCCGGTCCGGCCACAGGAACACGTTCTTAGCGGTCTGTTGGCTGATGGTGCTGGCCCCGCGTGTGCGTTTGCTGCGCTCATTATGCTTCATGGCCTTCTGCATGGCTTCGATGTCGAAGCCGAAGTGGCCGAAGAATTCCTGGTCCTCCGCTGCGATAACGGCCATTGGCATGGCCGGGGCGATGCGTTGCAGCGGACGCCATTCACGCTGAATGCCGCCCTGCTCGCGTGCTTGCGAGGCCATGGCCCAGGTAACGGGGGGCGGGACAAACCGCAGCAGCAGCACCCACAGCACGCACACCAGGACGGTCCACCCTGCGATGGCCGCGAACACGCGCAATACCGCTTTCATGGCCACGAATGTAGCGGTCGCAGGCAGGTCGCTTTGTTGATAGCGTCCGGGTCAATCCTTCACGTGTTTGCGGACGATGAGATGGTGGAGCACCATGGCCACACCGGCGCACAAGGCAACCATCATGAAGTACGGCAAGGGGTTGCCGTCGTCGGGATCACCACCCACCATGCCCATTTGCGTATGGCGTGCCACGAGCCAACCCAGGAACAAGCCCAACCCCACACCAATGAACAACAGGCCCCGGCGAAGGTCCGCGAAGGGTGTTTCCTGCCTGGACAGATTGCCGGGGTCCATGCCCTTCTCGATCATGGCCATGCGCTGGCGGTGGCGGGCGGTAACGGCGATGTAGATAATGCCGAACACGGCGGCGAAGAAGGCGATGGGGACAATGGTGTCTGGCAGCATGATGTTGTCGGTTTGCACATTTGACCCGTTGCGCAGCCATCCGGTTACGATCCATCCATTCCCCGCTTACTGAACGACCACAGGTTTCGCCCGCTGGTCACAAAACCGGGAGCCGTGGCTTTGGCCAGCCTACCTTCATTTTATCCGGACTATGCCGCAGCATGGCTACCACGCCCCTACTGCATCGTCCGGGTGTAACCGAAGTCCGGGCAATGGTGTCCCATGATTTTAATGCCGTGGAGGATAGCCAAGCCATAGCCCTCGCCATAACGGGCGACCAGCAAGCCTGCGCCACGCTCATAGCGCGGTACAAGCACATGGTGCACACGGTGGCGTTCCGCGTGCTGCGGAACGGGATGGACGCGGAGGAAGCCACCCAGGACACGTTCGTCAAGGCGCTGCGGCAACTGGGCACCTTCCAAGGTGGAGGCAAATTCTCCACGTGGCTGTACAGCATTGCCTACCGCACGGCACTGACCGCTTTGCGCAAACGCAAGACAGACACCTTTTCGTTGGATAGCCTTCCTCTTGACCTAGTGGAGCCACAGCGAGAGAGTACCTTTCCCGATCAAGATCGGAAAGCAGCATTGGAGCATGCCTTGGCCACGTTGCCCCCGGAAGATGCGGCCATCGTGACGATGTACCACCTGGAGGAAATGAGCGTGGAGGAGATCGTAACCGTGACCGGCCTGGGAGCGTCCAATGTGAAGGTGAAGTTGCACCGCAGCCGCAAACGGCTCCATGAGGCGCTGCACCGGTTGTTGAAAGACGAACTATGGACCCTATCAGCGAACACGTGACCCCGGACGATCCCCTGCGATTGCTCTTCCAGGAAAGTGGTCACCGGGCCGCACCTGACGGGCTTGAGGCGCGTATCCTGGCGAAATTGGCGCCCCCCGCTATGCCGGTACACCGGCCTGCCCCTTTAGTCAGCCGTACCGGGTGGGCGGTAGCTGTGACCCTGTTGGTGCTGATCAGCTTGGCTGGACTGCAAGCCGTTATCCCAGCACCAACCTGGACGCATCAATTCTCGGGCTCTGCTGTGGAACCCTATCTCCAGGCTTGCCACAGGTTCATCCATGCACCATGGATGGCAGCCATGACCTTGGGCATAGCAACGGCGATGCTGTTGGAAAGGCTGTACACCTTGCGCATTTCCAAACTGACCGTACGGTAGTGTGGAATGGTCGTGCTTGGCCACGTTGGCCAGCCGCGCACCTTCGTCCACTCCTTGGCGTAGGCGCGACCTTCCGCCCACGTTCAGCGCAGCACGCTTTAACTGCTCACACCAGCTTCGATGCGGCTGCCAAGGCTGCACCGTAATCCGGCTCCTGGCCCAGCTCAGGCACCAACTCGTGGTAGCGGATGATGCCTTCCTTGTCGATTACCCATACTGCACGCGCCGTGGCGGCCTCCATGGGTCCTTCAGCGATACGCACGCCCCAAGCGTCCATGTCGTGAAAACGAAAGTCCGAGCCAGGCTCTACATTGGTAATGCCCTCGGTGGAGCAGAAGCGCTTCATGGCGAAGGGCGTGTCCACGCTCACCACCAGCACGGTGGCACCCAGGCCGGCGGCTTTCTGGTTGAAGGTGCGCGTTTCGGTTGCGCAGACCGCGGTGTCCAGGCTGGGCACGGACAACAGCACCACCACTTTCCCTTTCAGGTCGGCGAGGGCGGCATTGGAGCGGTCTTGTTTGACGTAGCGCAGGCGCGGCGCGGGCGTACCCGTTGCCGGGATGGAGCCAAGAAGTTCAGGCAAAGGCATGGAATGCGATGAATCCGGTTTTATTGGTGAAAGTGAAATGGGGCAGCAGCACGCGCTCACTCCTCCTCCATGATGGCCGGGATGGCGTTTTCATAGGCCTCCCTGGCTTCGGCAATGAACCCAAAGGATTCATCATCAATGGCGAGCTTCCCTTTGGTGACATGGCCCAGGAGGATGAACGGCACCTTGCTCAGGCGCATCAGGTCCAGGAAGCCTTCTTCCTGGTCCTCGGTGAGGGTGACCACTACGCGGCCCTGTCCTTCGCCAAAGAGGAAGGCATCGGCGCGCACTTCACCATCGGTTACCACGTCGAAGCCCAAATTGTTGGGCATGGCCATTTCCACCAGCGTGGTCCACAGACCGCCTTCGCTGACGTCATGTGCAGCGGTGATGAGCCCGCGTTTGATCAAATGGGAAACCACCACGTGCACCAGATGCTCCTCCGCCAGATTGAAATAAGGAGCCGGTGAGTTGTGCACGTTTTGGTGCTTCACCAGGTACTCGCTGCTGGCGATATCATCGGTAACCTTGCCGATGAGGAAGATAAGGTGACCCTTGGCCTGAAAGGCGAGCGACATGCGCTTGGCGATGTCGTCCACCACGCCGACCATGCCGATGGTGGGCGTTGGGAATACCGCCACCTCCTTTCCGCCAATGACGGACTGGTTGTAGAAGCTGACGTTGCCGCCGGTGACGGGTGTTTTGAATTCGGTGCAGGCCTCGGACATGCCCTTGATGGCCTGGCTGAACTGCCAGTACACTTCGGGATCGTAGGGATTGCCGAAATTGAGGCAGTTGGTGACCCCAGCAGGTTCGCCGCCGCTGCAGGTGATGTTGCGTGCGGCCTCGCTCACCGCGATCATGGTGCCCACGTAGGGATCGGCGTTCACGTAGCGGGCGTTGCAATCCACTGTGACGGCAAGGGCTTTCTTCCCGCCTGCTTCCTTGAGCAGCACCAGGCCGGCATCGCTGGGCGCGTTGGTGACCATGTTGGCGGTGCGTACCATGGTATCATATTGTTCGCTCACCCAGCGCTTGCTGGCGATGTTGGGGCTCGCCAGCAACTCGTAGGCCACTTGGGGCAAATCCTGCGGCAAGGGCACCATGTCCGTGGTGAACTTCTTGTTTTCCTTGAAGCCGGCTGGTTCCCTCTGTTCGCGCTTGTACACAGGTGCTCCGCCGCCCAATACCAGGCTATCGGCAGGTACTTCCGCCACTTTGTGGCCATGCCAAAAGAAGCGCAGCGTTCCACCTTCGGTTACCGAGCCGATGGGTTCGCAATGGAGGTCCCACTTGTCAAAAATGGCCTCCACCTCCTTCTCGCGGCCCTTCTTCACCACCACGAGCATGCGCTCCTGGCTTTCGCTGAGCAGGATTTCCCACGGCTCCATTTCGGCTTGGCGCAGCGGCACCAGGTCCAGGTTAATGTCCATGCCGCATCCGCCCTTGGCGCTCATTTCACTGGTGCTGCAGATGATGCCTGCGGCTCCCATGTCCTGCATGCCGATGATGGCATCGGTGTCGGCCAGTTCCAGCGAGGCTTCGAGGAGGAGCTTCTCCATGAAGGGATCGCCCACTTGCACGGCCGGCAGGTCGTCCATACTGGTGCCGGTGATCTCCTTGCTGGCGAAGGATGCGCCGTGGATGCCGTCCTTGCCGGTGGCGCTGCCCACGATGTAAACGGGGTTGCCCACGCCGTGGCTGGTGGCACTGATCACCTTGTCGGTGCGGACGATGCCCACGCTCATGGCGTTCACCAGCGGGTTTGTGGTGTAGCACGGGTCGAAGTAGACCTCGCCGCCGAGCACGGGCACGCCGAAGGCATTGCCGTAATCGCCGATGCCCTTTACCACGCCGCGCATGTGCCAGCGGCTGCTGGCGGTGTTGGCGATGTCGCCAAAGCGGAGCGAGTTGAGCTGGGCGATGGGCCGTGCGCCCATGGTGAAGATGTCGCGGTTGATGCCGCCCACGCCGGTGGCCGCGCCCTGGTAGGGTTCGATGGCGCTGGGGTGGTTGTGGCTTTCAATCTTGAAGGCGCAGGCCCAACCGCCACCGATGTCGATGAGGCCCGCGTTTTCCTGCCCGGCTTCCGCGAGGATGCGCGGACCCTTGCGCGGCAGCGTTTTCAACAGGGTGATGGAGTTCTTGTAGGAGCAGTGCTCGCTCCACATGGCGCTGTAGATGCCCAACTCGGTGAAGTTGGGCGTGCGGCCCAGAATTTCCTTGATCCGCTGGAACTCCTCCGAGAGCAGGCCGAGCTTCTTTGCGGTTTCCAAGGTGCCCTCCTCCATGGTGGCCGTAGCCACGGTAGTGTCGTTGGTCTTTGCTGCCATTGCGGGTACAAAGGAACGGCTTAATGGGGGAAGGAAAGTTGGCCAACACAATCACCACCCGATCATGGTTTGCCAGGGCTTGTGCGCTTCGGCGGCAGTGGCTGGAAGCTGGTGTGTTGGCGCGCTCACGGATATAACAAGTACCCCTTCCGCATGGTCTTGAAGACGTCCAAGTCCTTCCGCCAACTTTTGCGGATCTCACTTTCCGGAATGCCTGCTTCCACGGCCTTGCGCAGTGTGTTGGTTCCCGCGAGCTTATCGAAGAAGTTGTTGAAAAACTTGGCCTTGTCGGGTGCGGCGTTGTACATGCCGATCAGCCATTCCAGGGTTAGGCCTGGATCCAACCTGGTGTAGAAATCACCATAGCTGCTTAAATCGAGGCCGGTACACCTCTGCCCTTCATGCGGCGGCTTGGCAGCCCCGGGCATGGAGCGCGGCGTGAAGGAGTAGTCGCCCAATGTGCAGCCGGGGAAGCCGATGCACTGGAAAGGCTTGTCCGTGCCGCGACCCACGCTCACGTTGGTGCCCTCGAACAGGCCCAGTGCGGGATAGAGGTACACGGCAGCCATGTTGGGCAGGTTGGGCGAGGGCTTTACAGGCAGTTCGTAGTACGTGGAATGATCATAACCGGAGCAAGGGATCACGGTGAGGTTGCATTTCACGCTGCCCTTCAACCAACCTTGGCCGTTGATCATGCGGGCATATTCGCCAATGGTCATGCCGTGCACCAAGGGCACGGGATCCATGCCCACGAAGGAACGGAAGGCGGTGTCCAGCACGGGGCCATCCACATAAAAGCCGTTGGGGTTAGGGCGGTCCAGCACGATCACTTGCTTGCCTTGTTCAGCGGCCGCCTCCATCACGTAGTGCAGCGTGCTGGTGTAAGTGTAGAAGCGCACGCCCACATCCTGGATGTCAAAGAGCAGGATGTCCACATCCGCGAGTTGGGCGGGGCTTGGTTTCTTGTTCTTGCCGTAGAGGGAAACCAACGGCAGGCCGGTGCGCTTGTCGCGTTCATCGGCCACGTGTTCGCCGGCGCTTGCCTCCCCGCGGAAGCCGTGCTCCGGGGCGAAGACCATTTTAACGTTCACACCGATGGCCAAGAGGGAATCCACCAAGTGCGTATGCCCGATCATGCCGGTTTGATTGGTGACCACGGCCACCCGGTGGCCCAACAGCAGCGGGACATATTGATCCGTGCGTTCGGCACCAACGTGGATGCGGTCATTGGCATAGGCGGCCACTTCTTGAGTTGAGGCTACCGGCACTTGCGCAGGCACTGGTCCATTGCAGCCCGCAAGTGCGGAAAACACGGCGGAGCACCTTACCGCACGGGCTATCTTCGCCGCGCACCACATGGGTTTTGCACACTTCATTGCGCGGCGCATCCTCAGCGACAAGGACCGGCAGGACAGGCTATCGCGGCCCATTGTGATCATAGCGGTATTGGGCATTGTGATCGGCATGGCGGTGATGATCCTTACGGTGGGGATCAGTACGGGCTTCCAAGGCGAAGTTCGGGCCAAAGTAACAGGTGCGGGCGCCGCCATAGAGATCGTGCCCCTTTCCCAGACTGATGCGAAGGAATCCCAGCGGGTGAAGATCGCCCAATCCTTTTACCCTGCTTTGGATTCGGTTCCGGGGATCAAACACATCCAGGTGTTCGCACTGAAGCCGGGCATTGTGGAAACTGACCAGGAAATCCAGGGCGTGATCGTGAAGGGCGTTGGAGCGGACCATGACTGGGCCTTCATGCGGCAGCACCTGGTGGCCGGGAAAGTGCTGTCCATAGGTGACAGCGTGCGGCCCCAAGCCTTGATCAGCAATTGGCTCGCCAAGCGGTTGCGCACGGAAGTAGGCGGTGAATTGACGATCTACCTGGTGAAGGGCCGCGAGGAATTGCGTCCCCGCAAGTACCGGATCACCGGCATCTATGAAACGGGACTTGAGAAAGTGGACCATCAGTTGGTGTACGTGGACATTGCCCATGTGCAACGCTTTTCACAATGGGGTTTGCAGGCGCAGATCGACGCGGCGGACAGTGCGGGCCAGCTCTGCATCAAGGGCCTGGGGTTCGGTGGCGACGGGCAATACAGCTTCAGTTGGCCTGGAACCGACTGGCGCGGACGGGGCCCCCATCAGCTGTGCACACGCGGGAACACCTCGGTGATGCTCGTGGTCAACGACAATGCGGGCACACTGCCGGACACGGCGTGGATCGACGTTCGGCCCTCCTCCCCGCTGCCGGCCAGCACCTGCGCAACCCTAGCAACAGCCAACCTTGCAAGGCGCGGCGGGAAAGGCAGCTACGGCGACTATTGCGGCGGCTTTGAAGTGGAATTGAACGACTACCGGGACCTGTCCACGATGGACGACCTGATCTACCGCGAAAAACTGGGGCCCGGAATGCGCACCGTAACCGTGCCGGAAAAATTCCCGGAGATCTTTTCCTGGTTGGAGCTGCTGGACACCAACGTGATCGTGGTGATCGTGCTGATGGTGGTCGTGGCCATCATCAACATGACCTCAGCGCTGCTGATCATCATCCTGGAGCGCACCAACATGATCGGCGTATTGAAAGCCTTGGGCACCGGCAACCGTGCCATCCGGCGCATTTTCCTGATCGATGCGGCTTACATCCTCGGCATCGGCATCCTGTTGGGCGATGTGCTCGGCATCGGCCTGGCCTTGGTACAAAAGCATTTCGGACTGGTACGGCTTCCAATAGAAAGCTACTACGTGGACAAGGTACCCGTGGACCTGTCCGCCGGGCCGATCATCGCCTTGAACGCCGGGGTACTGGTGGTGTGCGTGTTAGCGCTCGTGGTGCCGAGCATGTATGTGTCGCGGATCTCGCCAGCGAAGGCGATCCGGTTTGAGTAGGACGACGCATGCCGCGTGATAGGGGCGAGGCATGCCCCGCCCCTACCTTCGCGGCGCATGAAGATCCACGAGAACATCCTGAGCACGGTGGGCAACACCCCCTTGGTGAAATTGAACCGCATGGTGGCCGATCTGCCTTGCACGGTGCTGGCCAAGGTGGAAACATTCAACCCCGGCAACAGCATCAAGGACCGGATGGCCCTGAAGATGATCGCCGATGCGGAAAAGAGCGGCAAGCTGAAGCCGGGCGGCACCATCATCGAAGGCACCAGCGGCAACACCGGCATGGGCTTGGCGATGGCGGCCATCATCAAAGGCTACAAGTGCATCTTCACCACCACGGACAAGCAGAGCAAGGAAAAGGTGGATGCACTGCGCGCCTTCGGGGCCGAAGTGATCGTGTGCCCCACCAACGTGGAACCGGAAGACCCCCGCTCCTACTACTCGGTAAGCACTCGCCTGGAAAAGGAAACGCCCAATGCGTGGAAGCCGAACCAATACGACAACCTGAGCAATAGCCAGGCGCACTACGAAAGCACGGGCCCGGAGATCTGGGAACAGACCGACGGCAAGGTGACACACTTGGTGGTGGGCGTGGGCACAGGCGGCACCATCACGGGCACGGGCCGCTACCTCAAGGAGAAAAACCCGGGGATCAAGGTGTGGGGCATTGACACGTACGGCTCTGTCTTCAAGAAGTACAAGGAAACGGGGGAATTCGATCCGAACGAGATCTACCCGTACATCACCGAAGGCATTGGCGAGGATTTCCTGCCGAAAAATGTGGACTTCAACGTGATCGACCTGTTTGAGAAAGTGACGGACAAGGATGCGGCGGTGTACACCCGGAAGATCACGCGGGAGGAAGGCATCTTCGTGGGCAACAGCGCTGGCGCTGCGATGGCGGGGCTGATGCAACTGAAGGACAAGCTGAAGCCCACGGACGTGGTGGTGGTGATCTTCCACGACCACGGCACACGCTACTTGGGCAAAATGTTCAACGATGACTGGATGCGCGAACGCGGCTTCCTGGACGAGAAACCCAAGGCAGCCGACCTGTTGAAGGGCAAGGAACTGGCGCTGGTGTGCGTTGAGGCAGACGAACCGGTGCGCAACGCGATTGAAAAGATGCGCGCGCACAACATCGACCAGTTGCCGGTATTCGAGGGCGGCAAGCCAGTGGGCACCATCACGGATGCGCGGCTCTTTGATGCAATTTTGGAGGACAGCGACGTGCGGCTGCAAGCCGTTCGCGTGGTGATGGGCCCGGCCTTGCCGGTGATGCAGCCGGACACCCGGCTTGAAGAAATCGCGAAACAGTTGGGCAATGGCAGCCCTGCGGTACTGGTGCAACTTCCCAGCGGCTACGGGATCATCACCAAGCAGGACATCATCGGAAAATTGAAATAGGGAACCTCATCAAGGCTCGCTGCGCGAGGCCTTGATGAGGCAAAGCGCCATTGCTATGGCAATGAACTCCCACAAACACACCCGCCTGGCCGGGCGAGACTACACGCAGGGGGATTTCTTCGTGACGCTGTGTACCCGCGACCGGAGAAAACTGTTCGGAACAATCGTGGGCAGCGGCGCGGAAGCACGGATGGAATTGAGCGAAGCCGGCCGCATCATTGAAGCCTGCTGGCTTGCCATCCCCCACCATTTTCCGCATGTGCAGCTGAAGGAAATGCAGATCATGCCGGACCATTTGCATGCGATCTTGATCTTACGAGATGTACAGTCGACCCAATGGGTCGACGCGACAGCTCACGACGCGACAGCTCCAGGAACTGCAACAATTCCTGGAGCCACAGCGGCTTATATGAAAGCCACAGCCGCTAAAAGACGGCCCAAGGGACCGCTACCGGGATCTTTAAGCGCGATCATCGGAGCTTTCAAATCGGAGACGACCAAGCGGATCAACGCGACCACGGACCAGTGCGGCGGAACCGTGTGGCAGCTCGGCTTCCATGACCGCATTATCCGCGACCGGGCTGGAGAATACGAGCGCATTGCGCAATACATCGCTGAGAACCCGATCAATTGGTAATGCCCACCTGCACAGACCAGATGGGCCGCGCCGTGAAGGTGCCGGACCATCCCCAACGCATCATTTCCCTCGTCCCCTCACAAACAGAGTTGCTTTTCGACCTGGGCCTCGGGGACCGCGTGGTGGGCATCACCAAGTTTTGCATCCACCCGGAACATTGGTTCCGCACGAAGCCGCGCGTGGGTGGCACCAAGAACGTTGACCTTGCCAATGTGCGGGCCTTGCGGCCGGACCTGATCATCGGCAACAAGGAGGAGAACGCACGTGGGGACATCCAAGCGCTGGAGCATGAATTTCCTGTGTGGATGAGCGATGTGGAGGACCTCGATGGCGCACTGGAGATGATCGGCAGGATTGGGCAGATCACCGGCACTGCTGCCCGCGCCGAAGAAATCAAAGCGGGCATCCGCTCCGCATTTGCGGGGCTTGAGCCTCTCTCCCCTCCCCTTTCCGCAGCCTATTTCATCTGGAAGGATCCCTGGATGGTGGCCGGGAAGGGCACTTTCATCGCAGACCTGCTCCAACGCTGCGGATTTACCCTTCCGGCGGGCATTGGTGGCCGCTATCCTGAATTGAGCCCCGAAGCATTACAAACCCTTGGGCCCGATGTGGTGCTCTTGTCCAGTGAGCCCTATCCTTTTTCAGAAAAGCACATCGGGGAAGCAGCGGAGCTATTTCCGGGCATCCCCATTCTACTGGTGGACGGTGAAATGTTCAGTTGGTACGGCAGCCGCTTGCTCCGATGCAATGGCTATTTCCGGGAGTTGATGGCCCGTGTGCGCGGCTGACCTGTCCTGAAGAGCGCACGGTACGGCCCTACATTTGCGCGCAACCGCTCAACAGGCCCGTTCACATAGATGTTCCGTTCCATTGTCCTGCTCCTTGCCATGTGCATGGGCATGCTGTGCGAGGCCCAGCGGGTAGGCGTGGTGCTGAGCGGCGGGGGCGCGGTGGGCCTTACGCACATCGGTGTGCTGATGGCCTTGGAGGACAATGACATTCCGGTTGATTACATCACCGGCAGCAGCATGGGCGCACTGGTGGGCGCCATGTATGCATCGGGCATATCGCCGGAAGAAATGGACAGCCTTTTCCAAAGCGACCTGTACCAACGCATGGCCACCGGCGAGGTGGAGCCGAAGTTCAGTTACTTCTTCAAGCAGGACATGCCCGATGCCTCGATGCTCACCTTGGGATTGAACGTGGACACCACCCTGCAAATGTCACTGCCCACCAACCTGCGTTCACCGGTTTTGATCGATTTTGAGCAGATGCGCGCTTTTGCGGGGGCTTCAGCGGCATCCAAGTACGACATGGACAGCTTGTTCGTTCCCTTCCGCTGCGTTGCATCGGACATCACGGCGCGCAAGGAGGTGGTGTTCTCCAAAGGAGACCTGGCTTTGGCGGTACGCGCCAGCATGAGCTATCCGTTCTACTTCAAGCCGATCTTGATCAACGGCCACCTGATGATGGACGGTGGCATGTACAACAACTTCCCCAGTGATGTGATGTACAACGATTTCCTGCCGGACTACATCATCGGGAGCAACGTGGCCTACAACGCGCCCCCACCGCAGCCCGATGACCTGATGAGCCAGTTGAAGGCCATCATGACCCAACCGACGAACTACGTACTTCCCTGCGACCCGGGCATCATCATTGAACCCAAGACCGCGACCACCTTGTTTGATTTCGGCAACGCGAAACAGGCCATCGCGGACGGCTACGCCTCGGCCATGGCGCACATGGCTGCGATCCAAGCTGCCGTGCACCGCAGGCGGCCCAAGGCCGAAGTGCAGCATGCACGGATGCTGTTCCGTGCGAAATGCCCCCCGGTGGTGTTCGGCGACATCCAATTCGAAGGCTTGACCAAGGGGCAAGCCTTGTATTGCGAGCGGTTGGTGAACAAGCACAACGAACCGATCACGGCGGATGCGCTGAAACCAAGGTATTTCCGCCTTTACGACGACAATAACATCAGCGGATTGTTTCCAAGGGCCACGTACGTACCGGAACGCGGCAACTTCAACCTGGACATCAACGTGGTGCGCGAACGGCGCCTGGAAGTTCAATTCGGCGGCCTGTTCAGCAGCAGGCCCGTAAACACCGGCATGCTCTCGGTGCGCTACCATCTCTTCGGGCGCACCAGCAGCTGGCTGGACGGCAGTGCCTACTTCGGCAAATTCTACACTTCGGCACAATTGCGTTGGCGCACGGACCTGAGCTCCCGCACGCCCCTTTACATCGAGCCCGCGCTGACATACAATCGCTGGGACCACTTCAGCGGGTTCACCTCCTTTTTTGATGAAGTGAAACCATCGTACATCGTTCGCAAGGAGCTGTGGGGAGGGGCGAACGTGGGCATGGCACTTGGCACCAAGGGGCTGCTGCGGTTCGACGGCAAGTATGCCCAGACCCGGGACAGCTACTACCAGACCAGTGATTTCATTGCCACCGACACGGCGGACGTCACCGAATTCAAGTACGCCACCACGGGGCTCACACTGGAGCGCAACAGCCTGAACCGCAAACAGCAGCCCAACAGGGGGGAATTGCTGCGCGCCAGCATCCGCTTCATCGGCGGGGCGGAGAACACCTTGCCGGGATCCCGCTGGACAGACCGCAACCCCTTCCGAGCCCGGCATGATTGGATTGTTCTCAAGGCCACGTTGGACAAATATTTCCTGCCGCACGGGATCTTCCGCTTCGGTGTACTTGCCGAGGGTGTGTACAGCACCCAGCCCTTCTTCCAGAACTACACGGCCACCACCATCCAAACGCCGGTGTTCCAACCGACGCCCGAGAGCCGAACCTACTTCCTGCAGAACTACCGGGCCAGCCAGTACTTGGCGGGCGGGATCCGGTGCATCACCGCTGTGGCAAAGAACAAGTTCGACCTGCGGCTGGAAGGCTACGTGTTCCAACCATACAAAGCGTTGGAGCGCGTAAACAACAATTCGGTTGGCGAAGGCACGGCGATCAGCACGCGGCACTACATCGCCAGCGGCTCCTTGATCTACCAGAGCCCGCTCGGTCCGGTCTGGTTCAACACCAGCTACATGGACGGGCTTGCGCAACCGTGGGCGTGGAGCTTGAACATGGGCTATGTGATCTTCGCACAGACCTCAAAGGAATAGTTTGGAAAGCAAAAGCCCCGGCTGATCCGGGGCTTTTGGGTGCTTGCAACCTTCAGCGATCAAGCTTGGGCGTGCGGGCCTCCAAAGTTCATGGGGATCTCCGGCATCTCGCTTTCGCGGATGGGGCCATGCGCTGATTCAAACTTCTGCACATTGTCCGCCAAGGCACGCATGAGGCGCTTGGCATGCTGCGGGGTGAGCAGGATGCGCGACTTCACCTTTGCCTTGGGCACGCCGGGCATCACGCGGACAAAATCCAGCACGAACTCCGAGTTGCTGTGCGTGATGATGGCCAAGTTGCTGTAAACGCCATCGGCCACCTCCTCGCTGATCTCAATGTTCAGTTGGTTTGGGCGCGGTTGATCCTTTTCGTCTGCCATGGTTGGGGATAATTTCATTGAAGTTGGCCGGTTGCGCCCCCTTCCTGCAATTCAGGAAGGGGCGCATGCCGTCATTCCTCAATTTCCTGGGCAGCGAGCTTCGCCGCCATGAGCTTAGTGTACTCGTCCTTGCCGTAGACCAGGTCCTTTTGGAACCGGCGGGTACCGGTACCTGCCGGGATCAAGTGGCCCACGATCACGTTTTCCTTCAGGCCGGTAAGGTTGTCCTCCTTGGCGGCCACGGCTGCTTCGTTGAGCACCTTGGTGGTTTCCTGGAAGGAAGCCGCACTGATGAAGCTTTCGGTTTGCAGCGAGGCGCGGGTGATCCCCATGAGCAGCTGGCGGCTGGTAGCGGGAGTGGCCGGGCGGGTTTCCACCAGGTTGCCGTCCTTGCGTTTCAGCACGCTGTTCTCATCGCGGAACTTGCGCATGGTGATGATCTGGCCTTCCTTGAGGTTGGCACTGTCGCCGGCGCTGGTCACCACGAGCTTGTCGAACATCTCGTCGTTCACCTCCATGAACTCGGCCTTCATTACGGCCTGCTTTTCCAGGAAGCGGGTATCGCCCGGATCTTCGATCTCCACCTTGCGCATCATCTGACGCACGATCACCTCAAAGTGCTTGTCGTTGATCTTCACGCCCTGCATGCGGTACACGTCCTGTACCTCGTCCACCAGGTATTCCTGCACGCGGGTGGGCCCTTGGATGTCCAGGATGTCGCCCGGGGCGATTGAACCATCGCTGAGGGGTTGGCCTGCCTTGATGAAGTCGTTCTCCTGCACGAGGATGTGCTTGCTGAGGGGCACCAGGTAGAACTTGCGTTCGCCGGTGCGGCTCTCCACAATGATCTCGCGGTTGCCGCGCTTGATCTTGCCGTAGGACACGATTCCGTCGATCTCGCTGACCACGGCGGGGTTGCTGGGGTTGCGGGCCTCGAAAAGCTCGGTAACGCGGGGCAGGCCACCGGTGATGTCACCGCCCTTGCCGGAGCTGCGGGGAATCTTCACCAGGATGTCGCCGGCCTCCACCTTGCCGCCTTCATTGACCACGATGTGCGCGCCCACGGGCAGGGAGTAGCTCTTGATCTCCTCCTTGCTCTTGGCATCCATGATGCGGATGGTGGGGTTCTTCTTCTTGTCGCGGCTTTCCACGATCACCTTCTCGGTGAACCCGGTCTGCTCATCGATCTCCTGGCGATAGGTCACCCCTTCCTCCACGCTTTCAAAGGCGAGCACCCCTGAGAGCTCGGAAATGATCACTGCGTTGTACGGGTCCCAGGAGCAGATCAGGTCGCCCTTCTTCACCTGTGCGCCCGCCTTGGAGTAGAACATCGCCCCGTAGGGAATGTTGCTGGTGGTGAGCACGATGCCTGTGTTGTTATCCACGATGCGCATTTCGGCGCTGCGGCTGATCACCACTTCGGCCTCGTCACCCTTGCGGTCCTTCTTCTTCACGGTGCGCAGCTCCTCGATCTCCAGCTTGCCGTCATACTTGGCGCTGATCTGGCTGTCTTCCGTGATCTTGCCGGCCACACCACCCACGTGGAAGGTACGGAGCGTAAGCTGCGTGCCGGGTTCACCAATGGATTGTGCGGCGATTACGCCAACGGATTCGCCCAGCTGCACCATGCGGCCGGTGGCCAGGTTGCGGCCATAGCACTTGGCGCACACACCGTGCCGCTGCTCGCAGGTAAGCACGCTGCGCACCTCCACTTCCTCAATGGGGCTGTTGCCGATGATGTCCGCGATGCGTTCATCCACGTTGTCTCCGCCGGCAATGATGAGTTCACCCGTTTGGGGGTGGAACACGTCATGCACCACGGTGCGGCCGAGGATGCGGTCGCGCAGGGATTCCACTTTCTCCTCGTTCTTCAGCAGGTCGGTGGCCACCAAACCGCGGAGGGTTCCGCAATCGTCGTTGGTGATCACCACGTCCTGGGCCACGTCCACCAAGCGGCGGGTGAGGTAACCGGCATCCGCGGTCTTGAGTGCGGTATCCGCCAAGCCTTTGCGCGCACCGTGGGTGGAGATGAAGTACTCCAGGATGGACAGGCCTTCCTTGAAGTTGGAGAGGATGGGATTCTCGATGATGTCCTGTCCGCCACCGCTCTTCTGGGGCTTGGCCATCAGGCCGCGCATGCCGCTGAGCTGGCGGATCTGCTCCTTGGAGCCCCGTGCGCCGGAATCCATCATCATGTAGATGGAGTTGAAGCCCTGGTTGTCGCTTTCCAGGCGCTTCATCAGCGTGAAGGTGAGCTTGCTGTTGGTGTGCGTCCAGATGTCGATGATCTGGTTGTAGCGCTCGTTGTTGGTGATCAGGCCCATGTTGTAGTTGCCCGTCACCTCGTCGGCCTCGCCTTGCGCCGCTTTGATCAGCTTGTCCTTTTCGGCGGGGATCACCACGTCGGCCAGGTTGAAGCTGAGGCCTCCGCGGAAGGCGTTCATGAAGCCCAGTTCCTTGATGTCGTCCAGGAACTTGGCGGCCTTGGCGATGCCACTCTCGCGCACCACGCGGCCGATGATGTCGCGCAGGGAACGTTTGGTGAGCACTTCGTTGATGTAGCCCACTTCATCCGGCACCACGGCATTGAAGAGCACGCGGCCCACGGTGGTTTCAATGAGGGTGGTCCGGCCGTCGGGGTTCGTCCAGCGCACCTTAACCCAAGCGTGCAGGTCCAGGCGGCCTTCGTTCAGTGCGATCGTCACTTCTTCCGGGCTGTAGAACACGGAACCTTCGCCCTTCACGGGGCTGCCCTGCTCGCTCTTGCGGCCCTTGGTGATGTAGTAGAGGCCGAGCACCATGTCCTGGCTGGGCACCGCGATGGGCGCTCCGTTGGCCGGGTTCAGGATGTTGTGGCTGGCCAGCATGAGCAACTGTGCCTCCAGGATGGCGGCATGGCCCAACGGCAGGTGAACGGCCATTTGGTCACCATCGAAGTCGGCGTTGAAAGCCGTGGTCACCAACGGGTGCAGCTGGATGGCCTTGCCTTCGATCAGCTTGGGCTGGAAGGCTTGGATGCCGAGGCGGTGCAGCGTTGGTGCACGGTTCAGCAGCACAGGATGGCCCTTGATCACGTTTTCCAGGATGTCCCAGATCACGGGTTCCTTCTTGTCCACGATCTTCTTGGCACTCTTCACCGTCTTCACGATGCCGCGCTCAATGAGCTTGCGGATGATGAAGGGTTTGTAGAGCTCGGCAGCCATGTCCTTGGGCAGGCCGCATTCGTGCAGTTTAAGCTCGGGGCCCACCACGATCACGGAACGGGCGCTGTAGTCCACGCGCTTACCGAGCAGGTTTTGGCGGAAGCGGCCTTGCTTGCCCTTGAGCGAATCGCTCAGGGACTTCAGCGGGCGGTTGCTCTCGCTCTTCACGGCGCTGCTCTTGCGGCTGTTGTCGAAGAGGCTGTCCACGGCCTCCTGCAGCATGCGCTTTTCATTCCGCAGGATCACCTCGGGGGCCTTGATCTCCACGAGGCGCTTGAGGCGGTTGTTGCGGATGATCACGCGGCGGTACAGGTCATTGAGGTCGCTGGTGGCGAAGCGGCCGCCGTCCAAGGGCACCAAGGGGCGCAGCTCGGGCGGGATCACGGGCACCACCTTCACGATCATCCATTCGGGCTTGTTCTCCCGGCGTGCATTGGCACTGCGGAAAGCCTCCACGACGTTCAGGCGTTTGAGGGCCTCGTTCTTGCGCTGCTGGCTGGTTTCCGTGTTGGCCTTGTGGCGCAGTTCGTAGCTCAGGCTGTCCAGGTCGAGGCGTTTGAGCAGGTCGTACAGGCCCTCGGCGCCCATCTTGGCGATGAACTTGTTGGGGTCGGTATCCTCCAAGTGCTGGTTGTCCTTGCCTGCGGTTTCCATCACATCGAGGTATTCCTCCTCGGTGAGGAAATCGAGGTACTGGATGGGCTCGCCCTCCTTGTTCTTCAGGCCGCCGTTGCCGGGCTGGATCACCACATAGCGCTCGTAGTAAATGATCTGGTCGAGCTTCTTGGTGGGCAGGCCCAGCAGGTAGCCGATCTTGTTGGGCAGGCTGCGGAAATACCAGATGTGGGCCACGGGCACGGTGAGCTGGATGTGGCCCATGCGCTCGCGGCGCACCTTCTTCTCGGTTACTTCCACGCCGCAGCGGTCGCACACAATGCCTTTGTAGCGGATGCGCTTGTACTTTCCGCAGTGGCATTCAAAGTCCTTTACGGGACCGAAGATGCGCTCGCAGAACAGGCCGTCGCGCTCGGGCTTGTACGTCCGGTAGTTGATCGTTTCCGGCTTGATCACCTCGCCGTGGCTTCGCTCCAGGATCTTCTCCGGGCTGGCCAGGCTGATGACGATCTTGTCGAACTGGCTGTTCAGCTTCAGTTCCTTCTTGATCATGGTCATGGTGCTCAGGAATTCGTCTTGTTGTTGTTTTCACCCTCGGTTTCCAGGCTCACCTCCAACGTGAGGCCTCGCAGCTCGTGCAGGAGCACGTTGAACGACTCGGGGATGCCCGGCGTAGGCAGGGGATCGCCCTTGACGATGCTCTCATAGGCCTTGGCGCGGCCCATCACGTCATCGCTCTTCACGGTGAGGATCTCCTGGAGGATGTTGGCGGCACCAAAGGCCTCCAACGCCCACACTTCCATTTCGCCGAA
>JAFDZY010000107.1 GCA_018266685.1 Bacteroidota bacterium
ACCCCGTGCCGCCGAAGTACGGTCGGGCTGTGGATAAGTGTTGTTTTCCTGCGCTGGACGGCCAATGGAGCTCACAGCCCCAAGGGTTCCACTACCAAGCGGTCCGGTAGCAGGCGGTACAGGCGCCCGTGTTCTATGCGCGCATCCAGCACCTGCAAGGTGGGTTTGCCGTCCGGCCAAGGCACGGGTTCCTGGGTAAAGGCGCGCAGGTCGTAGCGGTGCAGTGCGGCATCCTGCACGTACCAAAGGAAACCGTCCCTCACCTGCACCCGCTGCACGCCGATGATGGGCAGCGTGCGCACAAAGGTGCCGAAGAGGTCGAAGACGAGCACGCCGTGCGCGGGATCCACAAGATAGAGCCGCCCGTCGGCTTCTTCCATGTAAGTGGGCTGCGGCGTGAAGCTCAGGATCTGGTCCAGCCGCCCCGTGTTGGCCACGGGCTGCAATTGGTCGTCCACGCGGAGCAAGGCCAGGTCGCGATCATCAAAGAACCAGATCCGCCCCATCACGCCCATGCAGGCCAGGGTTACCTGCGGAAAGCCGCTTCGGGACAAGTAAATCGGTGCGCCTTGTAAGCTGAGCGTGTTGTCCAGTAGCGCCAATTGGCCCTGGGCGCGGGAAAAGATCAGCGGCTTCAGTGAAGAAAATGCGTCAATGCGGCTGATGGGGCCGAAGCTGTTCAGGCTGTTGTGGGCCAAGTGTGCACCGTCCCGGCTGTACAGGTCCAGGTCGTTGCCGCGCAGGGTGTACAGGTTGCCCAGCTCATCGGTGGTGAAACCGTCCAGTGCATGGTCCACGGACCAATGGCCATTGTTGCCTTGGGGTTTGGCCGCCGTCCAAGGCCCGGCCAGCAGCAGCAGGAGCGTGAGGAACTTCATGCTGCGGAGGCCCCTTGCAACAACTGGTCCAGAAGTACGCGGTCGTTGCACAGGCGCGGTACCTTGTTCTGTCCGCCCAGCTTGCCGCGCTCCTTCATCCAACGGTGGAAGGTGCCGTGGGGCAGTGCATGCACCAGCGGGCGTTTCAGCACCATGCCCGTGCTGCGCTTGGCATCGTAATCGCTGTTCAGGCTGCGCATGGTTTCATCCAGCACGTCGGTGAAGCGCTCCAGGTCCTTGGGATCCTCCTCGAACTCAATGGCCCATTCATGGCAACCGCGCGCTTCCGCGTCCATGTACACCGGGCCTGCGGTGTATTCATGCAGCACCGCTCCCGTGGCCATGCAGGCGGCCTGGATGCCCCGGTCGGCGTTCTCCACGATCAGTTCTTCGCCGAAGGCGTTGATGAAGCTGCGCGTGCGGCCGCTGACGTGGATGCGGTAAGGCATGGTGCTGGTGAAGCGCACGGTATCGCCGGGCATGTAGCGCCACAGGCCCGCGTTGGTGCTGATCACCAGGGCATATTCCCGGCCCGCTTCCACCTCGTGCAGGAACTTGGTGGGCGGTTGTTCGCGGTGCATGTCCTCCACGGGAATGAACTCGAAGAAGATGCCGTAGTCCAGCATCAGCAGCAGGTCTTCGGAGCCATGCTTATCGGTGATGCCGAAGAAGCCTTCGCTGGCGTTGTAGCATTCCAGGTAGTTCACCTTCGGGGATGGAAACAGGTGGCGGTATTGATCGCGGTAGGGGCGGAAGCTTACGCCCCCGTGCATGAAGAGCTCCAGGTTGGGCCACACCTCCAACATGTTTGCCTTGCCGGTGAGCTCCAGCACCCTCTTCAGCACCACCATGGTCCAGGAGGGCACGCCGGCAATGCTGCGCACGTCCTCTCGCATGGTTTCACGCGCCATGCGCTCCACCTTCTCCTCCCAGTTCTCCATCAGCGCCGTTTCGATCACCGGTGTGCGCCGTACTTCCACCCAAATGGGCAGGTTGCGGATGATGATGGCGCTGAGGTCGCCCGTGTACGCATCGGCGCGCAGGGGTTCCATGGCGCTGCTGCCGCCCACCACCATGCTCATGCCGTAGTAAAGCTTGCTCTGCGGATTCATCCCGTAGTGCAGCGCGATGAGGTCCTTACCGCCCTTGTAGTGGCATTCCTCCAGGGCCTCGCGGCTTACCGGGATAAACTTGCTCTTGGCGTTGGTGGTGCCGCTGCTTTTGGCGAACCAGCGGATGTCCGTGGGCCAAAGCAGGTTTTGCTCCCCGGCACGCATGCGGTCCACCCAGGGCTTCACGTCTGCATAGTCCTGCAAGGCCACGCGGTCGCGGAAGTCCTCCGGGGTGGTGATGCTGCCGTAATCGTACCGCTTGCCCCATTCGGTGTAGCGGGCGGCCTCCACCAGTTTGTGGAACACTTCCAATTGCGCCTCATGCGGATTGTCGCGGAACAGCTCGATCTGCTGCAGCCGCTTTTTCATCAGGAAGGAGAACAACGCGTTTACGGGCATGGGGCGGGGCGTGCGCCTACTTTCGTGCGGAAGTTAGCACCGCCATGGAACATGAAGGATCACCGCTGCGGAAAATGCGGGCCGAACTGGACGGTCCCTTGCAAGGCAACCGCCCGCCCAACGTGCTGTACACGTTGGAACGGGCCAGTGGCGGAATGCCGTTGGCAAACCTTCCGGGCAGGCCGTTCACGCTGCGTTTCACCGGGGTGCGTTCCTGTGTTTGCTGCGGAAGGCAAGTGAAGAAATTCTACGGGCAGGGCATGTGCTGGCCCTGTTTTCAGAACGCACCGGAAGCCAGCCCGTGCATCATCCGTCCCGAACTGTGTGAAGCACACTTGGGCAAGGGCCGCGATGTGCAGTGGGAACAGGACCACCACAACCAGGAGCATGTGGTATACCTCGCTTTCACGGGAGGCGTGAAGGTGGGCGTAACACGGGGCACGCAGATACCTGTCCGCTGGATCGATCAAGGCGCTACGCTGGCCGTGCCCATCGCAAGGGTGCCGTACCGCCAGTTGGCGGGTGCCATTGAAGTGGACCTGAAACAGCATTTTGCGGACCGCACTGATTGGCGGCGCATGTTGCTGCTTTCGGACCCTGCTCCGGGTGAAGTGGCGCTCTCGGAAGCCAGGCAAAAAGTGGCCGAAGTGCTGGATCCTGCGCTGAGGTTGTATTTCTTGCCTGCTGAGGCAGTGGTTCAACTGGCTTACCCCTTGCACAACCCGCCGCCCAAGCTGGTAAGCGTGCTCTTGGACAAACTGCCGGAAATTTCAGGCAAGCTGCTGGGGATCAAGGGGCAATACCTTGTATGGGCCGATGGCCGCGTGCTCAATGTGCGCAATCACATCGGCTATCATGTTAGCGTGGTTTGATCGGCCCCATCAAGACCTTCCGCGTTTGGCGGAACCCATGGTGCACGGAAAGGGTGTAACCTTTTCCCAACCCCCTCCGTTCAACTGTCCGGGTTTGGGATTTTGGGTTATGGGTGGAAGGGCTCGGCACACGCCGGGCCCTTCTTTTTGGTCCCTTTCCGTCCCAGCAGGGTCACGCCAAGACACACCTCTGGTGATAGGCGGACCCTGCGCAGGGACGGTACACCGATCGCCGTCCCCGCAGGTTCACGCCAAGACACACCTCTGGTGATGGGCGGACCCTGCGCAGGGACGGGCTCCGTCCCAGCAGGGTCACGCCAAGACACACCTCTGGTGATAGGCGGACCCTGCGCAGGGACGGGCGCTCAATACACCTCCACCTCAAACGGCATGCGTGCCTGGATGCCGCTCATGGCGCGCACCTTGCGGATTTCCTCGAACCGCCCCAGCAGTTGCGCATCATCGCCAAACGCCTCCTGGGCCACCCAACTGCGGGCTTGCGCATTGAGGTTTTCGCGAATCTGTTGCAGCAAGTCCTTCTGCTCCGGGTAGCCCACGGTACGGTATTCACCTTTGCCCAGCTTGGCCAGCATGGCGGCTTCCGCTGTGGCAGCCTCTAGCCCGCCGATCTCGTCCACCAGCCCGATGCGCTTGGCGTCCGTGCCGGTCCACACGCGCCCTTGCCCGATGCTGTCCACGTTCGCCACCGCCATATTGCGGCCTTCGGCCACGCGCTGGGTAAAGGTGGCGTAGAAGCGGTCGATGAAGCCTTGGATGATGCCCTTCTCCTCCTCGGTCAGCGGGCGCGTCACCGTCATCATGTCGGCGTACTTGTGGGTTTTCACCCCGTCGAAGGTGAGGCCCAGCTTATCGTTGAAGAAGCCCTTCATGTTGGGGATGATGCCGAATACGCCGATGCTGCCGGTGATGGTGTTGGGCTCCGCGTAGATCTTGTTCGCTGCGCAACTGATGTAGTAGCCTCCGCTGGCGGCCATGTCGCCCATGCTTACCACCACGGGTTTCACGGCTTTGGCCAAGGTCACTTCACGCCAGATCACATCGCTGGCCAGGCCGCTGCCGCCGGGGCTGTTCACGCGCAGCACAATGGCTTTCACGGTGCTGTCCTCGCGGGCATTGCGGATGGCCTCGCTCAGGGTGGCCCCACCAATGGAGCCGTCGTCTCCGTCGCCATCCTGGATCTCGCCTTGGGCATACACCACCGCCACCTTGGGCAGGTTCCATTTGGACGTGGAATTTTCAGCGGGACCTTTTTCGGCCACAAAGGCCTTGGTGTATTTCGGCAGTTCCACGAAGTCAATGTCCTTGGTTGCGTCCAGGCCCATGGTGGCCTTCAGGTTGGCGAGCACCTGGTCGCGGTAAAGCAGGCTGTCCACCAGGCCAACGCCCACGGCATCTTCAGCCTTGCGCACGCGCATTTGTGCGGCAATGGTGTCCAGCATTTCCGGGGCCAGCTTGCGCTGCGGCGCCACGTCGTTGATGTAGTTTTTCCAAACGCCGTCCAGCAGCTCCGTCATTTGGAGCTTGTTGGCCGGGCTCATGTCCTTGCGGGTGAAGGTTTCGCCAAAGCTCTTGAAGCGGTTGTCGCTGCCGCGGATGAATTGGATGTCCACGCCCAGCTTTTCGAACAAGCCGGCCATGAACATCATCTCGCTTTGCAGCCCGCGGAAATCGAGGTCGCCTTGCGGTACCAGGTACACCTTGTCCGCCACGCTGGCCAGGTAGTAGGTGCGTTGGGTGTATACATCGGCAAAGGCCACGATGGGCTTGCCGCTCTCCGCCTTGAATTCTGCAAGCTTGTTGCGGATCTCCTTCAGGGTGGCCATTCCGGCAGGTACCACGCCGAGGTCAAGGAACACGCCTTTGATGCGGTCGTCGCGCTTGGCCTTTTCAATGTCGTCCAGAATGTCGTTGAGTCCCAGTTTGGAGGCACCTTTGAACGGCCCGAAGTCAAAGTTGAACGCATCCTTGGGGCCGCGGTCCACGATGGGCTGGTCCAAGCTGATATGCAGCACGGAACTGGAAGGTACCGTGGCGGGCTTGCCTTCCATGCTGAAGGCGCTGCCCAGTGCGGCGAGGCTGCCGATGAACAGAACGAGCAGCACCACGCTGATGAGCAGTGTGCCTAGCATGGAGGCGAACATGAACTTGAAGAACTGGCGCATGGGAATGGGGGCTATTGGATGCTCAAAGCTACCGGTTGGGCCCCATCGTTGCACGCGGAATACACAGGCGGTGAAAGCCGGGGCTGGCCGGGGCTGGCCCATTCCCTCAGAGTTCCCTCAAGGTCTCGCGCAGCGGACCTTGAAAGCTATCCATATCCCGGCGCTCGGCTTCGCGTTATTTGCCAACGCTCTGCCAAGTGCCTGGTCTACACTCCGCCTCTTCAGAGTTCCCTCAAGGTCTCGCGCAGCGGACCTTGAAAGCTATCCACATCCCGGCGCTCGGCTTCGCGTTATTTGCCAACGCTCTGCCGAGTGCCTGGTCTACACTCCGCCTCTGGCGGTGCCGGTTGCTCAGAGTTCCCTCAAGGTCTCGCGCAG
>JAFDZY010000108.1 GCA_018266685.1 Bacteroidota bacterium
ACATACCTCAGCCAGCTAAGACCAGGGGCGTTCATCTATGGAAGGTTGTTCGCATGGCGCGGTGCTTTCGCGAGTGTCAAGGAGGAGCATGCAGGCTTATGGTGCTCGAACGAGTTCCCGCAGTTCGAGATAGATAGCACCCGGATCGACGCGGACTATCTCGTCCGTTTCATGCTCCATCCCTCCACGCTGGAGAGGGTTGGGAAGAGCAGTGTTGGAACCGCAGCCATGAGCCGGAACCGTTTCAAAGAGGTGGAGTTCCTTAACCTTGTAGTTCCACTACCACCGCTCGCCACCCAACGTTCCATCGTAGCGCACTGGCAGGCGGGCATGCAACAAGCCGCCGCGCTGGAGACCAAGGCCAAGAAGCTGGTGGAGGAGGCGCAGGCGGGGTTTGAACGAACATTAGGTATCAATGCGCCTCAAGAGAGTGACCAACGGAAGGCCTTTGCCATTGACTTCATGGCGATAGATCGTTGGGGTGTCAGAGCAACACTGACCCATGCCCTGAAAGGCGCTCAAGTACATGACGACTTCCCCATTGAACGGCTGGGAAATGTCATTGAAGGCTTGGAGAATGGGTGGAGTCCAAAATGCTATGATCGACCTGCCAACGGAACCGAATGGGGAGTGCTGAAACTCGGCGCCGTATCATTCGGCAGATTCAATGACGCGGAGAACAAGGCACTTCCTAAGGCATTTGTTCCGAAAGAGAACCTGGAGGTTCGGGCGGGTGACGTGCTGATCATTCGGGGCAATGTGCTTCGGCTCGTTGGCGCGTTTGCTTACGTTGACGCTACAAGGCCGAAATTGATGCTGCCGGACCTGATCTTCAGGGTGAAGTTCAAAAGGGAGCGTCTGCTCGACCCTCAGTTCCTCGTGGCGTTGATGCATTGTGCAGACCTGCGCCAGCAGATCGAAAGCGCTGCCACCGGGACAAGTCCTACCATGAAGAAGGTTACCGTAGGAAGCATATTGGACCTTGAGTTTCCCTTGCCACCTATCGATCGACAACGGGAACTCTTGAAACCGATGACAGCGGCATTGTCCCAATCTACGAAGTTGAAGGACCAGGCGGAGACGAAACGGAAGGAGACGAAGGCAGAGGTGGAGGGGATGGTGATGGGGACATCCAAGGTGTAGGGACTGGGCATTCAGGAAATCGCGAAAACCAAACACAAGCCGAACAGAGATGAAACCGATCGAATTTACCCATGCAGAAGTGGACTTGCTGAAATCCTTGCTCACCCAGCGAAGGATGTACTATGTCGATCAAGCGGGCAGCTTCGTTGCAGCGAATGAACGCTACTTCAGAAAGGAAACCGAAAGGCTGGATAGCGTGGCGAACGCCCTGTCAGCAGGATGGAATGCTCTCGGCCAGAACGACAAGGGCTTGCTACAAGGATGCATGAATGAGTTCGTTATGGATGGGGTGAAAACTGAACTAAGGGTTGCTGCCGAACTTTCGCAACCCGCGCGATACAAGCACTATCGTGCAAATAGAGAACAGTTTGAACGGCTGGAACTGGTCCTGGGCTTGTGGAACAAGTTGGCCAAGAAGGATGAAAAGTTCCTGTTGCCATCAGAGTTCCTGGCCATGATGGACCAGGTGTTCAGCGCCCCAGTGGTCTATGCCTCGTTTTCGGAACTCAAGCCCTACAAAGTGGCCTTTTTTGTCAATAGCCAATGGGTGTATCGGCTGAGCCTGGAATCGGAACGTGAAGAGATCCAAGGTCCGTACGAATACACCAAGGATGAGCTTTCGCAGGTATTCATGCAGCGACTCGCACCGGACGTATTTTGTAAAGCGCTGCGTGTATATGCGAAGGAACGCGCACTGCATGCCTGGCATACATTGTTATTGGATGAGTTGGACCCAACGGTGGTTGCTGCGAACTGAACAACCTCCCAGCATTGGCGCGAGCGCCTACGCTTGTGCTTTTCACACTCGCCCAGCCACGCATACCCAACGATGCCACCGAAACTCTACGATGGAGAACTAGCTTGGTTCGATCAGGTCGACTTGAATGTTGAGCTGAAGGAAGTTCCTCCACTTGATATATGGGAGGTAGTTGCGGCGCTGACGAAACTCATGCGCGCAGCTGCATCGGGCGGACGTTTGCCTCAGGAAGCCGTGTACAGATTCTTACACGCGCTTTGCTCTTTTCAGCCATCGAATAAACCTGGAGCCGAATCATTCGAGCCGTTGTACATTGGAAAGAACGGAGAAACTCTGTTTCCGGAGGCGATCGGGCAGGACGATGCAAGGGCGATCGCCTACTTGATCAACAGGTTGGATCGACTTGAACTGAAGACGAGACTACTCGATTTGCATTGGCTGGCAACAAAGGAGCGCACGTCCATCGATCAAGCCGTCGATGGGTATATAGGGATCTCAGACCTTCAGAACGAAGCAGATAACAGTTTTGACGCCATCCGAGCATTGAAGCGTGCGCTGCATTTGGCCATGCCTCGTGGCAGGAAGTCAGCGTTGTACAACACGGCACGATCAGCGTTGATGAGAACGGCGAAGGAGTACTTGGATACGGATAACGTATTCGGATATAAACAGTGCGCAGACTTGATCCTCGAACACCGCTTTACCCCCCCGGCGGAACTGTTGGAGCCACTTGAAAGGCTGGCGGAACTTGAATGGGAGAAAAAGAAAGACAATTATGCCGAGGCGGTGTACCAAACAGCCATTTCGGCGGCGAGGAGAGCAGGAAACCTCGAATTCGAACATAAAGCCTTCAGGCGGATCGGCGAGATGAAGGTTTTGACCGCTGCAATGAGATGTGAAGGATCCTCAGGAAGCTTCATAGTGGCAGGGGTGATCCTCAAAGAGGCAATCCAAGCCCTTCAAAAAGGGCGAGCGGATCACAAGCGCATCGATGAATTGAAGGGTGTGCTCACGGACTATCAAAGGAGAGGTGGCGCCGAATTGAAACCATACTCCTTCGAAATCGACATTGAGGAACCGGTGAAGGCGTCCCGAGATTGGATCAAAGGACAGCCCTTTGGTTTGGCTTTACGCCGTTTATCAGGCATTCGAAAGCTGACCGACTTGCCCGCTCTGCGACAACAAGTTCAGGATAGTACTGAAAAGAAGGGGTGGGACCAGTTTTTCACAACATTGGTTCTTGATGCGAACGGGCGCCATCGGCAGATCCGTCACGGTTATAGTGACTTGAACCCGGAGGACAAGGAGAAAGCGATGGAGAGCCTGATGTTTTCAGAAGCCTTGTTCGAGTGGAAGATGAGGGTCCAAGCTTTTATCGAACCCGCGAGGGCGCAGTTTACCGATGAGCACAATCCATCTCTTCAGTTGCTGATCCCGATCGTGCTCTACAGCAACTTCGTTCCGGAAGCACATGCCAACACACTACTGAGAGGCCTGCATGCAGGCTTCCATGGCGATTGGGTGCTGGCTTCCTATCTCATAGTGCCACAGTTGGAAGCGAGCATTCGCCATTGCATCACAGTGCATGGGGGGGATGTCACCAGCATCAAGGAAGATGGTACACAGCAGAACAAGACTTTTCGGGACCTCTTGCTTTTGCCAGAAGCCATTAAACTCTTCGGAAATGAGATGTGCTTCGAGCTTCGTGGTTTGCTCGTGGAAGAGAGTGGCTGGAACTACAGGAATAGGTTGGCCCACGGCATGTTGGATGATGCACAAAACATTGGTGTTCCCGCAATCCTTACTTGGTGGCTGGCCTTGAAACTCTGTGTGGATAATCTGGAGCTTCCACAGCAACCAACGGAAAATTCGGATATCGAACCTGAGTGAGGAACCACTGAAGCAACCCTTTCCCTGGCACCACCACCCGCGCCCGTGCCCTTTATAGCCGACCGTGCATGAACGCACAATCGAAGCATCCCCGCTCAAGTTGAGCGACGAAGGCCGGGATGTATGCTGGCCGCATGGGTCCCCGGATCAGATCTCCCGTGCCAGTTCTTGGGGAAATTCCGCGTTGTAGATCTCTTTATAGCGGCCCGGCCCCAGATCATGCAGGAACTGGCGCATGGCTCC
>JAFDZY010000109.1 GCA_018266685.1 Bacteroidota bacterium
GAAAAAACCGTAACTGCCTATTGATGTACCGTCGACCCATTGGGTCGACGCAACAACAAATCCCATGGAGCTCTACTTAGACAGCGCCGACATTAAGGAGATCGACGAAGCCTTCAAGCTCGGCTTCCTCACCGGCCTTACCACCACGCCCACCTTCATGCACCGCGGCGGGGTCACGAACATCGACAAGATGATCCTGGACCTGGCCAAGAAGGTGCCCATCCTGCAGGTGGAAGCCTTGGGCGAGACCGCCGAGGAAGTAGTGAAGGAGGCCAAGCGCCAACTGAAGATGGGCCTCAAGAAGGAGACCACCGTCTTCAAGATCCCCGTGAGCCTGGAAGGGCTGCGCGCCTGCAAGATGCTGCGCAACGAGGGCATCATGGTGAACGTGCACCTGGTGTACACCCTGCAGCAAGCATACATGGCCATGCAGGCCGGAGCCAGCTACGTATGCCCATTGGTGGGCCGTTTGCAGGACCAGGGCCATGATGCGCTCGCGCTGGTGCAGCAGTGCGTCAACGCGGTGAACTACTACGGCTACGACACCAAGATCATGTTCAGCAGCGTGCGCACCGTGGAGCATGTGCGCAACGCCGTGGAGATCGGCGTGCACACCATCACCGTGCCCTGGAAACTGATGCGCCAGCTCACCGACAACCACTTCACGGCCATCGGCACCAAGCAGTTCTATGTGGACACGCGCTTGATCACCATGAAGGTGAAGGACGTGCTATCACGCAGCAACCCGGTGGTAAAGGATGGCGCCACCGTGAGCGAAGCGCTGGTGGAAATGACCAAGCACGGCTTTGGCGCAGTGATGGTCACCGATGCCAAAGGGAAGAACGTGGGCGTGTTCACCGATGGCGGGCTGCGCCGCGGGATCGAGAAGGAGGGCAACAAGTTCCTCACCAAGAAGCTGAGCGCACTGAAGTTCAATGCGCCCTACACCATCAGCCCGGAAGCCTTGCTGGACGAGGCCCAGAAGGCCTTCAAGGAGCACAAGGTGGACACGTTGAGCGTGAGCGAGAACGGCAAGCAGCTCGGCATGCTGGACATCCAGGATCTGATGAAGGCGATCGCGGGGTGAGTTCGGGTAGTTTGCTGAGGATTGTTCGTTGTCAGTTGTTGGTAGTTAGGATTGAATCTGAACCTTCAACCTGGACCTTTTAAGGAAGCATAACCATTGCCGCAGCATTGTATCGGCAGCCAAACAACGGGCAACTAACAACCAACAACTGATTCAACGGGCATGTCCCAGACCAACTTTCTGCATTCCAAAGAAGCGCTGCAAACCCGCGCCCAGGGTATCAAGGCGGTGTTATTTGACTGGGACGGCGTGTTCAATGACGGCTGGAAAGGCCTTGACGGCGGCAGCCCGTTCAGCGAGGTGGGCAGCATGGGTGTAAACATGCTGCGCTTCGCGTTGTGGCTGCGCAACGGTGTGAATCCTCCCGCAGCGGTGCTCACGGGACAGGTGAACCCGCTCGCGGAGAAGTTCGTGCAGCGTGAGCGGTTCCATGCCATTTACATGGGCTACATCAACAAGCCGGATGCGTTCTCGGAGTTCCTGCGCGCCAACAGCCTGAAGCCCGGAGAGGTGGTCTTCTTCT
Organism: Bacteroidota bacterium; assembly: GCA_018266685.1. Taxonomy (GTDB): domain Bacteria; phylum Bacteroidota; class Bacteroidia; order Flavobacteriales_F; family PHOS-HE28; genus PHOS-HE28. The sequence continues at coordinate 1,611 of JAFDZY010000109.1, forward strand.
ATGATGATGCCATTGACCTGCCCGTGGCGCGGCAATGCGGCTTGCGCATCCTGATCGGCCGCAGGGGCGGGGAGCGTTTTACTGAACATGTGGTGGATCGCGGGGATGCCGACATGGTGACGACCTGCAGCGGCGGGGAGAACGGGCTTCGCGAAGGCACCGAAGCGGTGATCGGCCTGCTGGGCAATTTCGCCGACGTATTCGACCACCGTGCGGCATATAGCGAAACCTACCAGCGCTATTTGCGGGAGCGCAATGCCACTGCGCCCATCGTGCGCAACGGCTCCCGCCATTAACAGCTCAGCGCACCCTGATCCGCTCCGTGCGCTTGCCCGGTTCAAGCATTAGGACAACCAGCTTGAACGGTGGTTCCCCCATGTTGATCGGTGCATCGTTGCTGTAGCCCACGGGTTCTTTCGGCCAGCCCAGCCAGCTCTTGTCCAATGTGCCATTCCCGTTCATGTCCTGGAACACCTTGATGGCGTATGGGCCTGCATTCAAACTGTCGAAATTGCATGAGGCGGTGGAACCGTGTACCGGCACGGTTCTTTCCACCAAATGCTCATTGCTGATGTAGGATTTCCGGGAAGGGAAGAGCGACACGCGCAACGTGCCGCCCAGTGCAGGCTTTTCCGGCAACAGCACCACGTGCAGGCTGCACTGGCCGAAGCTGAGCAGCGGCAGGAACAGGAGGCACGCGGCAATTGCAAGTCGCATGGCACTAAAAGGAAGCAGTTGCTGGAACAGCATCCCTGAGCGTTCGCAGGAAATTTTTTCTTGAAATTTCAATTGCCCCGAGGGATTCCGTGTGGTGGTTGATGTACTGCGTGTCAAATAACAGGAAGCCCTGTTGGCGCAGGTGCTCCACAAGGAAGTAAAAGGCTGCTTTGCTGGCATTGGGTTTCAGGCTGAACATGCTTTCCCCGAAGAATGCCGCACCAATGGCCACGCCATAGATGCCGCCGATCAGTTGGCCGTTCAGCCAAGTCTCCACGCTGTGTGCATGCCCCGCGCGGTGCAGGCCGGTGTATGCGGCCACCATTGCCGGGCTGATCCAGCTCCGGCCGTGCACGGTGGCGCATTGTTCCATCACCGTTTCAAAGGCCGTATCCATGGTGGCCGCATAGCCTGATCCACGCAGGAAGCGGCGCAAACGGGTGTTTGGCGTTAAGGACCCAAGCGGGAAGATGGCACGCGGGTCGGGGCAATGCCATTGTACCTGGCCAGTTTCATCGGTCATGGGGAAGAAGCCCTTGCGGTAGGCCGCCAGCAACAATTGCGTGGAAAGGACCGGTGCGCTGTCCGTGCACAACATCGCTATTCCGCCTTCACCACGCGCTTTGTCAGCCGTGATCCACCCACCTGCACCTCCACGATATACACGCCTGCGCGCAACTTCGAGAGCAGATCATTTTGGATCCGTACGCGGGAATAGGTGTGCGGTTCCAATCCGGTAACTGTTGACCAAAGGAGCTTGCCAAGCACATCGTGGATGGTGAGCGACATGGTGCTGGCATTACCCGCATATACCTCCACGTCCAAGTAATTGCTGAAGGGCACCGGTATCAAGGAAAGCGCTTCAGGAGAGGAGAGCGTGGTGAGGTCACGGCCCAGCAGGAGCAAGTGTGCGCGCCAGAAATCGGGGATGCCGTACCCTAGGTCACCGTCCGGATCGCCGTATTGGGAAGCACTGCGGCGCACGGCATCCATCACTTGGTGCGCGGTGCGGTCGGGGTGGAGCTGCCAAAGGCAGGCTACCAAACCGGCCACAAGGGGGGAGGAGAAGGATGTTCCGTTTATCGGGCCCACTTCGGCCCCACCCACGTTAAGCCCGATTGTGCCGAGCCCCATGGCGCTTACATCCGGCTTTACCCGTCCGTCCGCCGTGGGTCCGCGCGAACTGAAGCTGGCCAACACCCGGCTGCTGTTTACCGCGCCAACGGCCAGGATGTCGAACGCATCGGCCGGAATGCCGATGTAATGCCAATTGGATGTGCCTTCATTACCGGCGCTGTTCACCGGGATCATGCCTTTGCGCGTGGCAATGTCCGCTGCCAGCGTCATGTGCGAAGTAAGACCGTTGAGGTCTGCGTATGTGTGGTCCTGTGCGGGATCGTCGAAGGTGGTGTAGCCCAAGGAGGTGTTCAGCACATCGCAGCCCATGCTGTCACAGAGTTCCGCACCGCTCACCCAATTGTCTTCCTCCACGATGTATTCGGAATTGCCGTTCTCGGTGCGCACCAGCACGTAATCCGCCATGGGGGCCGTGCCTTCAAGCTCGCCGGGCACATGGCCGGCCATCACCGAGAGCACGCTGCGCCCGTGGTAGTGCTCGTTGTACACGTTTCCGCCCGGCTCCACCAGGTCCCGCACCATTACAATGCCGTTCCGGTTGCGCAAATCGGCCAGGCCGGGCAGGATGTCCGCATCACGGAAGCCCGCGTCCAAAACACCGATCAGCATGCCCAGGCCCTTGGCGCCGCCTGCCTCCTGGAGCAGGTGGCCGTTCATCATTTCAATCTGGCGGAAGGAGGTGCCGTAATCTTGGGCGTAAGTTTTCTCCTGCGCGATTTTTTCCGGATGGCGTGCCGGGCGCAGCCTTCCGTCCTTGGTGATGCGCACGTCGTGTACAAAGGCCAGAAGGCCGAGGCTGTCCAAGGCCAGTGTGTCGGTGCTGCGGATGGTGACCGCGTTGAGCCACTTGCTTACGGTGAGCAATTGAAAATCACCTGCCGCCATCAACTGGGCGATGTAGGCAGGGTCCACGGGCAGGTCCAGGGAATCGATGGAAATACCTTGCCTGGCGCGGCGGTCGATGGCCCGTTGGGAGAGGTAGGCCTGCGGTTCGGAAATGCTGTACGGTGTATGCGTTTTGTCGGTGAACTGCACCCAGTAGGTGGCCGGTGCGGTTTGTGCCAAGAGCGTGGAGGTCCCAGTGGAAAGGAGGATGATCCATGCTAGGATTGGCCAAGGGTTCAATTTGCCATTTTGCCAATTTGCCAAGGGGCCAAAGTGCCAAGGGTTCATGTTGCCAAGTGGTTCAGCGGCATGGTTTGGCGAATTGGCGAATTGTTCAATTTACAAATTGCTTCATTGCCCGTAATCCGTTACCACCTGCCTGTACCATGTGCCGCGCACTTGCACGGTGCCGTTGGGGTATTGTGTGTTGGTGCTGTCCACCTGGCGGTAGATCAACCCCACGTGCTTGGCGTAGCGCTCGTAGTACGTATTGGTGACAATGGCATTGTTCGGGTACGTGGTCTTCACCAGCAGGGTGCTGTCGAAGCTCATGCCGTTGATGCTCCATGGCACGTCCACTTCCTCGTATGTCAATTCGTATGGATCACCGGTGTTGGTGGCATTGGTGTTCCAGTACTGGCCGGTGCGCGGCGGGAAGATCAGTTTGATGCGGCGCTGGTTTTCCTCGGCCCTTTCCGCCTGGGAATGGCCGCGTACCTCCCACCAGATGTCCTGTGGCATCCAGTTGCCGGTGGCACTGTCCAAGCGGGAGCGCATCAGTCGCTGCGCCAGGCGCCCTTCCGGATCGGTGAAGTCGTTGGTGATCTTTTCCCGCAGGGTATAATGCAGGCTATCCCACAGGCCCAATTGGTCGTTCCTCCACGTTGAATCCACGCGGTAGGTTACCCAGCGACCGGTATCGGTGGGGAAGTAGGCATAGCCCGGATCATAGGCTTGCACTGCTTCGTCCTTGCGGCAGCCCGTGTTTACCGTGGCCAAAGCGCCAAGAAAGATCACCGCAAGTTGATGTTTCATGGTTACACGGGTTCCCGGTCAATGAATCCTCCACCCACCACATCATCCCCTTCGTAAAAGACGGCACTTTGCCCCGGTGCGATGCCTGCCACTTTGGAGTGGAAATCCACACGCACGTGTTCACCGTGCATGGCGATGGTAGCCGGGGTACCCCTGTCCTTGTACCGGATCTTGGTCACCGTTTCCATTTCGCCAAGCAGGGCATCGACCTTTTGGAAGTTTGGCGAGCGCACCCAGGCGGTGTGCTTGTCCAGGTCTTCCTTGTCGCCAAGCACCACGGTGTTGGTTTCGGGAATGATCTCGGTGACGTACATGGGCTTGCCGGTGGCAATGCCCAAACCCTTGCGCTGGCCGATGGTGAAGAAGGGATAGCCATCGTGCTCGCCCAACGCTGCGCCGTTCGTGCCCACCAGCTTGCCGTGCGCCAGTTTTTCAAATGCAGCGGGGTCCTTGCGCTTCAGGAAACCGCGGTAGTCGTTGTCCGGAATGAAGCAGATCTCGTAGCTGTCACTCTTCCTGGCCAGCTCCGGGAAGCCTCCTTTTTCCGCCATCCCGCGGATCTCGCTCTTCTTGAAGCCGCCGACAGGGAAGCGGGTGCGGGCGAGGTTCTTTTGTTCCAGACCCCACAGCACGTAGCTCTGGTCCTTGGCATGGTCGGCGCCTTTGCTGATCACGAACCGCCCGTTCTCTTCGCGCACCTTGGCGTAGTGGCCGGTGGCGATCAGTTCGCAGTCCAGCATGTCGGCACGCTTCAGCAGGGCTTCCCACTTGATGAAGGTGTTGCACAGCACGCAAGGGTTGGGCGTGCGGCCGGCCATGTATTCCCCCGTGAAATTGCCGATGATCTTTGGGCCGAACTCCTCCCGAAGATCGATGATCATGTGGTGGAAGCCCAGCCGCACGGCCATTTCCCGTGCGTCGTTGATGCTGTCCAAGTCGCAGCAGCCGGTAACGCGCTTGCCCGTGCCGCCCGCCGCATAGTCCCACGTCTTCATGGTGACGCCCACCACCTCGTAGCCCTGTTCGTGCAGCATCAGGGCGGTAACGGAACTGTCCACCCCGCCGCTCATGGCCACCAAAACCCTTCCGTGCTTGCTCATGGCTTTGCGCTGCCGGTTGCGGGCACGCCCTTGGCGTATACCACCGTGGAGACCAGCTTCCCCGTTTCGTCATACTCCTTCACAGGCCCGTCCAGCAGGTCGTCCTTGTAGGTTCCTTCCCGCTTTTTGGTCTGGCCCTTTAGTTCGCGTTCCTCATCCTTCTTGCCCATTCCGTCGGGGCCAAGCGTTACGGGTACGTCCGTCCACTTGCCGTTGTCATACCACTCGGTGAACGGACCGTTCCGCTTGCTGTTCTTGTAGGTGTATTCACTTTTCACCTGTTGGTCGTCCCAGTATTCCTTGAAAGTGCCGTTGTCATACTGTTGCTTCACAAAGTTCCCTTGGGCATAGAGCACCTGCATTTGCACCGTTCCGTCCTTGTTGTAGTACAGCCATTGGCCGTCCCGGGCGCCGCTTACATAGCGGCCTTCGATTTCCTTCTTGCCGTTGTCGAAGTAGAAGGTCTCCGTGTCCTCGGGCTCCCCGTTCACATAGTTGGCGCGGTAGCGTGGTGTGCCATCGGGGTAGAATTGCTCCGCCAGTCCTACAGCTTTGCCAGCCTTAAAATGCCTGCGCTCCGTCACCTTGCCGTCAGGGTAGTAACTGGTCATCTGGCCGTCCATTTTGCCCGCCTTCCACTGCTCAGTGCTCCGTAGTTTTCCGTCGGTGTCGTAATAGTTCCAGGTGCTATCCTTGTCTTCGCCCACGTAGCGCCCTTCCGCCATCAGCTTTCCGTTCGGATGGTAGTGGACACCATGGCTGGCATTGCTTCCGGGGTAATGGTCCACACGGCTTTCCACCTTGCCGTCGGTACTGTAGTAAATAAAATTGCCCACCGGCTTATCGTCCTTGAACTGGCCGGTGTAGCGCAACTGGCTGCTTTCCGCCCAAGTGCGCTGCCAAGGACCCTGTTTGCGCCCTTTCGCGTCTTTTTGGTTCAAGGCGGCCGGTTGGGCAGCCAAGGCTGAAGCAAGCAGTAGAACAGGGATGAAGGTGGAAATGCGTTTGTGCATGGAAGCCGGGCGGGAAAGCAGTGTGCAAATTTAGGAACGGGGCAGGGGGCCGCCTTGGTGCACAAACCGTGCCTCTATGCCTTCAAGGTACCCATCAGTTTTCCAGGATGCGCCGCAGGTAGTTGATCTGGCCCAAGTGCCAGCTGAGATGACCGAAGAGGTGCAGCAGGAAATGGCCGGTGTTGCTGCTTTCCACAGGCAAGGGCACGGGAAAAGGCAGCTCCAGCTGGGCTGGCCCTACGATTGCTAAGCCGCGCTCCACGGAAGCGATGGTGAGGTCCACTTCCGCAAGCAGCTCCGCCTTGGGCAGGCCCGTGGTGCTGAATTCCTTGGGCCGGTCGCGCACGTAGTCCTCACCGCCCAATACGTGGCCGATGTAGTGGCGCAGGTTGCCGCACAGGTGCAGGCACAGGTTTCCCGCGCTGTTGGTGATGCCGGGCAGGGTGCGCCAGAGGTCGCCTTCCTGCTTGAATGCCTCAATCTCCCTGCGCAAGGTTTGCAAATCCCTCAAGAAAAGCGAAAGCAGTTCAGATGACATGGATTAGGGTGCTACTGATGCCGAAGGTAGGGGAGTACGGAACAAGGAAAATGAAAAAGCCCCTGAAAGAGGGGCTTTTTTGCGGTCCGGACGGGACTCGAACCCGCGACCTCCGCCGTGACAGGGCGGCATTCTAACCAGCTGAACTACCGAACCGTTGGCTTCAACTTTTGGCCGAAGCGGCTGCGAAGGTAAGCTGAAGTTTGATACCCGCAAGTAGGAGGAAAAAGTATCCAGTTGTTCGTTGTCGGTTGTCAGGGATCCACGGTCATCTGGCAACGGACAACTAACAACTAACCCTCAATACAACTTACTCCGCTTCAACAAGAACTGCAGCAGCACATTCTCAAACCCCGCATTGATGTCCGCCTCCACCAGCTCGATGCGGTATTGGCCGCACTTCAGCTTCAGCTCGTGCCAGTAGGCGGCCATGGCGGTTTTGTAGGCTTCGCGCACTTCGGCGGCGTGGGCCTTCACCTGCGCACCGCTCTCCAGGTCCACGAAGGTGTAAGGGCGGTCTTCCAAGGCGAGTTCCAGCTCGTGTTTGCGGTCCACGGTGTGGAAGAGGATCACATCGTGCTTGTTGTAGCGCAGGTGTTGGAGGGCATCAAAGAGCTCCGCGCTGCGTTCGCTGTTGTCCATCATGTCGCTGAAGATCACGACAAGCGAACGGCGGTGGGTGCGGCGGGCGATGTCGTTCAAGGCATCCACCGCGCTGGTGCGCTGGTTTTGTGCGGGGGCTTCAGCGCTTAGCAGCTCTTCCAGCCGGGCCATCAGGTGCCGCAGGTGTACGGCGTTGCTGCGTGCCTGTTCGCTGAACTCCACCTGGTCCGCAAACACGGTGAGGCCCACGGCATCGCGCTGCTTGCGCAACAACGCGATGAGCGCTGCGGCGGCATGGACGGCGAATTCGATCTTGTTGAACTGCCCGGCCTTGCGGTCTTTGGCGGCGGGGTAGTACATGCTGCTGCTGGCATCGATCACCAATTGGCAGCGCAGGTTGGTCTCCTCCTCGTAGCGCTTGGTGAAGAGCTTGTCCGTGCGTGCAAAGAGCTTCCAATCGATGTGGCGGGTGCTTTCGCCCTGGTTGTAGGCCCGGTGCTCTGCAAACTCCACGCTGAAGCCGTGGAAGGGGCTCTTGTGCAGGCCGGCCAAAAAGCCTTCCACCACCTGGCGGGCGTGGAACTCCAATTGGCTGAGGGCTTGGATCTGGTGTTGGTCGATGGGCATGTTCAATTTGCCAATGCTTCAATTATTCAATTCGCCAATGCCTCAATTCGTTAATGCCTCTCAATTGGTCAGCTTGCCAATGCAATTCGGCAATGCGCAAGGGTGCAAAGGTGGGAAACCAAGGGGACGTGGAGTGCAGCATGTGCAAGTTGGAAGTCCAATTGTGGGGAAATCCGCAGCGCCGCTTGTGGATCCGGGCTAAGGACGCATAAATTCCTTGGCGGATACATTTGCCCCCCTCAATGGCGAAAAGTAGCAAGTTGACGGGCGGCATCCCTGTTTCGGTTTCCCTTGATGCTGCACTGCGGCAAGCCAACGTGAAAGGCTCCGCCGGCACGGATAAGCGTCGTTTGTTGTGGATCACGGTGCTGGCCGTGGCCTCCGCTGTGATCATCGGTTTTCTGGCCAAAGGCATGGTGATGCTGATCGACCTGATCACCAATCTCTGTTTCCACGGGACGTTCACGCTGGAATACGTGCCACCAGGCCATAACAGCTTGGGCTGGTGGGTGGTGCTGGTGCCCACGTTGGGCGGTGTGGTGGTGGGCCTGATGGCCCTTTACGGTTCCAAGGCCATCCGGGGCCACGGCATACCTGAAGCCATGGAAATGATCCTGACGAACCAAAGTAAGATCAAGCCTGCGATCACCTATTTGAAACCGATTTCATCGGCCATCAGCATCGGCTCCGGCGGGCCGTTCGGCGCGGAAGGCCCCATCATTTCCACTGGCGGTGCGCTGGGCTCCATGGTGGGGCAGTTGCTGCGGATCTCGCCCAACGAGCGGAAGATCCTGCTGGCCGCAGGGGCTACGGCGGGCATGAGCGCCATCTTCGGCAGCCCCATCGCGGCGATCTTCCTGGCCATCGAGCTGTTGCTCTTTGAGTTTGCGCCGCGCTCCATTGTGCCGGTGGCCATGGGTTGCATCACGGGCGGGGCCATGCACCATTTCCTGTTCGGCAGCGACCCCATGTTCGCCATGCCGCCGATCGGCCTGCCAGGCAACCATGCACTGTTTGTTTACAGTGTGATGGGCCTGCTGATCGGGCTGTTGTCGTTGGTGATCACCAAGGCGGTGTATTGGGTGGAGGACCTGTTTGAGAAGTTGCCCGTGCACTGGATGTGGTGGCCGGCCATCGGCGGCCTGTTTGTGGGCATCATCGGCTACTATGCGCCGCGCACGCTGGGCGTGGGCTACGAAAACATCACCGAGCTGTTGAGCGGCCAGGCCACCATGCAATTGATCCTCAGCTTGGCCTTGCTGAAGCTCTTGTCGTGGGGCATCGCGCTGGGCAGCGGCACCTCTGGCGGCACCTTGGCACCCATGATGACCATTGGCGGCGCGATCGGTTGCCTCTTGGGCATGTTGGCACAACACCTCTTTCCTTCCATCGGCATCGTGCTTCCGTTGGCGGTGCTCGTTGGCATGTCATCCATGTTTGCCGGGGCCTCGCGCGCCTTCCTCACCAGCGTGGTATTCGCGCTGGAAACCACCGGGCGCATTGAGGCGCTGTTGCCGCTGCTCGGTGCCTGCGCCACTTCCTACTTGGTTTCCTACTTCCTGATGACGAACACCATCATGACGGAGAAGATCGCCCGCCGCGGGGTGCGTGCACCGGATTCGTATGAACCGGACCCGCTGGAGCTGGTTTCGGTGGAACAGGTGATGGAACGGCGCGTGCCGGTAGCTCCGGGGAGCACGCTGGTGGGGGATCTGCTGTCCACCATTGATCCGAAGGTGGAGCACCTCTTTGTCACCGATGCGGACGAGTCCTTCCAGGGCGTGGTGAGCGTGGCCGACTTGCGCAAGAGCCAGGATGTGGCCAGCATTGGGGAAATGGCGTTGGTGCCCAACGTGGTGCGCGGACATGATGACCTGCGCACCGCGGCCGCGGAGATCGCGCGCACCCCTGCGCACACTCCGGTGGTGGTGGTGGAGGACGGCACCGTGGTGGGAATGCTCACGCTGAGCGCCGTGCTGAACACTTACGGAAGCCGCATGGAGGATTACACCGAACACGATGCGAGCATCCTGCTGCACCGCCGACGCCTGAAGGTGATGGTGCAGGGCAAGCAGTTGTTCCGCAAGGTGATGCGGCGGCACTGAGGCAATGCCCCGTTCTTTCTTGGGCAGGATGTAGCTCAATCCAGGTTTCGCGCAGCGGACCTTGATGCCTGAGTGCTTTTTTTGACAGGATGAACAGGATGTACAGGATGGCGCTCCTGGGCTCCATCGAGGTTTCGCGCAGCGGACCTTGATGCTATCTACAACACGCCCTTCAGGAACTGCGCGGTATGCCCAATGCCCTTCGCCACCAGCTCTTCCGGCGTGCCCTCGAAGACGATGTTCCCGCCGGCGTCGCCGGCTTCGGGGCCGAGGTCGATCACATGGTCGGCGCAGGCGATCACTTCCTGGTTATGCTCGATCACCAGTACGCTGTGGCCGTTGGCGATCAGGGCTTGCAGGGCGTTCAACAGTTTGGCGATGTCGTGGAAGTGCAGGCCGGTGGTCGGTTCATCGAAAATGAAGAGTGCTGGCTTCACTTCGTGGCCTTTGATCAGGAAGGAGGAGAGCTTGATGCGTTGTGCTTCGCCGCCCGAAAGTGTGCTGCTGCTTTGGCCGAGCTTCACATAACCCAGGCCGGTTTCCTGCAAGGGGAGCAACTTCTCCACGATTCGCTTCACTGCGCCGTGCTTTTCCTGGTGCGCACCGAAGAACGTCAAGGCATCATCCACCGTCAGGTCCAGCAGTTCGGCCACGTCCAGGCCATGGAATTTCACGTCGAGGATCTCCTCCTTGAAGCGCTTGCCGTGGCAGGCTTCGCACTTCAGGGTGATGTCCGCCATGAACTGCATTTCAATGTGGACCTCGCCTTCGCCCTGGCACACCTCGCAGCGGCCGCCGTCCACGTTGAAGCTGAAGTAGGCAGGCCGGTAACCGCGCACCTTGGATGTTTCCTGCTCACTGTACAGCTGGCGAATGTCATCCCACGCTTTCACGTACGTCACGGGGTTGCTTCGCGAGGAGCGGCCGATGGGGTTCTGGTCCACCATTTCCACGGCCTGGATGCGGCGGATGTCACCGGCCAGTTCCTTGAACTCGCCGGGCCGGTCGCCGCCGCCGCCTTCCAGCTCGCGGCGCAGGGCAGGGTAGAGGATGCGCTTCACCAGGGTGGTCTTGCCACTGCCGCTTACGCCGGTTACCACGGTAAGCATGTTCAGCGGGAAGGCCACGTCGATGCCTTTCAGGTTGTTTTCATGTGCCCCCTTCACCACAATGCGGTCCCTCACGGGCCTGCGGCGCGTGGGGCGTTGGATCTTTTCGCGGCCGGTGAGGTAGCGGGCGGTAAGGCTGTCGCTTTGCACCAGTTGATCAAGCGTGCCGCTGAACACCACTTCGCCGCCGTGCGTGCCGGCTTCCGGCCCCATGTCGATGATGTGGTCCGCAGCGCGCATCACCTCTTCGTCATGCTCCACCACGATCACGGTGTTGCCCAAGTCGCGCAGTTGCTTCAGCACGGCGATCAGGCGCTGCGTGTCACGCGGGTGCAACCCAATGCTGGGCTCGTCCAGGATGTACATGCTGCCCACCAGGCTGCTGCCCAGCGAGGTGGCCAGGTCGATTCGCTGCGTTTCACCACCGCTGAGGGTGTTGCTGCGGCGGTCCAGGGTAAGGTAGCCCACGCCTACTTCGTTGAGGTAGGTGAGGCGGTTCATGATCTCCTTCAGCAGGCGCTCGGCGATCTTGCGGTCGTGGGCTTTCAGGCTGAGTTCCTTGAAGAATGTCAAGCATTCCGCAATGGGCAAACGGGTCAGCTCGGTGATGTCCCGTCCGGCCACTTTCACATAACGCGCTTCCGGCTTCAGGCGGGTGCCGTGGCACAGGGTACAGGCGGTTTTTCCGCGGTAGCGGCTGGCGAGCACCCTGTATTGGATCTTGTAGCTCTTCTGCTCGCAGTACTGGAAGAAGGCATCGATGCCGTGCACGCCTTTGGCACCGTTCCAGAGCAGGTGGCGCTGGGCTTCGGTGAGGTCACGGTAGGGGCGGTGGATGGGGAAATCGTGCGCGCTTGAACTTCGGATGAAGTCGTCCTTCCATTCGCTGAGCTTTTCACCGCGCCAGGGTGCCACGCAGCTGTCAAACACGGAAAGGCTCTTGTCGGGGATCACCAGGTCCGGGTCAATGCCGATGATGTTGCCGTAGCCCTCGCAGCGCGGGCAGGCGCCCACGGGATCATTAAAGCTGAAAAGGTTCGGCGTGGGTTCCTCGAAGGTGATGCCGTCCAGTTCAAACCGGTCACTGAACTCCATGGAACGTGGCTGCCCGGAGGTATCCTCGCCCAGCAGCAGGCAGGTTCCCTGTCCTTCGAAGAATGCGGCTTCCGCGCTATCGGCCACGCGGCTTTCCGTTTCACTGTTGCCCGGTTCCGCAGTGATGCGGTCCAGCACCAGGCTCCACGGCCCGTCCGGAATTTTCTTGGCGATGAGCAGGTCTTCGATGCGCTGCACCCCGTTGCCGTTGTGCACCCGGGCAAATCCTTGCTGTTGCAGGATGTCCAGGTGCTCGCGCAGGGAACGCCCGGCGGGAAGGTGCACGGGGCACATCAGCAGTACGGTGCTGTCCTTTGGGAAGGTATTGGCCCCGGCCACCACGTCCTCCACGGTGTCGCGTTTCACCTCGCGGCCTGATACGGGGCTGCAGGTGTGCCCTACGCGGGCGAAGAGCAGCTTGAGGTGGTCGTACACTTCGGTGCTGGTGCCCACAGTGCTGCGCGGGTTGCTGGCCATCACCTTCTGCTCAATGGCAATGGCCGGGCTGATGCCTGTGATGCGGTCCACGTCGGGTTTTTCCAGGCGGCCCAGGAACTGCCGCGCATAGCTGCTCAGGCTTACCACGTAGCGGCGCTGGCCCTCGGCGTATAGGGTGTCGAAGGCCAAGGAACTTTTCCCGCTGCCGCTCAGGCCGGTGATCACCACCAGCTTGCCGCGCGGAATGTCCACGCTAATGTTCTTGAGGTTGTGCACGCGCGCGCCTTCCACATGGATGGTGCCGGGTGCACGGTGGCGGGCGGAAATCCCTTGGCGGGTGCCCGGTTCGGCAGGGTTGCCGGCGGCGATATGGTGGCTTGGACTGGGCAAGGGGCGGCAAAATTACTGCCTGCCGCAGCGCTGTGAAGACGGAAATGTATATTTGCTCCGGACGCAAGGGTGCATACCTGCACAATATGGCAGCCCCAAGCAACGTTTCACCAACGAGCAACGTCTTCAAAAAGTTCACCGGGAAACCGGTGGCAAAGTCAAAAAAACCAAAAGGACAGCCCATCGCATAGACCTCTACTCCCCGAAGTGCCTATCACCCCCCTTCGGTTTAATCCAGTAAGGTCATGCTGTCCAAGTCATTGCCAGACGTTGAGCTCGTACACTGCTATGTAGGCGGTGACGAATCTGCCTTTGAGGTATTGCTTCACCGCCACAAGCGGAAGGTTTGGTCGCACATCTTCCTGATGGTGCGGGACAAGGAGGTAACGGAAGACCTGTTCCAGGACGCGTTCATCAAGGTGGTGCACCACCTGAAGGCGGGCAATTACAATGAAGAAGGGAAGTTCCTGCCTTGGGTGATGCGCATTGCGCACAACCTGGTGATCGATCATTTCCGCAGGAACAAGAAGATGCCCATGGTGCGGAGCACGGAGGATTATGACGTGTTCAACACGCATGCGCAGCCTGGCAAGAACGTGGAGGAGCGATTGGTGAACACACAGATCGACGAGGATGTGCGCAAGCTGATCGACCATCTGCCACCTGAACAACGCGAAGTGGTGGTGATGCGCACATACCTGGGCATGAGCTTCAAGGAGATCGCCGAGCACACGGAGGTGAGCATCAACACGGCTTTGGGGCGCATGCGCTACGCCCTGATCAACATGCGGAGAATGATCAAGCAGCACGGCATGCAGCTTGAAAGGGCCTGATTCCTTCGCGCGAGGGACCCTGCCCCAGGAACGTCGGCCCGTAAGCCGGCGTTCGTGTTTTTCAAGTATCCCCTGGAAGCGTTTTTCCCTGCCGTGCAATATGTAGCCGGTAGCTGCCGTTCTTCATCAAAATTCCACCGCATGGCACATTCTACACTTCGGAAACCCTCCCGCAACCGCTCCGAAATGCCCGCCCTTGCAGGCCCCAGGCCATCCACGCTGAAGGCCATCCTGAGCTACAGCAAAGCCCTGAAAGTGGTAAAGGTTCCGCCGGTGGGGCAAGTGGATGTGGTGCTGAACTGAGCAGTTGCCGGCGAATGGTGATTGGTGAATGGTGATTGGCACCAATCACCGGTTGCTATTCGCCATTCACCTCAGCTTTTGAACAATTCCTTCCTCCCGATCTCCTTGCAAATGGGGCACATGCGCGGATCGTGCTGCTTCGCCGGGCAGTGCTCCCGCCCGAAGTAGATGATCTGCAGGTGAAGCGTGTTCCAGGTTTCCTGCGGGAACAAGCGTTTCAGGTCTGCCTCAGTCTGCTCCACGTTCTTGCCGTTGCTCAGGCCCCATCGCCAAGCAAGCCGGTGGATGTGCGTGTCAACAGGAAAAGCCGGTACGCCAAAGGCTTGCGACATCACCACGCTGGCAGTTTTGTGGCCCACGCCGGGCAGGGCCTCCAGGTCTTCAAACGTATGTGGCACCTTTCCGCCGTGCTTGGCCAGAATGATCTCCGAAAGGCCGTGCAAGGCCTTGCTCTTTGCCGGTGAAAGCCCGCAGGGCTTTATGATCTCGCGGATGGTCTCCACGTCCATGGAGGCCATTTGCTTGGGCGTTCGCGCCTTGGCGAAGAGCAGCGGGGTGATCTCGTTCACCTTCTTGTCCGTGCATTGGGCGCTGAGCACCACGGCCACCAGTAGGGTGAATGCGTCCTGATGGTCCAGCGGTATCGCGGGGTGCGGATAGAGCCTGTTCAAGGTCTTCTGCACGAAGGCGGCCTTTTCCTTTTTGGTCATGGGAGCAGCCAGTGTTGCTTGATGAGCTGGGGGAAGTGGGTGACGCCGAGTCGGCCGTTGGCATCGAAGAGAAACTTCCCGACATCGACGGCCAAAGCCTCCATGTTGAGCGTTGCACATCGCTCCAGAAGTGCATTGGCAAGCTCCTTTGTTGATCCAAGTCCGAGTTTTTCCTGCAAGTAGCGCTGGTCCGGTTCCACCTGGAGGCCCAGCAGAAAACCCACATCAAAAAAATCCCGCCCCTTGGCCCGCTTGCGGTCCAAGGCAGCGTGGCACTTTTGCGCCAACAGCAACGGCAATGGGCAACAGCGGATATCCTGCCGAACATCCCATCGCGCCATGTACCACACCTCCGGCTCATAGTTGTATTGCTGCGGCTGGGTATCCAGCTGGATCAGTACCGTTTGGTCCTTGTGCCCTGTGAGGCCGTGGTGAAATAGCAGGCCGGGCAAGCTTACTCGGCAGCGGAATGCACTCACTCCTGCCATTTCCGCAGTTACCTCATAACCCTCGAGTTCCAATTCCTGCTTCACTAATGCGCCCACTTGTGCAAATTCCGGCCGCAACAAGCCAAGGTTGTCAAAATCCAAGTCCTCGCTGAACCGGCGGTTTCCATGCACGATCCGCAAGCATGTACCGCCGAGGAAGACCAGCTTCTCCGCGTAGGGCGATGCGAAGATGATGTCCAAGATGCGGTACTGCAGGTATTCGCGTAGCAGGAAACCTTCGTGGATGTGAAGCTCCTTGGGGTATGCCTTCTTTATCTCAGCCAGCGTGATCATGGAGCCAGTTTTGAAAGGTTTGTGTACGCGACAGCAAGGCCTTGTTTGTGGACAATGAGAGGTAGTCCTGCCAGACCATGGGCCGGATGGCTTCCTTGATCCCTCTTGCATCAAGCCGGAGGCCGTCAAAATCATCGGGCGCTCGCAGGCCGGGGTTCAGGTGCAGCATGTCGAGAAGTGCTTTTTCAGGCTCCGCCATGCGTACAGGCACTCCGCCTTCGTCCTGAATGCAGTAGCCGAAGAACCAGGAAGGTTGCACACTACGATAGGAATGTTCGATGCCGTCGATCTCAAAGGAACGCGTGTGGCGGGAAGTAACGGATGTGAGGTGGAATACACCCTCCGGGATGAATCCATAATGGGAAAGTGCGGATTCCAGGGAGATATAGGAAGGTGCATAGATCATGTTTGCCACGGCTTGGCGCTCGTGCAAGGACCATGGGCGACACGTGATCCGAAAATATGGACGGCGCAGCTGCCGCACCCATCCTTTCCGTTGCCAGTAATGCAACTGCCGATCGTCAAATCCAGGGAAGCGCAGTGCCACCTCGCGTACGGTAAAGCACGGACGTTCTGCGTATACGGATTCGAAATCCCGGAAATTCATTTTATGTCACGAATAGGACAAATATATCCCCTTCAAGACATGAAATCAATGTATTCTTGGCGGCTTCAACCCACCACCCACAGCTTCTTCGGCTCCAACCGGAACTCCACCTCATGCCCGATCTCCACCGGTTCACCGTCCAAGTGGGCCAGGGTACCGGCCTGGTGGACCTTGGCGAAGGTGGTGGCCATGTTGGTGATGTAGGGGCTGCCGTCGATGCGGCCGTTGTAGAGGCGCGCAAAGGCGGAGATCATGGGCACCAAGGGCGGCTTGGCCACGATGCGCAGCTCGGCAAGTCCGTCGTCCGGGCGGGAGCCTGGGCTGATCACTGCGCCGTTGCCGAACTCGCGCGTGTTGCAGAACACCAGCATCAGCACGTGGTCCTCGCGGGTTTGGTTGTTGGCCTTGGTCACCGTGCGCATGGGCTTGGCGCCGAGCACGTGCTTGATGATCAAGCGGGCATAGTTCCACATGCCGCGGCCCGCGCTCTGGTCAAACTCCCAGGCCACGCGGGCATCGAAGCCGATGCCGGCAGTGCCAAGGAACAGCCGGTCGTTGAGGTAGCACACGTCCATCGGGGCGGCATTCCCGGTGAAAGCGAGCCGGAGCGCGGCGGCCGGGTCCTTGGGCAGGCGCAACGAGCGGGCATAGCCGTTGCCGCTGCCCATGGGTACCACGCCAAGGCTTACGGGCGTGCCCACAAGGCCGGTGGCGATCGCGTTCAACGTGCCATCGCCGCCGATGGAAACCACGCGGTCCGCGCCGCCATCAACGGCTTCCCGTGCAAAGCGGGTGCCGTCGCCAGGGGCGGCGATGGTGCGCACCCCCGTTGTGCCGCCGTGTTCTTCACCGAGCTTCAATGCCAGGCTGCGCAGACTATCAGCGCGCCCCTTGCCGGAGCGGGGATTGATGACCACCACTGTTTTCATTGGCCTTTCCACGTCATTTGGTGGTGGATCAGGGCATTGTTGTATTGCTGCACCGCAGCTTGCAGCACGGGCAGGGCGTTGGCCGTGCAACCGTCCGGGGGAGTGGCGCCCCCCTGCGGCGAGGCGGACCACAGCACCCGTTCGCCATCCGATTGAAGCTGGCAACTGTCTGCAATCAGCAGCCAGGTGGAGCCGCTTTTGCACACCGCCGCCGGCATGCGTTCGCTGCGCAGCACACTGCTTCCGAAGGCAAAGAACGGTTTGGGATAACCCGCCATGTCCAGCACGGTGGGCAGTATGTCGATCTGTTGCGTAATGCGGCCCTCCCGTTGCGGTGCGATGCGCGCCGGCATGTAATAGAGCAGGGGGATCCAATGGTCGAAGGCGGAGCCGTTGGTCTCACCGTTGCGGAGCAAGTCTGCGGTGTGGTCGGCGGTGATCACAAAGAGCGTGTTGGCGAACCA
>JAFDZY010000010.1 GCA_018266685.1 Bacteroidota bacterium
AATTGCTGAAATCGGGCAACTCCCCATCCGCGTGTTCCCCAATCCCGCGCATGCAGACCTGTTCGTGGAAAGCCCGGACGGGCAACCCGTGGATGTGCAGGTGCATGACCTCACCGGGAAGTTGGAGATGCAGCAACGCCGTGTCCGCCAGGTAGGCGTGTCTGCGCTTGCACCCGGGCTGTACGTGCTGACCATTAACGGCAAGCCGGGCATGCCGGAAATGCATATCCGGTTTGTGAAGGAATAGCCGCAGCCCACAGGAACCCATGGCCCAAGTGCATGGACCGGCCTGCCCAAATTTGAACCGGTCAATGCAACGGCGCTGTTTGGGCGCGGGATTTATTTATTCACCGGCGAACATAAAACCGCTTGCAAAGCCCAGCGGATCGAATACCTTTCGGGTTCCATTCCGATCCGCCGCAAGCACTCCTTTTCACCAACACCGTGACCGCCCATCACAGGATTGAAACGATCACCCCACAAAAATCCTTGAAGCATGAAAGAACGAGCAATGGCGAGATGGGAAGTGCGGAACGCAGTTCCATTTCGCCATAACCGACGGTTACGGCAAACTAGCCTCCAACCAGATCCAACACGCCCGCTGGAACAACCGATGCGGACATCACCGACCCTACATTCCCGATAAACCCAACAACCCATGAAAACAAGTTTTCCACGCTTTGCCAAACGGCTCGCTTGGTGCGGCGGCCTGATGCTGGCAGCCGCTTCAGGCTTCCCACAAATTGCCGCTTGGCAATTCGGCAGTCCGGCTTCCACCGGCAGCGAAGCCACCTATTCTGCCACCACCTTGGATGCCAACTTGGCACCGGGCACGGCGCTTTCCAGAGGCAGCGGAATTTCCGCCACCGGATTGGTAAGGGCGTTCAGTGCCAACAGTTGGGACATTGGTGCCAATCAAACCGCCGCCATCACCAACAATGAATATTTCCAATTTTCGCTGGGCGCTGCGGCCGGATACCAAGTTTCCCTTTCCACCCTCGATGCCAAGATCCGCCGGACCAGCTCCGGGCCTAACGCATACCTATGGAGATACAGCCTCGATGGTACCACGTTCAATGACATTGGAACTCCTGTTTCCTATACAGGAACAGAATCCGACGGCTTGGTACAAGCCCAGATCAACTTGAGCGGAATTGCCGGTCTACAGGCTGTGCAATCGGGCACTACGATCACCATGAGGCTTTACGCATGGGGGGCGACAAGCCTTACCGGCACCTTTGCCGTTGGCCGTTATGGAACCGGTTTAACAACGAACAGCTTGGCAATTGGCGGCACGGTAACACCGGGCTCCGGGCCCACCAACACTTCAGTGGAATTTGCCAGCAGCACCAGCGGCGTGGCCGAAAACGGCGGAACAACCAGCCTTACTCTTTCCATTACCGACCCGGACCCAGTGAATGCCACCAGTGTGGACGTGGTGCTGGTCAGTGGAGATGCGGCACGCATCAACAACTACACCACCCAGACGGTTAATTTCCCAGGCGGGAGCAGTGCCGACCAAACCGTGACCATCACCGTGACCAACAACAGCACTTGCGGCGATGACGGACAACTGACCTTTGAACTTCAGAACATCACCGGAGGCCAAGGCATCGCGGAAATCGGCAATAACAACGCACATGTACTGTCCATTACCAATGACGACGTCGCCGCCGACCCGGTGACCACTGTCGCCTCCGGCATTTCCGAAAGCGGATTCACCGCCAATTGGGATGCCGTACCCGGCGCCACCGGCTATTTCCTGGACGTGAGCACCAGCCCCAACTTCGGCATCTACACGCATGACACCATCAGCGAAGGATTCGATGGAGGAAGGAACGCACTTCCGTCAGGGTGGACCCAAACCGGACTGGGCACGGACTATACGTCTTCCGGCAACTATGGCCTCGCCTCGCCCAGCCTGAAATTTGACGACAGCAATGACCAACTGGTGAGCACCACCTACACCGGCCCGGCGGACAGCATCAGCTTCTGGTACAAAGGCCAATCCACGGCCGGTTCCGCCAGCGCGCTGCTTACCGAAGGCTGGAACGGCAGCAGCTGGGTGACCATTGGCACGCTGACCAGCATTGCCAATAACGCCATCGGCACGCAGAAGTACATCCTGAACCCGAATGACGGATTTGTGCAGTTCCGTTTCACCTACACCAAAGTGACGGGGAACCTTTCCTTTGATGATTTCAACGTGTACTACACCTTCGGCACCCCGGATTTCGTACCTGGCTACCAAAACCTTTCGGTTTCCGGCACTTCCCAAGCAGTTGTCGGACTGGATCCCTTGACCACCTACTACTACCGGGTGCGCTCCACCGGCGGATGTTCCACCGGAGGCAACAGCAACGTAACGAACGTGACCACCTTGGCCGGGATCAACCCCGCACTGGGTGCCAGCAGCTTGGCTGACTTCGGCAACGTTTGCCTCAACGCGGACGGCGGACCGGGGTCATTCACCATAACCGGCTCCAACCTCACCTCTGCTGATGTCACTGTGGGTCCATTGGCCGGATTCACTTTCTCCACCAGTGAACTGGGCACCTATGTCGCATCGCTCAGCATTTCCCAGCCAGGCGGCAGCTTCTCGCAGGAGGTCTGGGTGAAGTTCACCCCAACACTGGAGCAGAGCTACAACGGTAATATTCCCATTGGCGGCGGTGGCGCTCCTTCCATTGACGCCTCTGCCCTTGGCGAAGGCATCAATACCGCCGCGAGCATGTCCACGGTCGGCACGTCCAACATCGGCGAAAACCAGGTGAATGCAGACGGCACCATTGATTCCGAAGGTTGCTCCAGCCTCACGGAATATGGCATTGAATACAGCACCACGCAAGGTTTCACGCCTGGAACCGGCACCCAAGTGCCCAGCACCAACGAGATCAACGGCGCCTATTTCAGCGTGCTCAGCGGCCTCAGCCCCTGTACGGTATACTACTTCCTGGCTTACGGCACCAACAATGGCGGAACATCCTACGGAGCGGAGGGAACCTTTGAAACAAGCCCCATCAGTGCTCCGGTGGCCACCGTGCCGGTTACGGTGAACTCCAACGATTTCACGGCCACTTGGGATGCCGTTTCCGGGGCCACGGGCTACCGCTTGGACGTGAGCACCTCGTCCAGCTTCGGCAACTCCGTTCCTGCCAGCGGCCTCTTCTTCTCCGAGTATGTGGAAGGCGGCAGCAACAACAAGTACGTTGAGATCTTCAACGGCACGGGAAGCACCGTAAACCTTGCCGACTATGCCTTGCAGCTCTTTGCAAACGGAACTTCCACACCCACGGTAAGCGATACGCTTAGCGGTACCCTGAACAACGGTGCGGTGGTGGTGTACGCCAACAGCGGCGCAGTGGCCTATGGCGGTGCCGTGGTGGTTTCCGGCGCGGTGAACTTCAATGGTGACGATGCCTTTGCGCTGGTGAACGTTACCAACAGCACCTACGCGGACATCATCGGCACCATCGGGGAAGACCCCGGAAGCGCTTGGACGGGCGCCGGGGGACGTTCCACGTCCAATAAAACCTTGGTGCGGAACGACAATGTTCATGGCGGTGTAACCACTAACCCCGTATCCGGGTTCCCCACCTTGGAAACCGAATGGGCCGTGTTCAACCAGGATGATGTGAGCCACTTGGGGACCCACAGCTTCAACAGCATCATCCCCTATTTCCTCCCCGGCTATGAGGACCTGGCCGTTGCCGGTACTTCCCAAAGTGTTAGCGGCCTGAACACCAGCACCACCTACTACTACCGGGTGCGTGCGGAAAGCGCGTCCTGCACTTCGGGCAACTCCAACACCATGTCCGTGACCACACTGGCCTGCTCCGGCAATTCTTTCGTGGTGGCCATCAACACGGATGCCAACGGCGATCAGATCACCTGGGAAGTTGTGGATGGGAACAACGTATCCGTTGCAACCGGCGGGCCATACACCGGGCAGAACAACACCCTGATCACTGAGACGGTGTGCATTGGCAACGCTCCCGTGAGCGCCTGCTATGGGTTCCATCTGTATGACAGTTTCGGTGACGGATTGGGCGGCGTTGGCAACTGGCAGTTGCGCACCACGGACGGGAAAGTGCTGCTGGGCGATGACTTCGCCACGGGTTACAGCTCTCCCGACTTTGCTCCTGCCAG
>JAFDZY010000110.1 GCA_018266685.1 Bacteroidota bacterium
ACGCCACCATTACGGGCAGCAGCACCGGTAATAGCGTGAACCTCACCGGCCTGTCCGCCGGCACCAACTACTATGCATGGGTCCGCACCGACTGCGGTGGCGGCAATTACAGCATGTGGTCGGCACCAGCAACCTTCAACACGCTGCCCTGCACGGTACCTACAAGCTTGAATTACGGGGTAATGCCGATCACCTCCGTACAGATCGCAGACATCAACAACACGAACAGCAACACATCCTCCACATACGTGAATTACACGTCCGTGGTGGGCCATGTGGCAAGCCCGCTGAGCTACCCGATCACCGTACAGGCCAGCAATCCATACGGCGACATGTACGCTATGGCCTACTTTGATTGGAACCAGGACGGCATCTTCGAGGATGCGCAGCAGATCGGCGGCGAGGTGTTCGCCGACCCGGCGGTGTTCAACGGAACGATCAATATCTCTGCCGCAGCAACGGCGGGTAACTGCCGCATGCGCGTGGTGACCAGCTATTACGAGCTTCCTGCAAGTGCCTGCTCCGGCCCCTCCTACGGCGGCCAAACGCAGGACTACATGCTGAACGTAACGCCGGCCACCTGCATTCCGCCTTCAGCCGCCAGCTTTGCCGTCACCAACATTGGTGCCCACTCCGCCAACTTGGCCTGGGGCGCAAGCACCGGCAGCAACATTGTGGGCTACGCATGGGAAGTGCGCGCAAGCGGCACACCTGGCACCCCGGGTGCCGCAGCCAGCGGTACCACTGCGCCGGGGGTTACCACGGCCTCCGCATCCGGCCTCACGGCCAACACCGCCTACACGTTATATGTGCGCAGCGATTGCGGCACCGTGGACGGCCAGAGCGTCTGGATGTCCAAGGCCTTCACCACCGAGCTGGGCTGCGGTAGCACTTGGGTAAGCCCGGGCGGCGCAGCCAATCTCAGCGATGCACAGTTCACCCAAACGCACATCGTTTGCCCGGACAATGCCGGCGATGTGGTCACGGTGAACTTCACCACCTGGAACGGCCTGCGCTGGAACGCGCCGGAAGCTTCGCGCATGTACATCTTTGACGGCAACAGCACAGGCGCGCCCATGGTGCCCGGCGGCAACGGCCCGGCATACAGCGGCAGCGAGTGGACGATCCCCGCTGGCGGCTGGACCTCCACCAACACCACGAACAAGCCCCCTACCTACATCTCCACTGCGGCCAATGGCTGCCTTACGGTACAGGTGTATTCCGCCGGTGTGTGGACCAACCAGGGCCAAGGCTGGAGCGCCAACTTTACCTGCGCCCCTGCACCCACCTGCTTTGCACCCAGCAACCGCACCGTTACCACCACTACGGTACACGGTGCCAGCTTCAGCTGGAACGCAGGTGCCTCGCCCAATGTGGAGTACAAGGTGGTGGCCGCCGGCGGAACCGCCACTGATGCAGCCATCACTACCGGCACCAGCGCCACCGGTAGCGCCACCACGGCGGCTGTCCTCACGGCCAACACCCCGTACACGGTCTTCTTCCGCGGCAACTGCGGCGGCGGCGACCTCAGCGCCTGGAGCCCTGCCCTGAACTTCACCACCCAAGTGGGTTGCGGCGGGCCGTACAATATCTTCTACCGCCCCAGCGGCAACGTGGCTCCCTTTGATTCGGTGATGACCATTTGCCCGGACAACCCGGGGGATGTGGTCACCTACACGGTAGGCACGCCGTTCAGCTTGGGCACCATGTACCAAGGCACCGCATTTTACGTGTACAACGGACCGAACACAAGTGCTGAAATGTTCAACTCGGGCGCTGTGGGCTTTACAGTTGGAGCCAACTCCATCCCGGCGGGAGGCTTCTATGGTTCCACCGTACCTGGGCCGTTCACCAGCTCCCACGCCAGTGGTTGCCTAACATTGCGCTTCCGCTCGGTGCAAATTGACACCTACTACAACAAACCCGTGAAAGGCACGGTTTCTTGCGCGGCTGCACCGTCCTGCACTACGCCAAACAATGTGGCCTTCTCCAATATCGGCGGCACTTCCGCCACGGTAAGCTGGGGCAACACCACGCAGCCCTGCATCATTGAGTATGGGCCGGCGAACCTTACCCCAGGCACCGGCGCCACTGCCGGCACCGGTGGCATCATTGCTTCGTCCAATGCCACTTCTCCCTTCGTCATCAGCGGACTGAGCGCCACCACCACCTATAGCGTGTTCGTGCGCCAGATTTGCAGCGGCCCCAGCTACTCGGCAAACAGCTTCCGTGCCACCTTCACCACCAGCATGGATTGCTCCACCGCACAGCTGATCAGCTGCGGCGTGCTGAACGCGGATGACAATGCCCCGGCAGCATACAGCAACGGAAATGCCGCTTACGACGGCAACAAGTACACCGGCGCAGCAAGCTGCTTCCCCGGCGGAAGCTCTGACGGAAACGGCCCCGAGCGCCTGTACCGCTTCACCGCCACACAGGCCGGCACCTACGGCATCACGGCCGGCATCAGCGACATGGGCGGCACCTCCACCACAAAGTATGTGATGACCTCCGTGGCCAACGGTTGCGCAGCCAGCGCCTTCACCTGCGTGGGCAGCGTGCCGGCCAACGCGGGCGGCATCCTCTCCTTCAACGTGCCCGCCGCAGGCGATTACTACCTGATGAGCGATGCAAACTACCAAGTGCATACGCGGCCCTTCACGTTGAACTGCCCGGGCATCCCCGGCTGCGTGGCCAACCCCACCAACCCGGCCAACGGCACCACCATGGCCGTGAACACCAGCAACATCGCCTTCAGCTGGCCTGCCGTGTTCGGCGCCACGGGCTATGACATCTACTGGAACGGCTCGGCCAGCCCGCTCACCAGCGTGGCCACCAACTCCATCACCCCCAACGGTTACACCACCGCCGCCGTAAAGGCCTTGGTGGGCCTTGGCAACCCGGTGAGCTGGCGCGCAGTGCCCAAGAACAGCTTCGGCACCGCCACCTGCCCCACCAACTGGAACTTCAGCGTGGGCGGAAATGGCGCCACCAACGCCATTCCGCTGACCAATGGTGTGGCCAGCAAGGGCACCCGCCGTACCGCAAATGGCTATACCAACCTGTTCAGCAGCATGGTGAGCTATTACAACGACTACGGCAGCCCCACCACCGGCAGCTTCTCGGGCAACGATTTCTGGTACAAGTTCACCGCCAGCGAATGCGCCACGGGCGTAAACCTGAACCTCTGCAGCACGGGTAGCCTGGCCGGCCAAGGCGACAACATCGCCATGATCCTGGTGCGCGCTTCGGACATGACACAGGTGGGCGTAGCGGAATACTCCAACAACTTGTTCGCCCCTGCCTGCTTGCAGCACAAAACGTACAACCCGGCAACGGATGACTACGATTACTCCGTGCCCAACTACACCGTGGCGGCCGGCGAGACCTACTATGTGATCGTGGACGGCTACGGATCACAGAACGACTTCACGCTGACCTACACCGAAGTGTTGGACCCCACCGACAGCGATGGCGACGGCATCCCCGATTGTGCCGACAGCTGCCCCTTCCTGCCTGGTGTGGAGGGCGGCCCCTGCACGCCGAGCTCCGGCTTTGCGGCAGGCCAGATCATCAACTGTGAGTGCGTGGACGGCAACATGGCCGTGGTGAAGATCACCACCGATGCCAACCCCGCACAGATCAGCTGGCAGGTCACCGACCCCAGCGGCAGCACCGTGCTGGCGCAAGGCACGCCCAATGCCGCCAACACCACGGTGAG
>JAFDZY010000111.1 GCA_018266685.1 Bacteroidota bacterium
CCGCTGATCGCCGACGTGCTCGGCAATGCATACACACCGGACGACCACGATTTCAACCGCACGTTCTTCCCTGAAAACAGAATGGTGTCGCTGTGCCCCATGACCACCAAGCTGCCGTGTGAAACCGTGCAGTCAAACCCGGTGAACAACTCGATCGAGATCCACAACCCGGCCTCCACGCCCGACCATCTGCGCAAGGAAAACGTGGGTGTGCGCTCACGCCATGGCTTGCTCTATGGCAAGTACTCCATCAAGTGCAAGCTCACGCCCCTGCTGAATGACTCGGACATGTGGAACGGTCTCACCAACGCCATCTGGCTGATCTACCAGGGCGCGCCGGGGAACTATCGCCGCATCTGTGCCAAGGACGGGTACATGGAGAACTACTGGGGCGGCGCACAGGACAAACGGGTGCCGCAGGTGGCCTATGCGGAGATCGACTTCGAGATCCTGAAAACACCGCTTTATTGCCCGGATGTTACCTTCCCGCCGCTTGCCCCGCAGCAGGTGGCTATGCCCGGTCGCCGGGCCAATTGGCAGCAGCCCGCCGATAGGGGTATCCCCAAGGGCATGATCACCGTGGCTTGTACAAACTGGGACATGGCCTGCCACCAGCCGGTGAACTTCGCCGCAGGCTGCAACGATATCGCCCACGATGGGCAGGTGTTCTCAAGCCATCGCTGGGACGACAATTACAGGGCGCTTACGCAGAAACGGTTTGAGCCGGATGCCGAATTATTCCGCGGCGACCACTATTGGTTCCAGATCGACTGGCGGCCGGATGAAATCATTTGGCGCATAGGCCCCGAACTGGACCAACTGCGCGAAGTGGGCTACATGGACAGCACGGTTACCTCCATCAGCAATGTGCAGATGCTGTTGATCGTTACCCAGGAATTCCACAATACCAAGTGGTGGCCGGGGTCGCCTTATCAACAGGGATATATTCCCTTTGCGGCGAAGGACTACACAGGGGTGATCCAAGACGTGCTGATCGAATGAACAAAATCAAACATCGCGGACTATGGCTCATCTTGGCACTTTCCACGGTGCTCTTGGTGGGGTTCTATGGCAGGGTATTGGTCGCCCCGGGGCACTACATGTTCAATACGGCCGGTGATGGGCTGAAGAATTATTTCTCTTTCGCATGGCATGCGGAGCATGACACCTCCTTCACTACCTTCTCCGGGATGAACTATCCCTTCGGTGAGCATATCGATTACCCGGACGCGCAACCGTTGCAAAGCAACATGTGGCGTGGGTTGTGCAAGGTGTTTCCCGCATTGATGCCGCACACCGTGGCGGTTGTCAATTTGATGATGTTGGCCAGTATTGTACTCTGCGCGGTGCTCCTCTACTGGATCTTACGCGAACTTTTCGTCCCCGAACTTTTGGCCGTGGTGTTCGCCGTGTTGATCTCCTTCATGGCACCGCAAGTGCTGCGCGGTACGCAGGCGCACTATGCCCTGGCATACGGCTGCGCGATTCCGAGTGCGGCCTGGCTGATGCTACGGCAATGGCGAAGCGCGCGCGCCGATGGATGGGCGATCGCCCTTCTGCTATTGCTGGAGATGTGGTTGTTCACCCATGTCTATCTCGGCTTCATAGCGGCGGTACTCGTGCTGCTGTGCGGAGTGTTCGCGTGGGTATTTCGGGCGGCACCGCGCCGCAATGCGCTGGGCATGGTGCTCGCACCCCTGGCCTCCTTGTTGATCTTTCTGCTCTGGCAGAAGCTGACGGACACTCATGTGGGACGCACGCTTCATCCCACGGGCTTCTTCACCTATGAAATGAGCTTCTCCACGCTCTTGGCGCCGGACCTGTACTTCGCCTCACCGCTTTGGACCAAAGTGATCGGCCTACCTGCATACCGGCTGGCGGAAGGCTGGTCCTACATCGGCCTCGGCACCATGCTGATCTTCGCGGTCCTGCTCGTAGTGTTCGTTCGGAATTTGTTGAAGGGAAGTGTGCATTCCTTGATCAGGGATGTCTTTCCGGCACGGATGGCGATCATGCTGGCCGCCGGTTTCCTGATGCTCGTATTCGCATTCGGACTGCCCTTCGATCCGTGGTTCAAGGATTGGCTATGGCACACCCCGGTGATCGGCCAGTTCCGCGCACCGGCGCGCTTCGGATGGGCGTTCTATTTTGTGATCACCGTGTGGGCGGCACGCACCGCGTGGGTGTTGTGGCGACGTGCCGCACCGGGCGGGATACGTTATGCGGCCTCGGGAATGATCGTATTGACCATGGCGCTTTTTGCCAGCGACATGCACTACATGAACCGCTATGTGGAAAAGCGCATCACGGAGCAACCGAACTATTTCGACATCAACCAGTTGCCCGCGGACATGAAGAACGTGGTGTTGGCTGCCAAGCGGGTGCATGCACGGGCGTTGGTCACGTTGCCCTATTTCCACAACGGAGGTGAGGAGTTCATGGTTCCAGCCGATGAGGCGGGATTGCTTGTAGGGCAAACGGTGGCGCAGCACACGGGCTTGCCATTGATGACCTCTTCGCTCACGCGTACAGGCGTGGAGGAAGTGCGCGAATTGATCCAGGGCATGGGGCCGGACTGGTATCCGAAGGCGATCGCAGCGCGCTTCCAGCCAAACGACACCATCTTGATCATCCTTTCCGGAAGCCCGATGGACCGGTATGACCAAGCCACCGCATCACATGCGCACGAGTTGATGAAGAGCGGCCCCTACACACTGATGGCCATCACCGCGAAAGAGATGTTCGCGAACCGTGCCGCAGAGCGCGTTCAGCAATTCAATACCGAACGTGGCGGATTCCATCACAGCGGAGACTGGTACTTCAGCAAGCCTGACACGTTCCTGGTCATTGATGGGTTTGAAGCGCAAATAGCCACACATGTTCGATCGGGCAGCGGCGCGTTTTCCGGACTTAAGCGCGATTTCAACGTGCTATCTGCCCTGCCCGCCCATGCCATGGACACCGCGGTCACCTACCTCGCATCCTTCTGGTATTACAACCGTGGCCCCATGCGCTGCCATGCTTTCGTGGGTATCGATGACTTCGATCCCGTGTCCGGCAAGGGGGCGTGGAATTATTACACCGACCCCCGTTTTGCACGGACCATCGTGGGCGATTGGTCCATGGTGGAACTCCCTTTCCGCGTTGGCGGGAAGAACCACGAACTGAAGCTGTTCATCAGTGGGCAGCCCTATGATCATGACAGCATCTGGGTGGACGACCTCAGTGTGCGCGTAGCCGACGTGGACGTTTACCGCGTGGACAGCGTATCCGGAAAGCTCTGGTACAACGGCAACTGGATCGTTCCATGAACCCGGGACGCAAGTGGTCTTTCCTCGTTGCGCTTGGTGTCCTCGTTGCAGGCTTCCTTTCCTTTCTCGGGCACAACGGCCACATTTTGGGAACGTTGCAGGCGCATACGAGCGACCCTTTGGGCTACTATCAGTTCCTGCCGGGCGTTTTCATACAGCATGATCTACTAGGGCTGCCATATGTACATATTCTGGAGAACGGGTTCCGGTTGAGCCTGTTCAATATCGGGGTGGCGTACATGCAGGCCCCTTTCTTTCTGGTGGCGCATGCATTGTGCCTGTGTGGCTTGGCGGAGCCGGATGGATACACGTGGCCTTATGCCGTTGCGATGGGCCTTGCCGCAGCGATCTATGTGGCCTTCGGCTGCGGCTTGTTGATGAACATTCTGGGCAGGCGTTTCGGTACAGGCGTTACAGCAATCGCGGTGCTGCTTCTTTTTGGCTGTACCAACCTGTACTACTACACGGCCATGGAACCCGGCATGTCCCATGCGTTCTCGTTCTTCCTGTTCTCGGTGCTGCTGTGGGGAACCGTCCGGATGCAAGAAGCTCCAAGGTCCCGCACGGCGATCCTGATCATGATGGCCAGCGCATTCATCGTGCTTGTACGACCGGCGAATGTTATCGCCTTCGCCATTCCACTGCTCTACGGTGCATCCGGGCCGAGGGAAGTATGGAACCGCCTTCGGTGGCCATTTGTGAACCGGCGAACATTCGGCATCGGATCATTGATCTGCTTGCTTCTGATGGCTCCACAGTTCTTGTATTGGCACGCGGTAACGGGAAAGCTGCTCGTATTCACCTACGGTACGAAGGCTGAGGGCTTCTTCTGGTCGCAACCGCACTTGTGGGACGTGCTGTGGCATCCCTGGAACGGTTGGTTCCTCTATTCGCCGGCGATGGTGGTGGTGATGGGCGCCTTGCTCTGGATGGCGGTACGCGGTACCGAGGGTGCCCGGACGATCCTGTTGATCTGGGTGATGGCCTGGTACCTGATCGCCTCCTGGTGGTGCTGGTGGCTGGGCGGTGCTTTCGGCCATCGGGGTTTCGTGGAGTACATGGCCTTCCTTTCCGTGCCTGCCGCTTGGTTGGTCCAGCGTATCCGCTCGGCCCTGCTCCCTGTGCGTGGCACAGCCGTCGCCCTGGGCGTGGTGCTTGCCTACTTCAGCATCGTAAGCGTCCGGCCAGCTACATCTTGCGAGGTTTAGCGCGCATGCCGTGGTTTGCGGCCATGACACGGACAGAAAGGAGGGCGGAGATGTTGGCCCATGTGGCCGCATGGAAGGCCAGCGGCCTGAGCCGCAAGAGCTATTGTTCGGCTCATGGATTGGGCATTCACACCCTGAACTACTGGTGCGCCAAAGCGAGGCACGAGAAGGTGTCGGGAGGCTTTGTGCCGTTGGACGTTAGCACTGGCGACGGACTGGAGTTGTGCTACCCCAACGGTGTGCGCCTGTTGCTGCCCTCTGGGACCAGCATGGCCCAAGTGGCCGCTTATGTACGGCTTTACTGATTTATCCTGAGCCTGCCGAAGGATGCTAGCGCTCACCAGTGCCCACCATTACCTCTTGCGCAAGTCGCCCACCGACATGCGCAAGGGCTTTGATAGCCTGTGCGGGCTGGTGCGTGACGAACTGGGGCGCGACCCGCTCAGTGGCGAGGTGTTCGTCTTCATCGGATCGCGGCGCGACCGCATCAAGCTGCTGCTCTATGAGAGCGGAGGCTATGTGCTCTGGTACAAGCGCCTGGAGCGCGGCACCATGGAGCTGCCCAAGGGCGATGGGGCGGTGAAGATCACGTGGGCGCAATTGGTGCGCATGCTCGAAGGCATCGCCTTGGAACAGCCGGCAGTGCGAAAACGATGGTTGCCAACACCCGCCGGCGAGAAAACCGCGCAGATCACAGCCTGTTGTGGATAAAGCGTGATAACCGGATCTTGACTTTCCGGCGGCGCGATCGGAGTTTCGCGCCGTGATCGCCGAGGCCAACGTGATCGAGGAACTGCGCGCCCAGCTGAAGCTGCGCGATGAGAAGATCGCGTGGCTGACCTTCCAGCTTGAGGAGATCAA
>JAFDZY010000112.1 GCA_018266685.1 Bacteroidota bacterium
AGGAAAACCCTGGCGAGTGCCGTCCGATCATTCAACAAGTTGCCATAAGCCATGGAAAGGCAGGAACGGCGGTAGGCAAGGTTGGACCCGACCAGCTCACGTAACCTTACCCGCGCGGACGTGTTTGGGTCATTGGGATCGCAGTCGTCCCCAATCCGGGGCGGGTCAGGAAGGGCGTTACTGGCCGCTGCTGCTGCTGCCGCTGCCGCTGCCGCCTCCAGCCGCGCAACCATTCGCCGCTCCTTATAGCCCCACCACCAGAGGCCGACAAGGATGGTTAACGCTGTTGAAAGCGGGATCATTTTATTTCAGGTCTGCTGGATTGGATGATTGGCAAGGAGAAAGTACAGGCCCCCGAACTCGCGCCAGTGAGCGCACGCCGCTCAAGCAATCGCCTTCATCCTCGCTCCGGCGCTATCGGATGTTGGGCGATGCAGCAGATTACGCATGGTGGCCAGCAGAAAGCCGCGCAAGCTCAGATGTTCATCCAAGCCGGGCCAATGCACGCCAGCACCATCCGGCAGCAGTTCGTATTTGTTCAACTGGGTTTGGCTGGCCTTGGCGAGGCGCTTGAAACCGTCCAAAGGGAACTCCAACCGGCCTTCGTTGAGCATCACCAGTAACAGGTTTGCTTCCTTGATGGCATGCACGGCGGTGATGCGAACGCCCTGATCACGGATCATCGCGCTCACCGGGTCTTGGATCACTGGCTTTCGGTTGCTCATGGTTCAAAGTATTCGTTCCATGCTTCTAAAATGCGGCTCCTGTTCTTCTTTACAAGTTCTTCAGCACGCCGCAACTCCTGCACCTTCATACGACCGTTGTCATCGGCCAGTTCCACATCGGGTTCCAGCCAGTACTTGAGCAGTCCATTCCCTTTTCGCACATGCACATGGGCCGGTTCGTTGTTCTCATTGCTGAAGAAATAGAAGGCATAGCCCTCGATGTCGGGTTTGATCGCCTTTGGAGCCATGGCTTCGTTCAAAGGTAAAGCCCATTCACTGCTTCTTCCTCCTTTTCGGTTTTGCCTCCTCCACCCCTCTGCCCACATATGCCCCATACAACCCGAACAAAAACTCCACCCGCTTTGCATCATCGGCGAACGCTTGCGCCCGGTAGCACTTGTCCACCGCCTTGTCCAAGGCTTGGTGGGCCTTTACCAATGCGGGCGGCATGGTGTGGCCGGGACATTGACAGGTCCCTGTTGGCCAAATCGTTTTTGCACAGAGAAAATTATTTCCGAACATCCTATCTTTAGTGTTGCCTGGTTCGCATGAAGGTCGGCTCCAAGCCGTCGGGGTGAAAGCCCCTTAGTGCGCAGCCGGGCATTTTTTTTAGGGCAGTTTGTTCGCTTTGCCCAACAAGTTCTTCGGTCGTAGTAGTTGTTGTTGTATCCCTGGTTCGCTGCGCTTATGAATGAGTGTACCTCATGGTTGTGCATAGGTCGTTGGCCGCACGGGAGGCCATGTGACATGCATGCTAGCGCTGACCTGCAGGCTTTAGCACGGTTGTCAACAGGCGGCCCGCGGTGAAATGGTTTTTCAAACTTTGGATGCCGGACCATTTAGGCCTACCTTTGTGCAGTGCCCTGCCGGAGCGAAGCCCAACGTCCGCGTTGGAGATCAGTAGCGATGGTGGGGCGCTGTTATTTGTAACGGCTCTCATCAACGGTGAAGTCCCGGGGCACAAACTTCCAGTGCCTGTATGGTGCCAACCATTTTGTACTGAAGCCGGGGTGCGCGTGGCCCGTGCTTTCCCCGATGTTGAAGCGGGGATACATCTTTATGATCTCCGCATAGATCCTCTTGTAGAGCTTCTCCTTGGCCAGCGTCCGCTTGCCACGTCGCCGCGCTCCTTCAGGGATCGCCTTGTGGCGGTCATTCAAGCGAAAGGCCATTGCGCCAAGTATCACATCCACTGCCTGCATTTCGGTGTGATGGGCTGAATCCACTTCGGCGATGTCATCCGGACGGATCACGATCGACGATCGCTGGAACATCGCCAACCGCTGCAGTGCATAGACATGGTTCTTGAACATTTCATTTTTCTCGGCTTTGTCGGGCAGCTTGTCGAAATAGATCCGCACATGGGCGCCGTGAGCTTCAGGCGTAGCGTCCGGCCATCCGAAGGAATGCTTGAGGAACTGGTAATAGAGCAAGTGAAAGGAGCGGTCCCGCTGCAAAGGGGTGAGGTTCTGTGCCACATGCGCGCTCTGCCGGAACATGACCCGCATACGGGCTTTGCCTTCCCTGAGCAATGCAAACACCTCCTGTACAAAGCGCTCGTAAACGGGAAGCGTGTGCTGGTTCACCTTCTGCCATTTGGCCTCATGTCCGTACCCCAATTCCGTCAGGACCGAACACAGCCGTTCGTTCACCTCGCGCAGTGATCCGGAAGCCACGATCATACCGCCATAAAAATCGCTGTAGAATTCGCCCTTTTGAACCGATTCGTCACACCAGATGACGTATTCCTTTGTTTTCTGCACCATCATGCTTTCCTCTTGGGCTTTGCCGAGGCTTTGGTCGCCGTAGCTTCAGTGGAGGCACCCAACAACCCGCCCACATATTCCCCATACAGCCCGAACAAATACTCCACCCGCTTCGCATCATCGGCGAACGCTTGCGCCCGGTAGCACTTGTCCACCGCCTTGTCCAAGGCTTGGTGGGCC
>JAFDZY010000113.1 GCA_018266685.1 Bacteroidota bacterium
AAGGGGATCGCTGAATGTGACGGTCTCCTTTTCATGTGGTTTTTGGTTGGTTGTTTTCAGGAACGGCGATCAGGCCGGTTTTTCAGGTTTCAGGGTGCGCATGAACTCAAGCACGTTGCGCGCATCATCCTTGCTCAGGTTCTGGTTCGGCATGCGCACCAAGCATTCTTCAAGCAGCGCTTGGGCTTCCGTGTCGCTCTCCAGCATGGCGTCGGTATGCACGATCATGTTCATGATCCACTCGGGCTTGCGCTGCTCCACCACACCTTCCCATCCGGGCCCTACCACGCGGTTCGTGCCCAAGCTGTGGCAGGCCTGGCATTTCACGTTGTAGATCTCCTTGCCTTTGTCCACCATGCCCTGGTCGATGGACCCCAAGGTGATGTCGGCGGCCGTGATCAAACCCGCAGCAGGGGCAGCGGCTTCGGTTGCGGCGGCAGGCTCCTGGGCGGCTGCTGGCGCAGTGGTGGCCGGGGCGGTTTCCCCTCCTCCACATGCCATGGCCAGCACAGTAATGGCTGCCCATGACAAGCCTTGGAGCATATTTGCAGTACGGAAGGTGCTCTTGTCGATCATTTTCTTCATTGTGTTTTCGGGTTCAAAAGTCGGGACCGCAGCGAAGCTAATGCTGATCTTTATCAGGCACCCGCAAGAGTTTCATCATTCCTGTCCTTGCCCGGTTCATCCGGACCTTTGCACCCGATGATGCAACGCTGGTTCAACATCGCCCTGATCAACTTCGGGATCGCCGGGATACTGGGCTGCGTGCTGCGCGCCATTTACCTGTGGGAGATCCCGTTCGTCCGCTTCAAGCCCTTGCTGAACGCACATTCCCATGTGGCCATGCTGGGTTGGGCCTTCATTGCCATGGTGGTGTTCATGCTGCGTGATGAGACCCCAAAGGGGCCGTCCCGCACCAGTTTGGCCCTGTTGGTCCTGGCGCAATTGGCGGTGGTGGGCATGCTGGTAGGCTTCCCGGTCCAGAGCTATGGCGCATTCACCATTGCCATTTCGGTGCTGCACTTGCTGGCCAGCTATGTGCTTTGCGTGAAGGTCTGGCTGGCCACGCGCACCTGGCGGGCCAACGGCAGCCGCCTGCTGGCCCGCATCGCGGTGATCCTGATGTACGTTTCCACGCTTGGCGTTTGGGCCACGGGCTTCATCATTTCCAACGGCGGCTTCGGCACCGAGCTTTATTACTGGTCCATCCAGTTTTACCTGCACTTCCAGCTGAACGGCTGGTTCTGGTTCGGGGCGCTGGCCCTGTGGAGCAGATGGGCGGAAACCCACGGGGCACGCCATGTGATGGACCGCATCACCATCCGGCTTTGGCTCGTTTCGGTGGTGCTCACCTTCGCCTTGGCCATCGCCTGGAGCGAACATCATTGGTTCGTTTATGCCACCAATTCGCTGGGGGTGGTGCTGCAGCTATGGGCCGGTTGGCGCACGGCAAAGGCCATCCTCGGGGCGCAACGCATGCTGCACAACAAGGCACCGCTCTGGGCCTGGCGCTGCGTAACCTACGCCTTGGCGGCCATGGGCCTGAAAGTGGTGATGCAGGCCGCCGTGGCTGTTCCGCAGGTGGCCATCATGGCCTTCACCGTGCGCAATTATGTGGTGGGGTTCATCCACCTCAACACGCTGGGCGTCATCAGCATGATGCTTTTCGCCATGGCGCTGCTCCAAGGGTGGTTCATCAGCACTTCGCGGGTGGCCCGCATTGGCCTGGCCACGTTTACGGGGGGCATGTTGCTGATGGAGGCCTTGCTGTTCCTGCAAGGCTTCTGCTTCTGGGTGGGCTGGGGCATGATCCCCGGCTACTATTGGCTTATCCTGCTGGTTTCCGTGCTGCTGCCCTTGGGTATTTTCATCCTGCTGGCCCATTCCTGGAAGATGCGCAAGGAAGCAGAGATCGCCGCGGCCATCAAGCCTTGAGCATTCACCGAAAAACCAAGGCCGGTCCCTGTGCGGAACCGGCCTTTTATCCATTGGCAGGATGCGCTTACAGTGTGCGCATCAATTCCAGCATGTCCCGCGCTTGGTCCTTGGTGAGGCCCTGGTCCGTCATTTGGGCCTTGGTCAGTTCCACCAGGTTCTGCGCCGCAGTATCGTTCTGAAGCATCCATTCCGTATGCAGGATCATGTTCATGATCCATTCGGGCTTGCGGTGCTCGGTCACGCCTTTCCAACCCGGTCCCACCACCTTTTGGTCGGAGAGGCCGTGGCACACATGGCACTTCTCGTCGAAGATCTTCTTGCCAGCAGCCACACGGGCCTGGTCAATGGGCCCCAGGGTGATGTCGGCAGCCGTGATGAACCCGGCCGGGTAAGCCGGTTGCGCCGCAGCCTCAGGGGTTGCCGCCGGCGCCGGTGCAGTAGCAGGCGTGGCGGGAGTGGTTTCCGCCGGCTTGCTCTCGCCGCCACCACAGGCGGTCATGAGCATTCCTGCCGTTGCAAGCAGGGCAAGGGGAGTGAGGTTTTTTCGCATGGTCGTTGGAATTTTTCAAGTTGTTTTTGATAGCGTTGCGGCCGCAAAGTTGATCCTTTTTCAAAGCCTTGGCCCAAGGACGCCCAATCCTGCCGCCGCTGCATGCAAATGCAACAAGCGGCTTCGGCATTTGTTCAAACGGTACTCGGCCGGAGACCCTACCTTCGCAACCATCGTCCGTTTCCACACATGCCCCCAATCCAGAACCATATCGCTGAAGAGCCCATCACCCTGAATGAATTGAAGCAGGAGATCCTCCGCGATTTCGCCTTGGCATGCCTGAGCCGCGAGGCTAGCCTGCTGGGCCGCAAGGAGGTGCTTACCGGCAAGGCCAAGTTCGGCATCTTCGGCGACGGCAAGGAGCTGGCCCAGATCTGCATGGCCAAGCAATTCCGCCCGGGCGATTGGCGCAGCGGCTACTACCGTGACCAAACGTTCATGTTCGCCATCGGCGAGCTCACCGTGCAACAATGGTTCGCGCAGCTCTACGCCCACGCCGACCTGGATGCCGAGCCTTCCAGCGCAGGCCGCCAAATGAACGGCCACTACGCCACCCGAAGCCTGGACAACAACGGCGAGTGGAAGGACCTCACCGCACAGTACAACTCCAGCCCGGACATGAGCCCCACCGCCGGGCAGATGCCCCGCTTGCTGGGCCTGGCGCAGGCCAGCAAGATGTTCCGGCAGAACGAGGCCCTGCACAAGTACACCCGCTTCAGCGACAAAGGCAACGAAGTGGCCTTCGGAACCATCGGCGACGCCAGCACCAGCGAAGGTCCCTTCTGGGAAGCCATCAACGCCGCAGGCGTGCTGCAGGTGCCCATGGCCATCAGCGTGTGGGACGATGGCTGGGGCATCAGCGTGGGCAAGGAATACCAGACCACTAAGGGCAGCATCAGCACCCTGCTCAAGGGTTTCGAAAAGCAGGAAGGCACCAACGGCATCCGCATCCACAAGGTGAAAGGCTGGGACTATGCCGCGCTGAACAAGACCTACGAGCAGGCCATTGCACAATGCCGTGAGGAACACGTGCCATGCGTGATCCATGTGGAGGAGCTGACCCAGCCTCAAGGCCACAGCACCAGCGGCAGCCACGAGCGGTACAAGAGCAAGGAATTGCTGGAGTGGTACAAAACCGCCGATTGCAACGTGCGCTTCCGCGAGTTCATCCTGGCCTTCAAGCCCGGAGGCGTGCCCATCGCCACGGCGGAAGAACTCGATGCGATCCACGCCCAAGCCAAGGCCGATGCACGCACTGCGCAAAAAGCCGCATGGGCCGCGTTCAATGCGCCTATCCAGGCCGAAAAGAATGAAGTGCTCGGCTTGATTGATGCCCTGGGCACGCCGGAAACCGCCGCCATCGCCGATGAGTTGCGCAAAGCCCTGGACCCCGGCCGCAAGGACATCCTTTCCTCTGCACGCCGCGCGCTGATCGCCATGGGCAACACCACGCATCCCGCCATGGATGCACTCCGCGAATGGGTGAACGAAGCGCTGGCCGTCAACGCCGACCGCTACGGCAGCCACCTGTACAGCCAGAGCGCCAAGAGCTGCCTGAACGTGGCCGAAGTGCCGGTGGCATACAACGGTGACGAGGAAGTGGACGGCCGCGTGATCATCCGCGACAACTTCGCCGCGCTCTTCGAGAAAGAGCCGCTGCTGCTCACCTACGGCGAGGACACCGGCAAGATCGGCGACGTGAACCAGGGCATGGAGGGCATGCAGGCCCGGTTCGGCGAACTGCGCGTCAGCGATGCCGGCATCCGCGAGAACAGCATCATTGGCCAAGGCATCGGCATGGCCCTGCGCGGCCTCCGCCCCGTGGCGGAGATCCAGTACCTGGACTACCTGCTCTACGGCCTGCAACCCTTGAGCGACGATGTGGCAACCACGCTTTGGCGCACCAAGGGCGGCCAGAAATGCCCGCTGATCGTGCGCACGCGGGGCCATAGGCTTGAAGGCGTGTGGCACAGCGGCAGCCCCTTGGGCATGATCATCAATAGCCTGCGCGGCATGGTGGTGTGCGTGCCACGCAACATGCAGCAGGCCGCAGGCATGTACAACACACTCGTGCAAAGCGATGATCCCGCATTGGTGATCGAATGCCTCAACGGCTACCGCAGCAAGGAGCGCATGCCCGCCAACCTCGGCACGTTCACCGTGCCCATCGGCATCCCCGAGGTGGTGCGCGAAGGCAGCGACATCACCCTGGTGAGCTACGGCAGCACCTTCACTGTTTGCCAGCACGCCGCGGACCGCTTGGCGGAACTCGGCATCAGCGTGGAGCTGATCGATGCGCGCACCCTCCTCCCCTTCGACCGCACTCACCGCATTGCTGAAAGCCTGAAGAAGACCAACCGCCTGCTGGTGGTGGACGAGGACGTGCCCGGCGGTGCCAGTGCATACATGCTGCAGCAGATCCTACAGGTGCACGACGGCTACCGCTGGCTGGATGCCGCGCCCGCCACGCTCACCGCCAAGGCCCACCGCCCCGCCTACGGCACAGATGGGGATTACTTCAGCAAGCCCGGCGTGGAGGATGTGGTGGAAAAGGTGGTGGGGATGGTGAGGGAGTGAACAGGCCGCAGGGTCCCGAGGCGGAGACCCTGCGTGAGGAAAAACTCCCGCCTGTACTCCAACTTATATACAGCCTCAGCTTCGGCTCTTGAGGTGTTACTTCAAAGGATTGGCCAAGAAGTGCAACTCAGAATCCAAAATCCATCCTTGCTCACGGTGATGGCCAATCTGCGCACTTCTTTGGATACCTGCATTCTACAGATCGAAGGTCTCCTTCGCTCATTAGAGGCTTTACCTACAAGACACGTAAAGCTCAAACCCGGCCGGACACGAGCAATAATAGCCGTTGATGCACTTATAGGCAATCTCAGAGACTCAAGAACATTGACAATGAGGCTCATCCTATTAGTTGAAGCCCAATAGACAATTAGTCCATGCCATATTTCTGGCAATTGAAGCGACAGTCGTTCCAATGCACTCTATTCAGCGGATCCGCAATCCGATAGCCTCCCCTACTTTTAATTCGTGGAAAAAACCGGCACCATACAGATCCGCATTGAGGGCCTGGTGGGCGCAATGAAGCTCACCCCCGAATCGTTCGACATACGCGAGCTGAAGGACCTGCTGACCCGCGTGGAGGACCTTTTGTTCCCAGGTGATCGCAAGGAGCGGCCGGTCATCGGCTATCGCAACGAGGAAGGCTCGGTGAGGAACATCTTCACCACCAGCATGCAAACGGTGATCGCCTTCAACGCGGTGCTGGGCCAGGTGCAACAGCAGCAGAACATCGATTTCCTCGAAGTGCGCACCGCCTCGGCCATTGAGGCCATGCAGAACGAGGCAATCAAGAAGGGCTGGTCATTCACGTTGTCCACCGGGTTGCCGAACAGCGCTGAGCTCGTGGTGGACCGCGAAACCCTCTTCAAGCGAACGGACGATGTGTGGGTGGAGGTGGAACTGTACCTCTACGGCGAGGTGATCGATGCGGGCGGGAAGGAGAAAGCCAACATCCATGTTTCGGTACCGGGCAAAGGCGTTTTCATTGTACAGGCACCAAAGCAGGCCATTGCGGACCTTAAGGAAAGCATCATCTACAAACCGTACGGCCTGCGCGTGCTTGGAAAGCAGAACATGTCCACAGGCGAAGTGGACCGCAATTCCGTCCAATTCCTGGAATTGATCGATCATCAAGCCCGGTTCGACAAGGACTACTTGAACCAGCTCAGGAAGAAAGCTGCACCCTGGATCAAGGGCATTGACCCCGATGCTTGGTTGAATGAGATCCGCGGAACCGATGCTTAAGGGCAAAAAACTAACTTGTCACTTCATGAAGTTCGATTTCAGTCAACGACGATGGTACGAATGGATCTATATCGTTCTTGGCGTTTTCGGGA
>JAFDZY010000114.1 GCA_018266685.1 Bacteroidota bacterium
TATTGATATTACGGATGCATTTTTCGGTCATCTTGGGCCAGATAAGAAATGAACGGAAGCGATACTCAACAGACATGAAGTTCATTGAAAACGAGTCGTTGCACCATATTGTAGTGCACTTATCACCTCCAACCCACAGTACGAGCCCCCTTGCGTAACGATGCTTCGCCGACCGGATATAAGACACAAATCTTGCTGGAATGACAAAGGCCGATTCCGGATTATAAGTCGCTTTCGCCTTTCATGTGACCGGTTGAGGCTGGCCCACTACCTGCTCGGCTCGACTATCCTCATCAGCGCCATCGCCTTTTACAACCGCTACCCGCTGGTTTTCTCTGATTCCGGCACCTACATCCGATCGGCATTCCTGCTGGAGCCACCGGCAGACCGGCCCATCGGCTATGGCCTGATCATTCGGGCCGTGACTTGGCAAAGCACCCTTTGGACCGTGGTGCTCTTCCAGTCGTTCATGCTGGCGTGGCTGTTGTTTGAAACGCTGAAGAAACTCCTCCCGGCCGGGGCATCTGTCCGGCGCGTCCACCTGGTGCTGGTAGTGGTGTTGGTGCTGCTCACCAGCATGCCGTGGTACGCCGCGCAGATCATGCCGGACATCTTCACCCCGATGATCGCACTGGTGCTCTTTCTGCTCTTCCGGGCACCGGAATTGGGCGTGGCAAAGCGCGGATTTCTGTGGGTCTGCCTCTTCTTCTTCCTCATGACCCACTATGCCCACAGCGCCATGGCGCTGTTGCTGCTGCTGGGCATGGCCGGGGCGCGGCTGCTGTGGAGGCATCGGAGCGCAGGGCCGGGTTTTTGGACGAATTGGGCCGGGTCGCTCGCGGTGCTGGCCGCTGGCGTGCTGTTCATCGCTTGGTTGAATGGCCGCAACGGCATGCGGCCGGTGTTTTCCCCTGCTTCCAACGTTTTTCTTGCCGCCCGCCTCTGTGAGAACGGCATGCTCCAGGATTTTCTCCATGA
This sequence comes from Bacteroidota bacterium, assembly GCA_018266685.1. Classification (GTDB taxonomy): domain Bacteria; phylum Bacteroidota; class Bacteroidia; order Flavobacteriales_F; family PHOS-HE28; genus PHOS-HE28. Next base: position 979 of record JAFDZY010000114.1, read on the forward strand.
ACACTGCGGGGACCGTAACTATGCGCTGTGCCCGTACCAGGATGCACTGCCGATGGTGCCCGTTGAATTCATCTGGGGCGACAACAGCATCACCTACCGGCTGGGACCAAAAATCACCGTGGCAGATTCCCTCCTGGCCCCGGTTGTGCATGACCTGCTCCTGGAGCCGCAATACTTGGGGCGGTTTGTGCGCAGCAGCCTCGTGGCTTCCGTCACACAGCTTTTTCAGGTAAGCGCCGCCTCCGGCCTCTCCCCGTATGAAAAGGGTTCGGCACCGTACATGGAAATGGAGCAGCGGTTGCCGTGGGAGCTGTCCTCCTACACCACCTCCATGCAGGCCAACGGTGCATGGTGGGACCTCGGCTTCGCCAACCGCGTGGTGCGCATCACGCTCTTGCTTTCCGCGTGCATCCTGGCCTGGCACCGCAAAACATGGAGCACCCATTCGGAGCTCCGGTTCCTGATCTTCCTCCTGTTGGCATGGGTGGCGCTCAACGCCGCGATCACCGCCAGCTTGGCCAATGTGTTCGACAGGTTGCAGTCTCGCGTGGCATGGCTTGTTGTGCTGGCGGCTTGTTTGGCGTTGCTGCAAAGCGCATGGGGAAGGCGGTTGCTGGAAAAGCCCGAATTTCGCGCCGCATGAGGAGCCTCTCCATCATCATCCCCGCGTACAACGAGGAGCGCACCATCCACCTGATCCTGGACAAGGTGCGTGATGTACGGCTGATGAACGACATTGCCAAAGAGGTGATCATTGTGAACGACGGCAGCAAGGATGGCACGGTGCAGGCGGTGGAGCGCTACATGGCCGCCAATCCTTCCATGGGCATCCGTTTCATCCAACAACCGCGTAACATGGGCAAGGGGGCAGCCATTCACCGCGGCATTGCTGAGGCGACCGGTGAATACCTCATCGTACAGGATGCCGACCTGGAGTACGACCCGCGCGAATACAACGATCTGCTGCGCCCCGTGGTGGAAGGCTTTGCGGATGTGGTCTTCGGCTCGCGCTTCATGGGGCACCACCCGCACCGCATCCTCTTCTTCTGGCACAGCATCGGCAACAAATTCCTCACGCAGCTCTCCAATGCGTTCAACAATTTGAACCTTACCGACATGGAGACGTGCTACAAGCTGATCCGCAGCGACATTGCCAAAAGCCTTGACCTGAAGGAAAGGCGCTTCGGCTTTGAGCCGGAGGTGACGGCGAAGCTGGCCCGCGTAAAGGATGCGCGCATCTATGAGGTGGGCATCAGCTACTACGGCCGCACGTATGCCGAGGGGAAGAAGATTGGCTGGAAGGATGGCTTCCGGGCCATCTGGTGCATTGTGAAATACGGACTGGGGTGAGGATGCGAACCCGCTCACTTGGCCGCTGTTCCGCAATCGCGATCACGGCAATTTTGCTGTGTGCCGGCTGTGCCAGGAATGCGCCGGACCACTTCGTGAAGCTGGAGAACGGCCACTTCACCGAACAGGGCAAGCCCTTCTTCCCTTTGGCCATCAATTACGTGGCGCACCTGCAGTTCAATGATACTGCTTGTTGGGTGGCTCCGTCGCGGAACTACGAGGCAAACGATCGCTTCAGGTACGACAGGAAGGATTCCACTTCCTTGTTGATAAAAGCCGAGTTTGAACTGATTCGCAAGATGGGGTTCAACACGGTGAGGGTCACCGGCCTTGCCTCCGACCTGAAGCTGAAGGGCGATTCCCTGTTCCCGTTCCTTCCGGCCCAATACGGTTGGGGCGTGGACTCGCTTTATCAATTGAACGGCGACCACGCTGAACGGTACTTGGAAGCCGTGGAAGACATGGTGGGCTTGGCCAAGGATGCCGGCCTGAAGCTGATCATTTTGGTCAAGCTCTTTCCCGGCCAACCGGAATATGAAAAGCAAACCCTGATGCTGGTGGACAGGTTGCGGAACTCGTCCGCAGTGATGGCCTATGATTTTTTCAATGAACCGCTCTACTTTGACATACACGATCGTCCCAAGAAGGAAGTGCATGAGGTCGTGGAGCAGTGGCAAAAATCCTTTAAGCAGCACGCCCCCCGCCAGTTGACCACCATCGGCCTAGTGGGCGTGCCGGAAGTATTCGCATGGGACCCCAATGTGCTGGATGTGGATTTCATCTCCTTTCACCCGTATGAGTACGAGCCGGACCAAGTGATGAACGAGATCCATTGGTACGGTGAGCAGGTGGACAAGCCGTGGATCATCGGTGAAACCTCGCTCCCTGCGGACAATGATTCGGTGCCCTACGCCGATCAGCTGGCCTTTGCCCGCAAAACCCTCGCTCAAACCGTGGCCTGCGGTGGTGTGGGCTACTCCTGGTGGCAGTTCAAGGATGTGAAATGGGGCCGTTTCCATGCGGACTATATGGGCGTGCTGAGCCAGGATGGAAAAACGAAGGTGGCTCCCGGGCTGCCCGTTGTGGACGGAGCGGTAAAGCCCGTGGCGGAAGCGTTTCGTGAATTCAATCCGAACGCGGCCAACCGCCCATGTGAAAAACCGGATAACTACTTCAACTTCTCCGCCCTGCATGGCGCACGGCTAACGGGAAAGCTGCTGGACCAGGACCGCAAGCCCATTGAGGGCGGCGTGATCCTCGGATGGAATGAGCATTGGACGCGCTCCTACTACACCAAATCCAAGGCCGACGGCAGTTTTGAGCTCTATGGTGATTTCCGCTTCCACCATTGGATGGTTTCAGCCACCCGCTATTCCATGGAACGCGGCGATTGTGAACCGAACGCCTTCTACACTGGACCGGACGGTGTGCCCGCCTATTACTTGGGCGAGTTGACACTGGAGCATGTGGAGTATGCCGAAAGGGATCCAAAGATGAAGAGGTGAAGAAGAGAAGAAGTGTAGCGCCCAAACCTCCTCACTTCTTCGCTCGCCCGGCGCATTAGGGCTTTACTATCCTGAACCAGGCGTTCGGGCCTACCACATCGGCCTTGGCATGCAGTTCTTCTGTGGCGGGATCCAGTTCCACGTACTTCCCGTTGAATGCTTTGAGCGTCACCAAGCCACTGTCCAATTGTTCCATGGTGAACAATCCGAAATCACCCAGGTCATCGCCCGTGGCCATCACCTGATCTTCGCGTTCCAGCTCCGCACAAACAAACTTCCCGTTGGAGGCCAACAAAGCCACACGGCCATCCGGGAGGTGCAAGCGCTGGAAGGTCTCCCAATCATCCGCCTTGTCCCGGTTGGCCAGCATCCGTTCCTCCCTTGACTGGTCCGCACAGAGGTACTTTCCGCTGGCTGCGATCAACCGCACCGTGTCCCGTGAAATGACCGGGACGGCAAGGCCGTTGATCTCCTGGATCCCTTCCGTGCTCCGGTTGTTGAATGCGCACCAATCGGCCAATGTCCGGTGGTCCATGTTGTCAAAAAAGGAGAGGTAATTGCCCGGATAGCCGCCTGAGTAGCCGTTCACCACGTGGACGCCCAACGCCTGCCCGGCCAGCATGGCATCCAGCTGCGCATTGATCGTCAGGGTATGGTGCTCCTCAAAATCCTTGAGCACGGGCAGGATGGGTTCGTAGGCAATGGCCTCCACATCGGGGCCCGGATGGTAGGCCCGGGTGATCCGTCGTTCCACTTCCGCCACCAGCTGCTGCGAGACATGCTTGTCGAAGCGCTTGGTATGCTCCACCGCCCAGCGGTTGTCCTGCACCACCAGCATAGGCAGGAGCAAGCTCAGCGCCCAGGCCACCTTGGGCCGTTGGAACAAGGGGCGCAGCACCAACACGAACACGATCAGAAAGAACACCACCTGCACATCGATGAAACGGTCAATGGCGCGCAGGACGGAAAAGCCCGGCAGCATGAACACCAACCGGTAGAGGCTGAACTCGCCGATGTTCAAGCAGAAAACCGTGCTCAACACCAGCGCAAGGCCGATCGCCGCCAGAACGCGGCGCTCAGCAGTTGGACGGCGCTTGTTGAACAGCAGGAACGGGACCGTGATCACCGCAAGCCAGGGCAGCGCTCCAAGAAAATGGAAATGGCTCCACCATTGCGGAAAGGCCTCCCAACCTACGCGGGACAGGGATCGCCAGGACAGTGCTGCCGGGTGAGCAAAGAAATAGGAACTCGGCCGGGGTATGGAAGCTGCAATATCAGCATATTGCCGATTGCCCAACTTCTCGGGCACCGCCATGTACTGCAGCATCATGGGCATCAGGAGCAGCAGCCCGGCCACCGCCGCCGCGACCCAAGTGGCAGTGAACCGCCATTCCCGAAAGTTTCGCAGAAAGGAAGGCTTCCGGAAAATGATGAGGTGGCCGATGAAGAGAAAGAAAAGCGCATACACCAGAATGAAGCCAATGTATATGCCGCAATAGAACTGGTACACCGTGGCCAGTACCGCCAGCGTCAACCATTTCCACGAACCGGTTTGAAGGTGGTTCCACAGGAACATAAAAGCCAGCGGCACCATGAAGCGCGGCAACACTTGCAGGTTGTTCATCTGGCCGATGTTGTAAATGCCAAAAGCGAAGATGTATGCTCCGCAGGCAGCCAGCACCGTGTTTCCCGCCCACTTCCGGAGCGCCAGCAGGCAGCACCAGAAATTCAAGGCAAACAACGCCAGGATCCAGCCCTGAAAGGCGCCTTCGCGTGTTTGGCCCAGGGTACGCAGCGCGGAATAGATCGGCGCAGTGCCCAGCAGGTTGTCACTCAATGCGATGACATTCTTCCACGGATACATGAACGGCGCATCCCAATAACCATCCACCCTCCCCATGATGAACTGGTGGAAATGTTCGAGGATGTAGTTGTTGAAGCGCGCATCACCGAGGTCGCCGGGGATAAAAGCGCGGTCCGGGCCAAAAATGGCCAATGGCACCATCCACATCCCGGCAAGAAACAAGCCAAGGGCCACGCATGCGCCAAGTAGGCGGAAGCCCCACTGCGCCCGCCCGCCAAACTTCGGAACCACGGTATCGGTGCTCATTGTCCAGACGCTATCTTACCGATGATCTCCAACAACGGCGGCCATTCCCCCAAAACGTTGTACACGTCGAAGTTCCGCTGGTCGATCATCCCGAAGTTCAAGTGTACCAACGCACAAACCATCAGGGTGGCGAACACGCGCAACGACCAGGACCCGCGCAAAACGGAACGGAATATCCATGCCAGCGGAATGGCCAGCAACCCGTAGATGTCGATAAAGCCACGATAGCCGTATGCGCCGCCCAACCACCAGCACCACCATGCACTGTACAACAATAGCAGGAGCAACAGAATGGCAAGAACGGGTCGGGCGGGCCGCGTATTCCGCCATGACCGCATAAGCAGGCACCCAACTACCACAAGGAAAATGGGGCTGTATACAAACCAACCATTTCGGGGACTGAAAAGCACCATCCCAGGCACCATCTTGTCCCATTCGAACTGTTCACCCTTGATGGTATACCCATTGGCATACCAATCCCCGGTGATGTGGTGCCAGTAGATGGACTGCAGCACCCACGGGATCAAGCCGATGGTGATGCCCGCCACCATGGCTGCGCGTTGTTGCAGAAGGTTCTTCCATGCTGCACGTACCCCGCTTGGTGAGCTCCAGGCCATCCACAAGGGGAACAGGAAGACCAGGACGTTCAACTGGCGCACCAGCAAAAGCAAGGCGCCAGACACCAAGAACAGGAACACATGCACACGGCGGGGCCCGTCGATGATGCGCAACCCGCACCAACAGAACAGCGAAATGAGAAAGAAGGAATACACATGGGACATCAGCGGCTCATTGACCACGTAGTAAAACAGGTTGCTTGCCGAGTATATGGCCACCGCCGCCAAAAGCGCTGCAGGCGTGTTGCTGTACCTGCGGGCCAACTTGAAGGCCAGCACGGAACCCGCACCAGCGTAGACGGCCGTCGCCGCCATCATGCACACCATGTTTGCCGGGTTGTATCCCGTTGCCGGATAGCCAAAGACCCCCGTAAGCCCTTGCGCAAGCAAGAAGAACGGCAACTGCAACACGGCAACGCCGCAGGTGAAGAGGCTGATCCCTTTGTCCTGCGCGATCCAATGCGTCCACGGCATGAGGTTGAAATCGTGCGTGACAAAGACCGCAGGCAACCATTGGTAGTAGCCCAGGCCATCATACGCACCGGAAAAGAAATTGCACGTGTTGCCCCCGCCGGTAATCCATGCGGCCCGCAGGGATAACACGGCCACAAGCATAAAGAGCAGCCATTCCGCCAGATGGCGGTCCCGCGTTGTGGAAAGCACCTTGCTTCTGCGGGTCCTGAATGGCATGAGGAGGGGAGCTTGTGCTTGCTTTGCGGGCAAAGTAATGCGTGAAAAAGCAGCGATGGAATATCGGAGCTGATGAACGACCTTGGCTGACCATTTCGGAAACCTTATTCGTCGCCTTGTTCACATGCCCCTTCGCCTCCGGCTTTCCTCCCCTTCCCTCCTTACCGCCTGCCTGATCTGGATCCTCTTGGCCATCGGCATTTTCACAGATACGGGCCGCACGCGCTTCACCTGGGATTCCTTCGGCTACCAGCTGTACCTGCCGGCGGCAATGATCCACCATGATCCGCTGCTGAAGGACCTCGGCTGGGTGGACCAGGCGCGCAAGGACCATGATGCATCGGGCACTTTGTACCAGATCAGCACGCTGGAAGACGGCGCGCATGTGGACAAATACCTCATGGGCCTCGCCGTGCTGTGGAGCCCGTGGTTCACGGCCGGGCATTGGATCGCGGGCATCACCGGCCAGCCGCAGGATGGCTACTCTCCGCCGTATGACCTCACGGTGCGCATCGGCGTTTGGGTCTATTTGCTGCTTGGGCTGTTGGCTCTGCGCGCTGTGCTGCGTTCACGCTTCAGCGAATGGGTGGTGGTGTACACCTTGCTGCTTCTGTTCGCCGCCACCAACTTGATCGACCAGGCCACGGTGGGCACGGCCATGCCGCACATCACCTTGTTCTGCCTGTACGCGGGCATCCTGTGGGCCACGTTGCGTTGGACCTCTGAACGCCGCTTGGGGCGCGCATTGGTGCTGGCCGTACTGATGGGCTTGGCCATGCTGGTGCGGCCCAGCGAAGGCGTGTGCGTGCTGTTGCCTTTCCTGTGGCGCGGCGGAAATGAATTGCCCAACCCGTTCAAGCGCGCGTGGCA
>JAFDZY010000115.1 GCA_018266685.1 Bacteroidota bacterium
ATCCGCGCGAACGGGGGCATTCCTTCAGAACTACGGCCCGAACTTCTTGCTGGGCTTGCGGCTGGTGTGCCGCAGCTGGACAACGTAGATGCGATTGCCCTTGACCCGGTAGACCACCCGGTATTTCAACCGGTGCAGCATCGCATGCCGGTACTCGCCTTTGCGGATCGAATAGCGGTAAGGGTTGTCCTTGATCTCCAAGTAGCACGCCGACAACGCTTCAAGGAAGCGGGCGCCGCCCCCCTTCTTCTCCTGCTCGCGGTACGCATAGACCTTCGATGCCTCGGCCGTGACACTGGGCTTGACCACCAAGGTGTACTTCATCCCTTGTGGCCTGCACGGATCAAACGCATTGACTCTTCCTCCGTGTGGAACTTCACTTCGCCACGTTCATGCTTGGCAATGGCCTCATCGAACTCTGCGTATTCCTCATCCGTGATGTCCTCGTCCTCTTCGGCCACGACTTCCTTCTTGAAGAAGTTGGCCACCTTCCGCAAGGTCTTGTCGTCCACGATGGACATCAGTTGCTGCATCAGTTCCAGCTTGATCGCTGCGCTATCCATGGTGCTTCCTGTTGGTCCGGTAAAGTTAGGGCTGGCTCAGCCGATCGGATGGAACCTTTCCGCGTTTTCGGCCAAGCCTTCCAGGTTGTTGACCGGGTACGCCTCCCTCCCGGCGTCCCGCCTGCTGCCGAGTGCTCTCTTTCACCTTGGCCTCCGGCCGCTTCATCGCTCATCGTAAAACATCTTCAACCGGCCCTCAGCATGGGCACTGCTGTGGGCGTAATACTCCGGCAAGGTAACAAGGACCTCAACAATCGGCGAAGTGTGAAGGTAGCGGGAGCCCGCCTGAGGCGGATGCAGTGTAGGGCATCCCGCTGCCAAGCGGGGCATCCAGGTCACGGATCGCAGTACCTGTCCCGCCTTAGCGGGATCCGCGCCAACATCTCATGGCACATCCCCGCTAACGGGGCACGCGCTAGTTGCAATTACGTGCTCGCGTTAGTTGGGGCCTGGTTCTGGCTCCCACCAGTCGCCCGGCCCCTGTGCTCAGGAACGCACTTTACCGTTGGGTCGGAAGACTGGCGGGAGCGGGGGGCTCGCACCAGTCTTGCGCATTACAGGTCACCGCAAGGAACTACACCAGCTGTATAATCTATCTCGCTAATGCGCGGATTATCAATGCTATATTTAATCACTATACATTCTCCATTCTTTACCTTCAACCCGTTTGGATAATAAGTAGATATGTACTCATTTCCATCAATTGAATACCTGCACACTAAGTATACCGATGTAATATGAGAACCAGATATATTAGTATGATTTACTACTGTTGCACATACCTTGCCATACGATTCCAGTATTTTACTTCGCCTTAATTCGCTGTATATAATGAAGCAACCAAAAATAAATAATATAATAATCAATCCAATCTTATAGTCTCTTGTTGCAACATACCCATTGCCCTGTTTCTTTCCCATTGCTTCAGTGCATCCTAATACGATGCTCCTTCCCGGCGTCCCGCCTGCTGCGGGATGCCCTCTTTCCCCTTGGCCTCCGGCCGCTTCATCGCTCATCGTAAAACATCTTCAACCGGCCCTCCGCATGGGCACTGCTGTGGGCGCAATGCTCCGGCAAGGTAACAAGGATCTCAACAATGGGCGGAGTGTGAAGGTAGCGGGAGCCCGCTGGGGGCGGGTGCAGTGCAGGGTATCCCGCTGCCAAGCGGGGGATCCATGTCACGGATCGCAGTACCTGTCCCGCCTTGGCGGGATCCGCGCCAACAATTCATGGAAGATCCGCGCGAACGGGGGCGGGCGGCCTCAGCTGCCCGCAACAACAACGCGGCCCGCATACGGGTCGCGCACATGCTTCAACTCTTGTCCTTTCCTTTCTTGAACCCGATGGGGGGCCGCTTCTTGGCCACTTGCGCCAGCAACCGCCGGTTCTCCTCCTCCTTCTGCATCCGCTTCAGTATGTTGAAGATCGTTTTGATGTCACGGCTGTGATGGCTCACCGTGCCGCTCAGTTTTTCCAAGGCCAAGAGGATGTCCTTGTGCCCTACCAGCAGCTCGCGCATCTTGGCGAACACGCGGATCACCTGGATGTTGACGGCGATTGCCGCCGCGCTGTTCAACACGCTGGAGAGCATCAGCACACCGTGTTCTGTGAAGCAGAACGGCGCATAGCGCAAGCCCTTCCGGTCTCCCGGATTGGAGGTCACAGTTTGTGACCTCCATTGCTCGAACTCCTCCTTGCTCATCTCGAACATGAAGTCCTCCGGGAAGCGCTCCGTGTTGCGCCGGACTGCCTGTTTGAGCGCCTTGGTCTCCACGCCGTAGAGCTCGGCCAGGTCACGGTCCAGCATCACTTTATGGCCGCGAACCGTATGGATCTTGCTCATGACCATATCATCACTGACCGCCGGGATGTTCTTCTTGCTCATGGGGCGAACTTGGTTTGTTGGCTTGTTCAAGATCACAGTCTGTGACCTTGAACATTCAGCCGATCGGATGGAACCTTTCCACGTCCTCCGCCAAGCCTTCCAGGTCGTTGATCAAGTAGGCCTCGGTGCTGCTCACGTACCGGTGTCCCGCCCGGTGCTGCGCCTCGCGCAGGTTCAGCGTCTTGATCCAGTGCGTGATCACGCCGGCCCATGCCAAGTTCACGTTTTGGAACCGCGGGCCGTTCGGTCACCTTCAGGCTTTTGGGGCCGGTGTTGGTGTGGCGGTACATGGCCATCCCTTCTATTCCGCACAGCATGTTCCTCCTTGGCATGCGCCGTGAAGGTAGCTTTTGTCTTGGTCCATCCTTCAAGGCCCGGCCGCAGCGAGATTCCGAAGGGTTTTTTTCAAGGGGTATCGCGGGGGGTGGCGGGCACGTGCGTGGATGCACGCGCCAGTGGGAGGTGTTCACTCATGGAATGACGAAAGTAGCAGGAGCCCGCCTGAGACGGATTAAGTGCTGGGCACTCGGCAGATCATTGACATTACTGGTTAAGCCGAGCGCCGGGATCGGGGTATTCCGGTCGGGGCTTGTAACGGGCCGGGCTTGCTGGCCGTGCTTGTCGCGGACGGGGCTTGCTCTTGCCGGTCGGGGAAGTGATCGCACCGCTGGCGGTGCGGGGCTTTGGCTTGCAGTTGTGCGGGCTTGCTGGCCGTGCTTGTCGCGGCTGGGCTTGCTCTTGCCGGTCGGGGAGGTGATCGCACCGCTGGCGGTGCGGGGCCGGGCTTGCTTGCTGGCCGTGCTTGTCGCGGACGGGGCTTGCTCTTGCCGGTCGGGGAGGTGGTCGCACCGCTGGCGGTGCAGGGCCGGGCCTTTGCGGGCGGGCGTTCTCGCGGGCTTGCCATACCGCCAAGGCGGTACAGGGCTTTGGCTTGCTTGCTGGCCGTGCTTGTCGCGGCTGGGCTTGCTACTGTGGTGGTGGGTATTGTTTTTCGCGCTCTTCCTTCTTTTTGGGCTTTTGATCCGCGCTCTGTTTTGCGGGCTTTTTACGGGGGTGTTCGGGGGGCGCCCACCCACCCCTCCAACCCGCCTGAACCGAGGCGGGAGCGGGCTAAGGAAGGAAGAAGGGCAAAACGGAAGGAAAGGCAGGCGGGGCAAGGGTTTCCGGCGGTTTGGCCGGGTGTTGATAAGTTCTTGCCCAAGAGGGGTACATGGAGCGGGTCACAGAGCTGAACCAGCGAACATCCGCGTTAGCGAAGGACGCTCTCGCGAGTTCAGGGTTATGACTCGTCAACGTGGTGCGCACCACAGCACTTGAGAAGCCATTCCAAAGATCCCGAAGGGAAAGGATGGCTGTTCGCCGCGACAGTTATTCTCAGAATGGAGCTTGAAATCGGAGTTGCTGTCCACCAAGACCAGTGTCGTTCAGAGGGCTGGAGCCAGTGAACCCACGCACTTAAAGACCAAGTCTGCGCATAGCGTATTCTTTCCTCCATTGGCAAAGCGCGTCTCCGTAATGCCTCTTCCATACTGATCTCGGGACCACATTGAGCTATGAACCATTCAGGAAGCAGGTCGCGCCATCGGTCAAGATTTGGAGCTTGTAGGTTGTGCGCAAGAACAATAGCCCACACCTCTTTGACTTTGCGCAGAGTTGTTACAGCATCGGGTACGCATTCAGCGACAAAATCAACCAAGAAGCTGTTGGGAGCCTCGTTATCGATAGGTCCAACTGTCAACCGCCTCAACTCGGCTTCGTTACTCATTAGTTTGTTTTGCCTGAACCCTGAACAATGTTCGACTTCAGTTCTTGAATTTGGGCAGGACGCAAGCCAAATTGATCAGGAGTCTTCACGTCAACACGCAAAGGAGCCTGTGGGAATTGGCTTGCCTCACTTTCAAGTACCGAACCCGATCTGAGTTGATCGAGGAAACTTGACCGAACCTCGAAGGACTTAATCTGACTACCCTCATATCCTTGACCGAGGCGGCGTTCGAGGAATGAGGCTGCACGCGCTTCTTGTCCGAAGTTCAGGAAGAGCATGTTCTCCCCTTGGACGGCCACGTCCCCCGTGGCAGAAATGGAAAGTCTTGCGTTTGCAGCACTTTCAACTCGGAATGCAGTCGTCGTTGTTGCGTCGGCTACGGCGAACCTCGACTGCATAGCGATCAGAGGATCAACTTCACCTGCAATACGTGCCGTCCGGGTGAAAGCTGCTGCTTCGCCAGCAGGTAGAAAGAGGGCGGCAGTACTTACAGCCTCAAACCCGAATTGGGTCCAATCACGAGCGGTCCAATTCTCACGAGCATATTGCTTACCTCCCGGTAATGACCACGCGATTAGATGTTTAGGAATCAAATCAGCAACCTTAAATTCATCCCACTTTTGCTGAAGTGTCTTTTCCTGTGGAGTGGTCAGTGCTGGACAAGCCCAAAGCGGAGGGTCCTTTGTTTCCAGTCCTTCCAACTCGACCTTATCAATTACCCTGTTCTCGCTGAAGGCATACGGCGAGTTATGTGGGTATTTCGCCGCCAGCGGGTCGATACTCCAGAACCTTCCGGCGCGTGGGTCGTGCATTCGGTACTCGAACGCATAGCTGGTACCCGTAGCTCCGAAGATCTCATCATCCTTGATCTGTCCTTGGAAGCCCCACCGGTAATTCGAGCTGCTGTAGTTCCGCCCAGGTAGCAACGACCCGAACGCCTCATACCCCTGCGCGCTCACCACCTCCGCCTGTTTGGCACTGCCCGCGCCTGCCCCGTCCAGCAGCCGGCCCGTCACCACCGTGGCCACGTTCCCCAGGTGGTCGGTAAGCTCGTACCGCTTCAGCGGTGCCTGCATGGACTGCGTGTAGGGGTAGTTGGTGATGGTCTGCGTAACCGCCAGTTCTTTTTGCCCCGTGTAGCTGCCTATGCGGCGGCTGCCGTAAATGGGCCGTTCCACCACCTTCAGGCTGGCCTCATATTCCTGTGGATCGGTGTTGGGCACCGGGATCAAATGGTGGCGGTACATGGCCATCACATTGCCTTGGGCATCACGAAGGTAATACTCCTTGTATCCTCCGTTCAATGGATCGCCAACTGTTTTGGAGATCCGCTGCCCATCGGCACCATACGCAAATTCCAAGGGCGGCTTGGTGCTGTCCGCCGTGCGGGTGATGCGCTTCACCTTCCCGCTCACAGTCCATTCAATGTTGGCGATCTCCTCGCGCTTGTCCTGGATCAGGTTGCCCAATTTGTCGTACTTGTAGTTGTTGTCACTGTTGATCAGGTTGTGGTTCTGCTCAAATTGGCTGCCGTCAACACCGATGTCCCCATACCC
>JAFDZY010000116.1 GCA_018266685.1 Bacteroidota bacterium
ATTGGCCCGCGTGCCAACAACGGTTTGGGCGGTGCCCACAACGGCTTCGATGCCTTCCTGCCCAACTTCCTCAACCTGCAGGCCAACCGCTTCATCACGCCGGGCAGCCTGCACCTGCTGGGCCGCATCGACCACCTGGACCCTGACGCGGAACTGGACCAGGCCACCATGCGCAAGCAAGTGGAAGAGTTGGATGAACTGGTGCTGCGCACGGTGCTGCCCATCATGCAGGCGGGCAAAGTGCCCATTGTCATCGGTGGCGGGCACAACAACGCCTATCCGCTGATCCAGGCGGCAAGCAAGGTGCTGGGCCACGCGGTGGACGTGATCAACCTGGACCCGCACGCCGATTGCCGGCCGCTGGAGGGAAGGCACAGCGGCAATTCGTTCAGTTACGGCATCATCAACGGCTTCATCCGCAAGTATGCCGTGTTTGCCCTGCACCGCGCGCGCAACAGCGAGGCCATCCTGCAGTTCATGGACGACCACGAGGTGTACCACACCTTTTATGCCGAGTACATGATGGATCCCTTGCTGTTCCACAAGGAGCTCGGCGCTTATGTGGATGCGGAACACACGCCGCTCTGCGTGGAGTTGGACATGGATGTGATCCGCCACATGCCCTCATCGGCGTTCAGCCCTAGCGGCATGGTGCTGGAGGAAGCGCGCTATTACCTGCGGCGGATCATGGGCTCACCGCGCCCGGTGCCATACATACACCTTCCGGAAGCCGCGCCCACCACGCCATCGCAAGGGCGCATCGTAGGCAAGGCGCTGGCGTTTTTGGTACATGATGTGATCAGTGTGCGGAGGTAGTAGTTCAGAATGGCCGCCAACACTCCCTCAGCGGTCTCCCGGAGGGGACCCTGAGGTATTTTCCCTCCCATCGTCAAGGTCCGCTGCGCGAGACCTTGATGGGACCAGCTCCCTCAGCGGTCTCCCGAAGGGGACCCTGAGGTATCACTTCATTCCACCACGATCCGCTGGGTGTACTCCACACCAGCAGGGGTGGTGGCCTTCAGCAGGTACAAGCCCGTTCCAAGGTTGCCTAAAGTCCACGGGCCTTTCACGGGGTCGCGCTGCGTGCGTACCAACTGACCATTCGCATTGAACAGCGTAACGGTTTCGATCGGCAGCTTGCTGGTGATGCGTACCTGGCCGTTGGAAGGGTTGGGGAAGACCGTGATCACAGGCTCCGTCGGGGTGGCCTGATCCACGCCCGTGTTGATGTCGCAGGTGCCGAGTGGCATGAAGAACACCTGGCCCAGTGTGCCGATGTCCGCCACATCGAAGATCACGGCCGCAGCGGCGGTGGAATCGATGGAAGGGTTGTCGAGGTCCCAGCAGTTGTTCATGGCGGGCACCGGGTTGGGTGTATTGTTGTACAGCGCGTAGATCACCCCACCGTTGCCGTTATTGGCGAACGCGTTACCGCCGGGGTTGTAGTTGGTGGCGGTGGTATCGCCCAGGTTGGTGGTCACGGTGCCTTGCAGGGTGATCCCCCATAAGTTTCCGGTGATCGTATTGCCGGACACTACGGATATGTTGGTGGTGGTGCTGTTCAGGTTGATGCCACTACCCCCGAGGTTCGGGTCGCCCTGTGTGTTGTTGTCGGCAATGATATTGTGGGCGATCGTCGAGGAAATGTTGTTGCCGATCACGGCGATGCCGTAGCGGTTGTCCGTCACCGTGTTGGAATCAATCACCGCATGTCCTTCATTTCCCAGCAGGGAGGAGAAAGCAATCCCACCGACCAAGGTGTTCGCTGGATCGCCGATCACAGTGTTGTCACGGATCAAGGTGGTGTCGGTGCCGGAAGGCCCGAGGTTGATCTGTGGCCGGTTGGTATTGGCGGAGCCGTTGTGCAGGAACACACAGTCCGTGATCTGCGGTGCCGCCGCGCCATTGGCTGCGGAGGAAATGGCGGCCATTTCATTGTCCTCGAACGTCACATGATGGAGGTACACTTTGCCATCGGACAGCTCCAAAGCCGCGCCGAAGGTGGCGTTGGGAGCTTGGTTGGTGATGGTGCAGTAGGCCAGCATAAGGTCATTGGTCAGGCATTTGATGCCTCCGCCATCCGTGATGGACACGCGCACGAGGTTGATGTGGGAGCCATCTTCGAAACGGATGCCTTGATGGTGTAGTGCGGGCTCGTCAGCAGTGATCACGGCTTGCAACGGTGCCGAAGCGATGAAGCTGCCGAAAATGTTGATGGCGGCGCTGCTTGCCACGGCCCAGGTGAGGTCCTCGTCGATCAGCAGGGTGTCGGTGGCGGCCAGGGTGAAGTCGGTGGTTTGCAGGTAGCTGGTGTCCGAGGTGGAGGTGATCACACCGCCGGAGATGGCCACGAGGTCCGCCAAGGTGTATGAAAGGCCCGTGCCGGGCGTGGTGTACTGGGCATTTGTGACGTGCGCGAAGATGAGGCCCAGTGCGATGGAAAGAAATGGGCGGGAAGTGCAGGTCATTGTGGTTGGTTTCTCGTTGGGGGGCGAAATTACCCCGGAGCGCATGGGTTGATCTTGATAATGGACAAGGGATGGACGCGAATGCACTCGCGTCCATCCCTTGTCCATTAAAAGAGTACTGTTTTACCCCTGCGCGGCCAGCCAACGCTCGGCGTCCAGGGCGGCCATGCAGCCGGTGCCCGCGCTGGTAACGGCCTGGCGGTACACGTGGTCCGCACAGTCGCCGGCCACGAACACGCCGGGGATTTTGGTGCTGGTGCGGTCGGGCGTGTGTTTCAGGTAGCCCATTTCGTCCATGTCCAGCCAGCCCTTGAAGAGCTCGGTGGCGGGCTTGTGGCCGATGGCGATGAACAGGCCGGTGACCTCGAGGTTGCGTTTCTCGCCGGTCTTGTTGTTCTCGATCACCACGCCTTCCACGGTGCCATCGCC
>JAFDZY010000117.1 GCA_018266685.1 Bacteroidota bacterium
TGAAGAGGTGAAGAAGTGAGGAGGTGAGGAGGTGAAAAAAGCTGGGAGTTCCTTCTTCACTTCATCTCTACATCATGCATGGGTCTTTTCAGAGATCAATCCGTAGCCAGCGGGTTTCAGGGCGTGTTGCAGCACGTCCAGGTTGACGGTGCCGCGTTCCACCTCCACCTCGGCGGTGTTGCTGGCGGCATCCACGCGCACGGCCACCACGCCGGGCAGCCGCTTCAGGATGTTGGTGGCGCTGTTGGCGCAGCCCCCGCAGGTGATACCGGTGGTGGTGAAGCGCAAGGTCTCGGTGGGTGTGGTGTTCATCGTCTTTCGGTGTTTGACGATGCAAAGGTCCGGCGCACTCTGGCCAAGCGTGTTACAAGAAGATGGGGAAGGTTTGTATCGGGGGCGGGCCGGTCACACGTGTGTGCCTCCCGTATCTTTGAACCATGCTCGACGGCGCACCAACCATGGACAGCATTTTCCTTCCACTGAAGATGATCACCCGGCAGGGGAGCAATCCCCTGCACCGGTCCATGCGCGCGTTCCTGGCCAAGGTGAACGAACTGCTCGGTAGCCGGAAGAACTTGCCGGAACAGGCGGCCACACTACGTGATGAGCAGTTTGCGTTGCGCATCCGCGCCATGCGTTGGGTCCTCGCCGAGGGGATCGACCTGCGTGAGCAAGTTGATGAGCTGGAAGCGCGGATGCAACGATCGGAAGCCGATGATGAGCATGGCGTGCTGCTGGCCAACATGCGCTTCGCCCTGCACGCCCAGCAGGAGATGCTCGGTTCCCTGAAGAAAGCGGGTGCTGACCTGAACGAGGTGGATGCAGCACCATTGGAGCAGCTTGGCGACCTGCAGTTCTCCCAATTCGAATCGGCACTGCTCGTGGGGGTGCCCAACCAGGAAGCCGCCCAGGTACTGCTCGGGTGGCTGCATGCTTCCATGGACATGGAAGTGGCCATGCTGATGGCCGATGCGGTGCTGGACAAGGAGGTCCGGATCACCTCGGTCCGCATGGCCGCCCTGAACCGCTACCTGGTGAACGCCACCCAGACTTATGCTGGCAGTGCTCGCCTGCTCGGCGTGGTGCGCGCACCGGAATCTGCGGCAACGCTCGCCGCCGAGCCATTGCCCGCTGCGTGGACCAAAAGCCAGCAGCGCATGGCCGACCTTGGGTTGGGAGATTGGCTCCGGCTCTGATGCAATTGTTGAGGCCCGGAACGTTGATCCATGTGGACTTGGGCATGCCTCCGGGCACCAAGGGACGCGAGCAGCGCAAGCACCGGCCTTGCGTGGTGCTGGTGCATTGGCCACCGCTGCAATTGCTCATCGCCGTGCCGGTCAGCGGGAATAAGCCCCCGGTGGAACTGTTCACCACCGTGGTGTTGAAGGGGGGCGGGAATGGGCTCACCTAGGATTCCTTCGCCCTCTGCCACCAACTGCGTTCGGTATCCGAGGAGCGCCTGGGCCGCACACTCGGCCAGCTGCACCCACTTGACCTGGAGAAGGTGCGAGCCGTGGTGAAGGGAATGATGCGGCTGTGAGAACAGCAGATATCCACTTTGTCTGTGTGGCGGGCTTGCCCTTCACCCCTTCTTCCGCTCTCCATGTAGCGCGCGGCGATGGTGTTGCAGCCGCTGCACAGGCCGCGTAGTACCAGGTCGTGGAGGTCGTTCACGAACACCTTGTACTGAATGAGCCGTTTCGCCGGAACCGGGCACCGGCAGAAAATACTCTCCTCCAATTCACGCACCCAGGCCGCGTCGCCATCGAACACGCGCATCAGCTCGAAGCGGCTGATCTCGGTTTCGCCGGGGAAGGGGCGGTGGGAGGTGCGTTTGGGTGGGAGGGAGTTTATGGGGGGGGCGAAGATCGCGCGGATCGTGTGGGAGGTATCACAGTGGGCTTAAGGTGGTTCCGTTCCTCTTTCGGACCTACGCCGAAGCCCCCGCCCCGTACTGGCCCACCACATGCCAGAACACCGTGTCCGCCTTCTGCTTCACTTCATCTTCGGTGTAGGCCTCGGCGGGAAGTCCGGTGCGATCGTCGTAGAGGAAATCGTAGATCGTCATGTGAACGGCATCGCGCGTGGCTTCCTTCTCGCGCCACTGGTCCACTTTCAGCTTCTCGGCCTTGAGCTTCTCAAGCAACTCAAAGGCGACCTTCTTGATGCGGTCGATATCCTTCTTTACCAAGCCATCCTTGCGGAGCAGGTCGTAGAGCGCGAGTGACTCCTCATCCAGGCCCTCCCGGATGGCGCGGGCCTGTTCCTCGTCGAGGCTCTCGTTGAACTTCAGCAACGCCTCGAAAGTCTGTTCGATGGTGAGGCGGTCCTTCTCGCTGTTGTACCGGTCGATCAGCTCCTGATAGTGCTGTTGGAAGTCGGTGCGCAAGGGATTGGTGCGGATGAGCCGTTCGAGCTTCTTCTCCACCAGGTCCTTCAATTGCTGCACGGCCGTGTGCTTGTGTTCACTCTTCTCGAATTCCTGGCGCAAGCGCTCGAAATCGATCTTGCTGATGTCGTAGAGCCTGGGTTCGGCCGCCATGGCCGGGCGCAGGATGATGGCCTCGTCGATCACGCCTTGCAAGGTCTTGAGGATGTCGTCGATGTTGGCGGCATCGCGGTCCTGCTGCAGGCTCTTGTACACGATGTTGATGGCGTCGTAGTCGTGCCGGAAGTCGTTCACGCCGGAGAGCGTGAGGCAGGCTTTGAACCGTTTGAACACTTCACGCGCCATCACCTCGAAGCGTTTGCGGCTCTCGTCGTTGGTGTTCACGGCGTCCTTGATATCGGCGATGGCCTTGTTGCGCGCGAAGCCTTTGGTGGTGAGCAGCGTTGACAGACCGGCCCGGCGGTCCAGCAGGAAGGTCTTCACGGCATCCACCGCTTCCTTTAGCAGCGGGATCAATTCCTCGTCGGCGGGTTTCGTTGGGTCGAGGCCCGGATCCGTGCCTTCGCCGCCCACCTTGCCCGCGCCCTGGTGGCCTGCGAAGACCGCGAGCGCGGCGCGCAGATCGCGCACGATGCCGCAGTAGTCGATGATGAGGCCGTTCACCTTGCCCTCGTACACGCGGTTGGCGCGGGCGATGGCCTGCATCAGCGTGTGGGCCTTCAGCGGCTTGTCCAGGTAGAGGTTGCTGAGGCTGGGCACGTCGAAGCCGGTGAGCCACATGGCGCACACGATGGCGATGCGGAAGGGGTGCTCGTCCTTCTTGAAGGCATCGTCCACGGCGATGCGCCTGCCGTCCGGGGTCTCGAAGCCATCGTTCATCAGTTGCCGATGCGGCAGCACGTCGAGGTCCCACTTCCTGAACTTGTCCACTTCGTTCTGCTCCTGGCTGAAGATGGTGGCCATGCGCGTTCCGCGCATCCACGCGATCTGCCGTTGCCGGTACTGCACTTCCTGCTCATCCTCCAAGTTCGACAGCGACCGTTCCAACTCCCCGATGCGTTCGGCCCAGTAGCGGTCGATCAGCGCGTACATGCGGCCGCAGGTGAGCTTGTCGATGCACACGAGCATGGCCTTGCCGCTTTCCCACGCGGTGCTGTAGTGCTGCACGAAGTCGCGGGCGATCTGGTCCAGCCGCTTCTCGGCGGTGATCACATGGTAGTCGCGGCGCAGGTCGCTCTCCAGCTTCGCCGCCGTGTCGATGTCCTCGATCTCCAGTTCCTCCAGCTTGGCGGCGATGCGTTCGTTGATCTCCGAGGTGGCCACGCCCAGGCGTTCACCGCGCGCATCGTAGTAGAGCGGCACGGTGGCATGGTCCTTCACCGCACGGTCGAAGTCATAGGTGCTGATGTAGTCGCCGAAGACCTTGCTGGTGATCTCGTCGTCCTTGAAGAGCGGCGTGCCGGTGAAACCGATGAAGCTGGCCTTGGGCAGGGCGTTGCGCATGTTCAGCGCGAGGCGGCCGTATTGGCTGCGGTGCGCCTCGTCGCTCATCACGATCACGTTGTCGCGCCCGGTCCATGGCGCTGCCGGGTCCACATCCTTGTTGAACTTCTGGATCAGCGTGAACACGAAGGCCTTGTGTTCCTTCAGCATGGCGCGCAGGTCGGCTCCGCTGGTGGCGCGGCAGCGTTCCTGGTCGTTGTTGGCCACGCCGCAGCCCGCGAACGTGTCGTAGATCTGCTTGTCCAGGTCGTCGCGGTCGGTGAGCACGATGAAGGTGAAGCCACCGCCCACCTTGCGGCGCACCTTGCGGGCGAAGTACACCATGCTGTAGCTCTTGCCCGCGCCCTGCGTGTGCCAGAAGGTGCCGAGCCGGCCCTTGCGCTCCGTGCGCTGCCGCACCGCTTCCATGGCGCGGTTCACGCCGAGGAACTGGTGGTTGCGGGCGATGATCTTGGCCAGCTTGCCGCTGCTCTCGTCGAAGAGGATGAAATTCTCCAGCAGGTCCAGGAAGTTCCGCTTTTGGCAGATGCCCTTCAGCAGCGTTTCCATGTCCACCACGCCGGGGTCCTCCTCGTGCAGGCGCTTCCACTCGTGGAAGTGTGCGTATTTGCTGCTGAGCGAACCGAGCTTCGCCTTGATGCCGTTGCCCAGTACGATGAAGGCGTTGTGGTGGAACAGGTGCGGCACCGTGTCCTTGTAGTCCTTCAGGTTCTGCTCGAACGCGCTGCGCAGGTCCTTGTGTACGTTCTTCAGTTCCATGAAGAGCAGCGGCAGGCCGTTCACGAAGCCGATGATGTCCGCGCGGCGCCGGTGGTAGTTGCCGCGGATCCACAGTTCGCGCACACACAGGAAGCGGTTGTTCTTCGGCTCATCGAAGTCGATCACGCGCAAGCGCCCAAGCTCCAGCTGGCCCTCGGCGTTGCGGTAGTGCGTGGGCACACCGTTGAGCACCAGCTCGTACAGGTCGCGGTTGGTCTGCAAGGCGCTCTGACTTTCCGCGTAGGCGGTGAGCTTCTTGGCCGCTTCGGTGTATGCCTCCTCCGGCAGGTCCGGGTTCAACTTGCGCAATGCGGCCAGCAGGTCGCGGGCAAGGACCATGTCGCGATCGCTCGCGCGGCCCAGCAAGCCGCCTTCACCGAAGGCCTCCTTATCGTAGGCCAGCACGCTGTCCCAGCCGAGTTCCTGGTGCAGGTACTCGGCGGTGGTCTGCTGCACGAGGGTGTCTTCGGTGTAGGGCATTCGCTCGTGGTTCAGTAGCGCACCGTGCGCTCCAGGGAGTTCTTCCCCACGGTGTAGCAATGTAGGCTGGCCGGTGCGAACTCGATCTCCTGGTCCAGGTAGGTGATGTGCCCGGAGCGGGTGATGGTGGTGACCAACGGCGTGCGTGCCATCGGATGTTTCCTGCAGAAGGCCACCATGCCCTTGAGCGGACGCGGGTCATCGGGCGTGGCATCGGTCCATTTCACTTCCACGGCGAAGCGTGGCCTGCCGAGCGGATCGAGGCTCACGAAGTCGATCTCGCCGCTCTTCCAGCGCGCGTAGTGCAGGCTCTCTATGAAGTCCCTGTTGTGGATCCACTGGGCGAACACGGCGGTTTCCACCAGCAAGGGCAGCGACTCGTGCCCCATGCGCAAGGGCTTGAACAGGGCGCTGCGCATGGTGGGGTTGGTGAGGAAGACCTTGAAGGTGGCCTTGCGCTTGAAGTGCGCCGCGTCCTCGTCCACCCGGCGCATGTGGCGGATCAGGAAGGCGGCCTCCAGGTAGTCCATGTACTTGATCAGCGTGTTGCGCGCCACGTTGCTGGTCTTGCTCAGTTCCTCGATGGTGATCTCGCGGCTGGTGTGGTAGGCCAGGGTGGTGAAGAGGCGGTTGAGCTCCTGGATGTCGGTGATGCCGTACAGGGTGGGCAGGTCGCGCAGCAGCACCTTGTCGATGATGTCGCTCTTGATGTAGCGCTGCGGATCGGCGGCCACGGCGGGGTTGGCCACCGCCTCGGGATAGCCGCCGTGGTTCAGGTAGTCCACGAAGGCGTTGTTGAGCGCGGTGATGTTATTGGTGACGTAGCGCGGTGCGCTCGCGCCATCCTCGGTGCGGATCAGTTCATCCTCGCGGCCGATGAAGCGCAGGTACTCGGCGAAGGTGAGCGGCGGCAGGGTGAAGTCCGTGAAGCGCCCCGCGCCGCTTTCCTTGCTGCGGCGCTTCAGCGCGGCGGCGCTGCTGCCGGTGGCCACCATGCGCAGGTCGCGGTGCTGGTCCACCAGGGTCTTCAGGTGTACCTCCCAATCGACCAGGTACTGGATCTCATCGAAGAAGATGTAGAGGCGTTGGCCGGGCGGTCGCTTGTACAACTGGCGGAAACGCGCCACCAGGTCGCCCAGCGAGAGCTGCGCGTAGATGGGCTTCTCCAACATTACGTACAACACATCGCGGCCTTGCACACCATGCCGGGTGAGCAGCTCGTGGATGCAATGGTGTACCAGCACGCTCTTGCCAACGCGCCTGGGTCCCATGAGCACCACCGCGCGCTGCACGTCCACCTGTTGCACCAGCTCGGTGAACGAAGCCAGGTAGGCGCGGCGCGGAAGGCTGCGGGTCAGGGCATCCACCCCTCCACCCGGCTGCCACCACGGGTTCTCTTCCCGCAGTGCATCAAGTACTTCGTTATCAGGGATCTCCAGCATGCGTGTGTGATAAACTCAAATCGATGACGCTAAAATAGGTAAATAACATCAAACATTTGATGTTATTGATTCTCGCGGATGTATTGCGCTGTCAACCAACGGGTTTCAGGTGCGCCAAAGCGCCCTTGTGTCCGTTAAGCCTCCCTCTTCCAAGGCCGTATCGCCGCCGTTCGGTGGCCGTACAACGTTCCATGCGCGGCGGTGCATGGGCATAGTCCATGCCGTGCAGGCCAACTCATCGTAGGTCTTCGAGGGCAGCGGGTAGGTGGTTACCGTGAGCAGGACTTTCCTACGCATGCTCACAAATGGATCAGTTGCCCTTTGAAATCGGGCAGGCGTAACACCGCCTGCGCCAGAGTGCCCCGGTGGCAGCAGTGCTGTTCATGCTCGAAACACATAATGGCCACGCGTCCTTCGGTGGCCACCAACGCGGCCAGGTGCTCCTGTGCTTCGCGCGTGTTCGGCAGTGTGCGGGCGGCATAGTGGCGAAAGAGCGCGTCGCGGTCGGCCTGGCTGTGCAGTTCCTGCCGCTCATCGCTGGGTATGCCCAGCTGCAGCAATTTGTGCAGCCGCATCTTCTCCACACGGCCGCCTACGGCTTGGAGCAAGGAAAGGAGCAGGCGGCGGCGGTAGTACATGGGCCGAGGATCAGAACTGCCAGCCTTGCAGTGCGATCAGTTGAGGGATCCGTATGCACTCCACCTTCAACTGCCGGGCAGCGTGCAAGAGTTGCTTCTTGTCGTGGGTGATCAGCGGAAGACCGCGCGCCTTGGCCATGGCGAGAACGAATGGGTCGGCCATCGGCTTCGTGCCGGTGGGGTCCACCCAACTCGGGAACTGCGCCTGGAGCGAACCGACGAGCGCGGCTTCCTCCGGCGTTGGCATCAGGAACATCGACGGCCGTGCTTTCGCCCAGGCGGGCAGTTGGTCCGATCCAGCTTCGATCTCACGGCGCACTTCGCGTGCGGAAATGATCCGGCCCGTATCGCAAAGCGCGTTGAATTTGCTCCATAGCGACGGGAACGAGGCTTCGGGATACCCGTTCTTCAGGTCGATCAATGCGCTCGTATCGAGCACATGCTCCGGGGCCGGTGGCTCTGGTGCATCGCTCATCGGTACACCTCCTCCACCAGCCGTTCCACTTGCTCCACCTTCACCTCCAGGTATTGGCTCACATCGGCCAGCGTGATGCGGTCGGCGGCGTACGCATCGTACACGCTGCGAACGAAGAGGTCGCCCTTCTCATAGCGCGTCCGCATCCAGCCGGGCATGCCGCCGTCCTTCTCCTTGAGCTTCTCGTTCTTCTCCTTGCTGGTGGCCTTGGCCTGGGCCGCCCACAGGCGGCGGCGCGGCCACAGGTCATCCGCATCGGCCATGTTCAACGCGACCAACTGGCGGTAAATGACCTCGCGGCTCACCTTGAAAATGCCGGCGAGCTTGCCCAATTCCGCATCGGTCCATTCCCCGGACAGTGACAACTTCTTCACCTCGGCCAGCAAGGCATCGCGCGGCACAAGGAAAGCCGCAGCGAACCGGTTGCAATAGTCCTCCACCGCGCGGTACTCCTGCCGCAAATGGCCGTCCTCGTCGCGGAATACGCCGCTGGTGTTGAACAACAGGTGGCAAACCTCGTGGAAGAGGCTGAAGAGCTGCGCGTTCTCCTTGTCCTTCGCGTTCAGCACGATCACGGGATGTTC
Source organism: Bacteroidota bacterium (assembly GCA_018266685.1). Taxonomy (GTDB): domain Bacteria; phylum Bacteroidota; class Bacteroidia; order Flavobacteriales_F; family PHOS-HE28; genus PHOS-HE28. The sequence continues at coordinate 8,271 of JAFDZY010000117.1, forward strand.
GCCGCTGAGGGCGAAGGCCCTGGCTTCTTCCAAGGGCATGTCCAGCTTCAGCACCAGCACGCCCATGGCTTCCACGAAGGGCCGGAATTGCGACACGTTGTCGCCCGTGCGGAACTGCTTTTGTGTGGCGATGGGCAGGTCGATGAAGCTGCGGAAGCGCGCGGCCACTTGCTCGGGATCCTCCTTGGTGGTGGTTTTGAACTCCAGCAAGCGCGCACGCTCACCGGGTGGGCGCAGTTCGCCCATCAGGGCCTGCACATGCTTCGCTTTGCGCAGTGCGATGCGCGTTTGGAAACCCAGGTGTTCGGCCTCCGCATTGGTGAGGTTGCGGAAGTCCTGGGTGATGGAGGGCTCTGCCGGTGGTTCGGCCAGAAAGAACAAGGCGATGGGCCGTTTGTAGGCCTTGTAAGCGAGGTCTTCCAGTTGCGGATAGCTCGGCACGCCCTCGCCGCGCTCCCAGGCAAGGATCTTCTCCTTCGAATGCCCGGCCTTATGCTCCGCCTGTTCCAGGGTTAAGCCCGCGCTTATCCGCGCCCAGGCCAGAACGGCTTTGGAAACAGGTAGGGGTGTTGCGCTGGAAGCCATTGCTGCCGCTAAGTTAGAGCGGTGGTCGCTGGTGGTAGGGTGCAAGCATGAGCTTGTACACGGTACGGCGTTGAAGACCCGTGGGCACCAGCACGCATCCTGGTTCTGGGGGTTACACCTTCACCCGCCCGCCCATCAACCGCGGCAGCAGCAGGTCCCGAGCGCGCGTGAGGGCGGCGTTCTGTTTCTTAAGTATTCTGACCTGTTTGATCATATCGTAAACCAGCAGCTCGAACTTGGCCAATACATCACGGCTGGGCATACGAATAGTCAGGCCTCGGAACGTGCTCTTGTTGATCTCGGCGAATGTGGAGCCTTGCGCATTGCTCATCAATTCGTCCTTGCGGCTCAACAAGTTGAATAGGATGTACATCCGTGTATTCTCCTCCCTCGGGACAAGCGAAATGAAGCCTTGGTTGGTAGTACTTGGCTTCTCACATATTGCGATCACCCCGATCGTGGCTCGACTGGTCATTAGAATCGCTTCCGGTGGAAGCAGCTTCGCCGAACAGCTTGCGAATCCGCGCTCTGTGATCTTGTTCTCTGAATCGAGGATCACCAGATCACCGTTTGCAGTGAGATCTCTTGGCGAGAACCATGTGATCTCCCCATCCTCCCAATACTCTCTGACTTCCGTCTTCGGTGTTCCTCCACCAATGGTTTCTGCGACGTCATCTATGGTCTTCTTCTCCCACCCCTCCGGCACCCCATCCTTCTTTTTCACCCCCTCCCACCGCGGAAAGCGCCCCCGCACGAACCACTCGGTGTACAGCAGCCGCGCCGCACGCTCCAGCAACTTGATCCGCTTCCGGTTGTTCTCGATCAGCTCGTCGTAGGAAGAGAGGATCGAGGCGATCTCATCTTGTACATCGCGCTTGGGCAGCTCAACTTGAATTCTGCGGATCACATCATGATTGAGCGCAGCCATGGTGGCCTTGTTCCCACCCTGGTTCAGCATCCATTTCCGATGATATTCGCTCAAGAAGCTGTAGGAAAGGTATCGCATGTTCACCTTGTCGGTCAGTGAACGCAGCCTGATGCAATCACCACCCTGCATCCAGCCATCAGCCTCAAGATTCACGTAGAGGTGTCTGTCGACCGCGCCCTTCCGACCGAACACGATGTCATTTGCTCTAATGATGTGTTGAGAGAGGCGACGCGTTACCTCCTCCGGAACGAACTCCAGCTTCTCCTCAACTAGCTCGGCGTATCCGATGTTCCGCACATTGATCACCGGTGTTCCTTCTTCGACATAAGCGGAAGCCGGAAGCTGCGTACCGAAAGGTCCGGTCTGCAATTCGAGATCTCTTGAATCGATCAACTCACCCAACAACTTCTTCATAGCTCAGGCCGTCGCAAATTCCAGTCGGTCAATTATCTGTAAACCGAGTTCGGAGGCACGGTTATTCAACTCGACCAGATCTTCCTTGATACCGGTCATCACTTCATCAAAGTCCTGCTCATCCTCATCGTCGAGCGCAATGCCCACATACCTCCCCGGCGTCAAGCTCCAGTCGTTGGCTTCGATCTCCTGGCGGTCCACCAGTTTCACCAGCCCTTCCACGTCGCGCAGTTCAGCATCGGGGAAACGCTCCTGCAGCCACAGGGCGTAGCGGTGGTGGTAGCGCACCTGCTTCAGTTGGTCCACGGCCAGGGGGCGCAACTCGGCCAGCACCTTCAGGTCGCGACGCAGGTCCTGCGCGGGCCAGTGCTTCGCATCGCGGGCGTTCAGTTCCTTTTCGCACAGCTCGTGCGCCTTGGCCAGCAGCTTGTGCAGGCGGTCGGCTTCCTTAGCCAGCGTGTGGCCCAGCTCGGCCAGCGCGCCGACCTCCTGGGCGGCCTGGTGCAGGGCGGCATTGGTAGTGGCGAGCTTGTCGCTGCCCTTGGGCGCGGCGATCAGCTCCTTGGTCTGCAGCTTCGTGAGCGTGCTGCGGAAGCTCGCGTTGTGCGCGGCGTAGTGCTTCAATGCCTCGCGCAGTTCGGCAATTACTGGTTTCAGTGTTTCGTGGTCCTTGTGCTGTTTCAGGAACGGCTCCATGCGGGCCAGGGTGCCTTCGCCCTGCTGCTGCACATTGGCGATGGGGTGCCAGAGCGCGCCTTCGTCGTTCGTTTTGGCAAGGCACTGTTCCGCAGCGCGCAGGGTATCGCGCAGGTGCTGGGCCACCAGGTCCAGAAAGCGTTGGCGCTGGCCGCGGTACAGCCATACGATGGCGCTGAGGTTGGCCTGCTGCCCGGGGCTGAAGTCGAAGATCTTGCGGGTGACCTTGGTGTACACGTTGCGCGCATCGAGCATGAGCACGGTATCGCGCCCCCGGCGCGATGCACCCCTCTCCTTGGGAGAGGGGCCGGGGGTGAGGGCGCATTTCGCTTTGTCCAGGAACCACAACTCGCAGGGCACGGTGCGGGTGTAGAAGAAGTTGGAGCGGATGGCCATCATCACGTCCACGGCGCCGGTCTCCACCAGCTTGCGGCGCACGGTGGCCTCGTCGCGCCCGGCGCTGCTGGCCTGGCTGCTCATCACGAAACCGGCGCGGCCCCTGGCGTTGAGGTAGCTGTAGAAGTAGGAGATCCACAGGTAGTTGCCGTTGCTCACCTTCTTCTTCTTGTTCACGCCGGGCAGTCCGAAGGGCAGGCGCGGGTCGTTCTTCACCTTGTCGGCGTCCACCTCGTCGGTGTTGAAGGGCGGATTGGCCATCACGTAATCGGCCTTGCCCAGCAGCTCGTGCGGGTCGTCGTAGTAGGTGATGGCCTTTTGGATCTTGCCCTCCAGCCCATGCACGGCCAGGTTCATCTTGCCCAGGCGGATGGTGGTGGCGTTCTTCTCCAGGCCGAAGAAGGTGGCGCGCTCGCGCGGGTTCTGTTGGAGCTTCTCGATGAAGTGCGCGCTCTGCACGAACATGCCGCCGCTGCCGCAGGCGGGATCGAGCACGGTGCCATGGTCGGGTTCGATCACGCTCACGATCATCTGCACCAGGGAAACGGGCGTGAAGAATTCGCCGCCGTCGTGGGCCTTTTGGTCGGCGAAGCCGGTGAGGAAGTACTCGTAGATGCGGCCGAAGACATCGCCGGTGGCCTTCTTCAGCGCCTCGTCGTTGAAGGTGCGCAGCAGGCTGCCGAGCACGGCGTTGTCCAGCTCCTTGTATTCGCTCTTGGGCAGCACGCCCTTGAGCATGTCGTAATCCTTCTCGATGCTCTCCATGGCATGCTCCAGCGCGGCGGCGCGGTCGTCGCCATCGGTGAGGTCCACCAGGTGGTCGAACTGCGCTTCGGGCCGCAGGTAGATGGAGCCCTGCCCGCTGAAGTCCTCTTTGCGCAGGGCGCGCGCCTTGCCGCCGCGCTGCGGCAGGTTGGCTTCCAGGCGGCCCTTCACGAGCAGGAAGCGGCTGAAGGCATGGCGCAGGAAGATGAGGCCGAGCACGGGCATCATGTACTCGTTGCTGGCGTAGTTGCTGTTGGTGCGCAGGGTGTCGGCGCTGGCCCAGAGGCGGCGTTCGATGGCTTCGATGTCCTTCATTTTCGGGGATCAAAGTACGGGCACGGCCAGGAATACGCGTTGGTCGGGGGCAGGATGACCAGGATGAACACCAAGGTCACGTCGCATCCTCGCTGCACTCGTCCGCCCCCCAACCCCGCCACCTCCATCCCCATCTTAATCCCCCCATTTCGGTACGCCTGTACCCTGCGATGAACCACGACCTGATGGAGCACCGTGTACAACGCCTCCTCCTTTCCGTATCCTTGCCCCAACGATCCACCGATGCCCAAACACGTACTCCCGGCCTTGTTGCTCTGCGCGCTCAGCACCGCCCATGCCCAGCAGATGGACCTCTCCTGGGGCACGTCCGCCGCCGCAGGCATCAACCGGGTGAAATTCGCGGCGAACGGCGATGTGTTCGCGCTGGGTTCGGGCTCCAACGAAGTGAAGTTGCAGCGCTACAGCGCGAGCGGCACGGTGCTGTGGACCAAGACCCTGAGCGCGCCATCGCTCAGTGCCATCGATATGGCCGTGGACGGCAGCGACAACGTGTACGTGTACCTCGGCTTCAACACCGGCCAGCTGGACCTGGACCCCGGGCCGAACGTTACCCTGGTGGACCCCGGAAAGACCTACGCCAAGTACAACAGCAGCGGCCAGTTCCAATGGGGCTTCAGCATCGGCAACGGCACGGACATGAGCGACAACTATGGCGGCATCAGCTGCGACCCGGCGGGAAACCTGTACATCACCGCCGACCTGGGGCCGGGCACGTATGACATGGACCCTGGCCCGGGCATCAGCAACCTGGTGCTGCCCCCTTCGGCCTACGGGCCCTTCATGGCGCGTTACCGGCCGGACGGCAGCCTGCATTGGGCCGATGCGCGCGCTTGGCCCGGCGGCTTCAGCTATGCCCGCGACATCGTGGCGCTGCCGGACGGCTCGGGATGCTACGTAGTACACAAGCTGGACAACGGCGCGCCCTCCGGCGGCCAGGTGGACGTGCAGCCCGGGCCTGACGTGGTGAACGTGCCGAACAATGCCCTGTACCTGCTGCGCTATGACAGCACGCTGACCTACCTGGCCCACCGCGCCATCGGCTTTGGCGAGCAGCGGCTGGGCGCCGATGCAGCAGGCAATGCCTACCTGATGGCCACCGCCGCCGCCGGAAGCGGCTTCTGGGCCTTGAAGTACAGCCGCTCGGGCCAAGTGCTCAACCAAGTGTACCAGACCAGCCTCACCAGCACGGGCAACCTGCGCCTGGGGGACATCCTGCCGGACGGGCAGGGCGGCGCCATGGGCTGCTACAGCAACAACTGCTCGCCCAATTACTACCGCTTCTTCAAGATGAACGTGAGCGGACTGGTGGATTTCAACCTCTCGCTATACAGCGGTACCGATTGCACCAATCCCGTCGCCAAGGGTTTCGATGTGCGCGGAGGCTCCTTCGCAGTGGGGTCGTTCAACCAGGGCTACACGGTGGACTTCGACCCCGGCCCGGGCACCGTGATGCTGCCGACCGGAAGCGACAAGGGCGCGGTAGCCCTGTACAACTGGTGCAGCGGCGTGCCTTTCGATCCCTTCGGCATCAACGTGGTGAGCACCGCCTGGTGCGTGGGCGACACGGTAACGCTGGCTGCCGATGCCTTCGGCGATGCAAGCAGCTACACCTGGAACGCCGGTGCATGGACCATCGCCGCGCAGGCGGGTGGCACCCTGCGGGTGGTCGCTGAAAACGCAGGCCCGGTCACTGTTTCGCTGGCGGCCGTCAACGCATGCGGCAGCAGCGCCGAGGTGACCACGCAGCTCACCGCCGGAAATGCTGCCGCTGCACTGCCCGATGATGAGACCGCATGCTTCAGCTACACCGGCGTGCTAGACCCGGGACCCTGCGCAGGCTGCACCTACGTATGGCAACCCGGTGGCGCCACAACCGCCACGCTGAACGTGGACATCACGCAGACCACCACCTTCACCGTAACCGCAACACAGGGCGGTTGCAGCGCGAGCGACAGCACCACCATCACCATTGAGAACTGCACGGGCATTGCCGGCACGGCCACAGGCGGCGTTGCGCTGGCTCCGGTGCCCGTGGTGCGCGGGCAGGAGGCGGTATTGAGCGGGGCCACGCCCGGACAGGTGCTGCGGCTCACCACGGCGGATGGCCGTGCGATCGGCACGCCTTTGCTGGTGAATGGTCCGCGGATGCGGATCCCTACGGCGGTTCTGGTCCCCGGCCTCTACCTGCTGCACGGCGCATCGGACAAGGCGCTGCGCTTGGTGGTGGAATGATGCGGGAAGCGGTCGGCGGTGCAGCGTGTTCAGCTGGCCACACTGCAATGCACTCCGGCCACCACTGTTCTCCCTCTCCTCATTTGCGGGAACGCTGAAGGCAGCAATTCCGCCTGTTCCATTCGCCGAAAAACCATTGCTCACGCAAACAACGAACGATCCAATTGGCTTTGGCGGATGATGGACATCAAGGTGCCGATCCGCAGTTCCTTGTGGTCCGGCACCGGCACGGTGATCGTGGAGCCTGGCACCTGCTTCTGCATGATGATGTGGCTGCCGCGTTGGCGCACCTGATCGAAGCCGTGCTTCTTCAGGATGGCGCACACCTCTTTCCCGCTCAGCGTGCGCATTACACCGCCACGCGTACACGGGTCACCAACACCTCTTCGTGCAGCCGTTCGCGCACTTCGCCGGGCGAAGCGGTTTCGAAGAACAACTCCAGGGCCTCCACCAGGTTGGCCCGTGCTTCTTCGATGGTATCGCCTTGGCTGGCCACGTCCAGTTCCGGGCACAGGCTCACGTAGCCGTTGCCTTCCCGCTCAATGATGGCGGTGAGTTCACGTGTGGTTTTCATGGAGCCTGATGTTGCCCAAAGATAGGCGAGCCGGTGAATGCCAGGAGGAAGAGTAGGAGGTAAGGGAGGTAAAGGAGGTAAGGGAGGCGTGCCGATCACCCCACCTCATCCAGCCCCACTCTCCCTCCCGAAGGCATGCGGGACCCCATCCCCTTGAACGTCGAGGGCGTCATCCCCGTGAGCTTCTTGAACTGTGCGCTGAGGTGGGCCACGCTGCTGAAGCCGGTGCGGAAGGCGATCTCGCTGAGGGTAAGCTCGTCGTAGCGGATCAACTCCTTCACGCGCTCTAAACGTTGCAGCAGGAAGAACTGTTCGATGGTGATGCCCTCCACCTGGGTGAAGAGCGCGCTGAGGCCGGAGTAGTCCTTGTGCAGTGCGTCGCTGAGGTGCTCGCTGAGCTTCACTTTCGGCGCCCCGTCGTCGCCGTGGTGTACGAGCTTCACGATGGCGGCCTTGATGCGGGCGATGGTAGCGGCGTCGCGGCTGCTGACCAGCTCGAAGCCTTCGCGTTGCAGGGCTTCGCCGAGGGCGGTGAGCTGGGCGGCGGTGGGTTCGTGCTCCAGTTCCACCTCGCCGAGGTCGATGTGCGTGGCGGTAAGGCCGCTGGCGTCCAGGATGCGCTGCACGGCGGCCACGCAGCGGGCGCAGACCATGTTGCGGATGGTGAGGCGCATGTGCGCAAAGCTACCTGCTTTCACTCCGGCGGCCCCCCTGGTGCCAGGGCCTTGCGGAAAGGAATGAAGCAAGGGGGGAAAACACCCTGGCGGAAAGGTTCGCAGGCCCGGCCATCTGCCGAAAGCCCGAAATCCCCCACAGGCGGCGGAAATCCGGCTGGCGCATGGCCGCTGCGGCGATCCCGGCCCATGGAGGAAATCCCGCAGCCTGTTCCGGGCAACAAGGCCCGGACCCTACCTTCGCCGCCCTCAACGCCCATCCCGAAATGCCGTTCTCACACACCCGCAGGGCATTCCCGGCCCTGCTGCCCATGCTCGTACTGGGCCTCGCCGCCTGCACCAGCAAACCAAACATGAAGGAAACCACCGCAGCCCCCAAGACGCCCGCCTTCGATGTGGCCGGCATGGACACCGCCGCCAAGCCGTGCGATGACTTCGACCAGTTCGCCAA
>JAFDZY010000118.1 GCA_018266685.1 Bacteroidota bacterium
AAGGACGAGACCGAACTGCAAGCCTTCGCCACCGAAGTGGAGGACCGCTTCGGGCCGATCCCGCACGAGGTGAATGAGCTGATGGAAGGCATCCGCCTCCGCTGGCTGGGCCAACGCATGGGCCTGGAGAAAATGATCCTTAAAAAAGGCGACCTACGCGGCACCTTCATCGCCGACCAGAAACATGCGTTCTTCTCCGGCGATACGTTCAATGCCGTACTGCGCGCGGTACAGGCGCAACCGAAGCGCTTCAAGGTGTACGAGAAGAATGGGACGTTGCGGATCTCCGTGGCAGCGGTGAAGAACATCGGGGAGGCGAAGCGGGCGCTGGAAATAGTTGTTGGTGTGAAGGAGAGCGTGTAGGTGGTTTGGGCGTGCCCCGGCTCAAGAGCAGCCGGGTCGCGCTTTCCGCTGTACTCCTCGCTCGTTCCTCGCTGCGGGGTGCCGCTTCAATCGCTCACGCGGAGCGCATCAAACGAAAAGCCAATTCCATTTCGTTTAGGCCATCGCGTACCCGAACAAAGTACTCTTGGAGGAGCGACGGCGCCATGACTGTCAGAGTCACACCCTTTAAATGAGTGTGTGCATGAGCATTACGCGCTTCCCTGAGAGAACTGAGCGCCGACTTCAACATCTCAAATTTTGCAGGGTTATTGTACGACTCGAACTCGCTCACCCCTGTCCGTCCAAACAGTCCAACGAGCATCGGAACGATATTGTCCTTGTAGTGGAATCCATACTGTTTGTCGACAACATCCTTCCTGTACCTTTCGTACTCGGCAGTAATGACCAGGATGTGTTTAGCGTGTCCAAGGACCAATCCATCAATTGTCTCCTCTATCCATCCGCATACTTCTAGCAAGGCCAGCTTGGCATAGAACAACTGGAGTTTGGGATCTTTCGCGTTCTTATACGCTCTCGCTAGAACGGCGACATTCTGGCGCACGGATGCATTAGAGACCATCTACTTCATAATGGCGATTGCCCTTTTCAGCCGACCTATTACCTTCTCCTTCTTTGCCAAGCCCTCAGTGAGTGCCTCTTCGCTGAAGGCGTCATCATCGAGAAATGCGCGATACTTCAACCTCGCTTTAGCAACAGGGATAGCCTCCAAGGCGTCCAGGTTTCTTGCCGTGCCGACCAGCAAGCTCTCAAGAATCGTGGTTGGTAATCTGCTCGGTAACTTACGTTCCATGAGCTTGACATAGACAAAGTCGACTGTTCTCTTGAGAATCGCTGTCCAAGCCTCAATCTGCCCCTCATCAGCAAATCGATGCTCATGCATGAACGCATTCAGGAACTCCGCAAGTTTACCATCGTAGCGCTCAAAGCGATCATTGAACACCAGGAAACGCAACGCTATCTCTTGCTTGACAAATCGATGGCGACTACCGTCCTTCATCTTGACAAGAGAGCGCCATGTCTTGTGCTTATCAAACTCATGTAGCATCTTGTTGAAGGGGCCACCATAAATACAGTTCCGGATCTCCTGGTTGTTCAACTTGACCCCGCCGGTGTTTAAGCGATGGAATATCGTGAAAATGTAATCCATGTGCCTCCGCTTGCTGAAGTCGCATCGTAGTACAGTAATTGGAATTGTGAGGTTCTGTACTTGGTTATATAGTTTGTGGTAAGCCGAACCCGGATCTTTAAGTTCACGAGCATTCTTACCTGCCAGGTTCGGATCCACTTCATTTAAATTCGATAGTCTCCAATCTTCACCATTTAAGAACTTGACAATTGTATTGATGCGCTGGAGGCCATCTATCACAATCCACTTTTGCTTTTTGAAATCATATGCAAAGCAAAGGCTCGGTATCGGCAGTTGCTTGACCAGAGAGTCTATGAACTTAGTTTGTGCGGCTGGCTGCCATGCGATGTCCCGCTGGAAATCAGGCTGAATATCTAACACCCCTTGAGTGTAGAGACGGAAAATATCAGCGCAGGATCGGAGTTCATTATATGCTACGATATCATCAGGGGGGATTTGGTAGGAGCCTTCATCGTCGAACGTCTCCTGCTCCATTTCTGCTAGGCTCCCTGCATTCTCTTTAGGCATACTCATGTGCAAATTGGGCTTCTGTGAGTGGCTAAAGTAGTTAGCATGGTCGAAGTGCTTCGATGCACGCATCTGTAGAATTCAGGGTATCGGGCAATCAAGGACAGCCCGCAATCATCATTGTGAACAACTCCTTGGCGCTACCGATCTTTGGATCCGAAGCCGGCATTAAGTTGCTCCCTGCAAATTGACAGGAAGCACGTCAAGCGGGAAATGACCAGCGTAGAAATTTGTGCAGGCGCAGGCGGGCAGTCGCTCGGCTTGGAACGGGCGGGCTTCGGCCATGAAGCCTTGGTGGAGATCGATGATGCCTGCTGTGCCACGTTGCGGCTCAATCGGCCGCAATGGAACGTGTTGCACGGTGATGTCACGAAATTCGACGGTCGTCCTTTCCGGGGTGTGGAACTGCTTGCTGGGGGCGTGCCTTGCCCTCCCTTTTCCGTGGCCGGTAAACAGTTGGGCGCAAAGGATGAGCGCGACCTTTTCCCGGAAGCGCTGCGGCTAACGGACGAGATCCGGCCGCGCGCCGTGATGTTGGAAAATGTGCGCGGCTTCCTCGATCCGGACTTTGAAGGATACCGCAAACGGCTCTTCGCACAATTCCGGAAGCTCGGCTATCAACCAGATATCCGGTTGCTCCATGCTTCCAACTACGGTGTGCCGCAATTGCGTCCCCGCGTAGTGATCGTGGCATTGCGCACCGATGATGCCGAGCACTTTGCCTGGCCTGAGCAATTGGCCTCACCGGCCCCGACCGTTGGCGACACCTTGCTGGACCTGATGGCAGCAAATGGTTGGCACGGCGCACCGGCATGGGCAGCAGGTGCACAAGCAGTGGCTCCCACCATCGTTGGAGGCTCCAAGAAACATGGCGGCCCGGACTTGGGGCCTTCCCGCGCCCGCAAGGCCTGGGCGCAATTGGGCGTGAACGGCGGCACCATCGCGGATCTCGCACCTGATCGCGACTTCACCGAAATACCGAAGCTCACCGTGCGCATGGTGGCACGCATCCAAGGCTTTCCGGATGATTGGCATTTCACCGGACGTAAAACGGCGGCTTATCGGCAAGTGGGCAATGCGTTCCCGCCACCAGTGGCGGAAGCCGTGGGACGAAGCATCATGCAGATGTTCGAGCTGGCAGCGCGCAGAACGGTAATGGTGGCGTAATGGCGAAGAAGGAAGGTGCACGTACCAAGCTCCGAAAGTTCTTCTTGGAGCATGTCGGCGAAGTCCTGGATTCTGCAACGCTTTTCAAGGTCTCCGGAGGAACAAACGAATTCGGCCGCAGGATACGTGAACTTCGGAATGAAGAGGGCTACGACATTCAGTCGCACAACGACCGAAGCGACCTCAAGCCGGGACAGTACATCCTGATCTCCGACAAGCGGAAGCCCGCATTCGCACGGGCCATATCCAAGGAGACAAGGGCTTTCGTCATCGCTCGGAACGGGATGACCTGTCGCATGTGCGGCATTGGCGCTGGCGAACCACATCCTGACGATAACGGTCGTAAGGCCCGCATGCACATCGGGCATATCGTCGACAAGTCCATGGGTGGAGACGATAGTCCGGACAACCTTCGTATGCTCTGTTCCGTGTGCAATGAGGGCGCGTCGAACATTTCACTCGCACCGCCCGAGGCGTCGAAGGTGATGGCCATGGTCCGAAAGACCAAACAGAGCGATCAGATCAAGGTGATGCAGTGGCTGATCAACAAATTCCCGTCCGAGGCGAGGAAGTTGGTGAAGTAGGTTTCCGTGCGGGGCCATTCGCTCGGCCGGAACGATGGACCATGCTCCAACCTTCCTACATTGGCATTGAAATGACCGACAAGAACGCCATCAAGGTCTTCGAGGAGAAGCAGGTGCGCACCCTGTGGGACGGGGAGCAGGAGAAATGGTACTTCTCCATCATCGATGTGATCGCGGCCCTCACCGGGAACGAGCGCCCCCGCAAGTACTGGAATGACCTGAAGACGAAGCTGGCCAAGGAAGGCAGCCAACTGTCCGATAAAATCGGACAGTTGAAATTGCCTGCCGAAGATGGCAAGCTCCGCCTCACCGATGTGGCCGACACCGAGCAGCTCTTCCGGCTGGTCCAATCCATCCCCTCACCCAAGGCCGAACCGTTCAAACTGTGGCTGGCGCAAGTGGCCTCGGAGCGGCTGGATGAGATGGCGGACCCGGAGATCACCATCGACCGGGCGCTGGAGCAGTACCTGCGGTTGGGATATTCGGAGAACTGGATCAACCAGCGCCTAAAGAGCATCGAGGTGCGCAAGGGGCTGACCGATGAATGGAAGAAGCGAGGTATGAAAGAGGGCATGCACTTCGCGACGCTTACGGACATCATCACCAAGGCGTGGAGCGGGAACACCACCAAGGAATACAAGGTGCTGAAGGGCCTGAAGAAAGAGAACCTTCGTGACAACATGACGAACACGGAGCTGATCCTGAACATGCTTGCGGAAGCATCGGCCACGGACATTTCACAAGCCACCGGACCGGAAACCTTCGACGACAACAAGGAAGTGGCACGGCAAGGCGGCAACGTGGCCAAGGTGGCGCGCGTGGAATTGGAGGCACGCACCGGAAAGAAGGTCGTGACTTCCCTGAGCGCGAAGAAGGCGTTGAAGGCATCCCCTCCCAGGCGTGGTGATGGCGCTTCGCCCCGCCCTGACCGGGAATTCACGCCTGTACGGCCCAAACCGAAAAACTAGCGCGTTCTCGGTACCAGGGTCCTTCGCAGCATGAGCAAGCCCTACCTCCTCAGCATCCTCCTCACCGCCGTGGTGATCCCGATCGGTGGCGCGGAGGTGGAGCATTTCATGTACGCAGCTCCTTGGTCCGCGTTGCTCTTCAGCAAGTGGTTCATCTTCTCGGCGGGTGGGTTGCGGTTGCTCGTCGCGGGCATCAAGCAAGTGATGGACCCGGCGTTCACCGCACAGCGGATCTTCCACTTCGAAGGCACCGAAAGCCTGCCGGTGGTGCGCGAGCTGGGGTTTGCGAACTGCTGCATGGGCTCCTTGGGTGTTGTTTCGCTCTTCGCTCCACAGTGGCGCGTGGCAGCGGCGTTCACGTGCGGGCTCTACTTCACGTTCGCGGCCTTGGGCCACATCGCTAAAAAGCCTGTGGGGCCGAATGAACGGCTGGCGTTGTGGAGCGATTTATTGATCGCTGCGGGGCTGGTAGCCAGTTTCGTGGTGCAATGCCAAGGCAGCCCGGGTTGAGCTGGACCGATCATCTGCGCCACATACCTGACCGGTTGGATCCCTGACCTTTCGCTTGGCCCCTTGCGAATAGTTGCGATGCCAAGCAGCCAAGGGAACCCTTCGTTGGTTGATGCGGCTCGAACTACCTTCGTAGCACCATGGCCAAGAAGAGCAATACGGCAAATGCGGTGAAGGCATAGGCACGGATCAGGCCGGTGAAACCCACGCGCGGCAAGCAGGGCGTTCCGGCGGAGCCGATCAAGCGTAGTGCTCCGAAACGGGAGCGGAAAGGCTACGATGCCGAGAAATACACGGGCGCGATCCCTGGCCTTGCTGACCGGATGAAGGAGTACTTGAGGACCATGCGCGATGAGCGAACGGTGGTCCAACGGCAGGGCGTGGGTAAGGGATGATACCCACTAAGTGGTGGTTGTAACCCTCGGCTCACAGATGGCCTATCCGTGGATGCACAGCGTTGCCCAGTGATCAGTCATCAACTACCTTCGTAACACCATGGCCAAGAAAGTCAAATCAGCAAATGCGGTGAAGACACGGACACGTGTTGTGGCCAAGCGAGCAAAGCGCAGCACTGTGAAGAAGGCCGGTGCGCGTAAAAAAGCGGGTGATGCACCAGAGCCTCCACGCAAACTGTTCGATGCGAAAAAATGGCTTGGCGTATTACCTGAGCTCGCCGGAGATAGCTTGACCATCCAGCGCCGCCTGCGCAATAAGTGGTGAACCGACTGGGGAAGGCGGTGCGCGCGTGGTCGTGGATACCAGCGTCCTCATCGATCTTGCTGGTGGAGACCTGAACATGGCATCTGTATTGGACCGCCAAGAGGTCTTCATCTCGATCATCACCGGAATAGAATTTCTGGCTTGGCCTAAGTTGACAGAAACCGGAGTTCCGGTAGCTATGGCCCTTTTGGAACAATACGCACGGAGAACATCGGGAGGGCCATACGGGATAAGGCCGCTTGGATCAAACGAACATTCAAGCTCAAGCTGCCCGATGCGGTGATTGCCGCAACTGCCATGCACTTGAACGCACCATTGATCACGCGCGACAAAGGCTTCAATAGGGTAGCCCACCTGATCGACGTGCGGGTGGTGTGAAGCCGTTTCCACCAAATGGCCGCAAGCAGCATGAGCTTGGACCCAAGATTCCCCGCCCACGCCGCGCTTTGACCAGATAACCGGAAATTGCAATTAGTTGGACCCTGCTGTCGCCCTGCTCGCGGCCAGTATCCCGCGCCAAATAATTCATGGTCTGACCATCCGTGTTCATCCGAGTGTACCCGCCTGCCGGCCGGCAGGTCCGTGGTTCAATTTACCCAAAAATGCGTCGTTAGGCGCGTGGGGCTACCCGATGACCCTGGCAAACCACGGTAGCATTTTCCACGCCATTACGCCAGTTCGTTTCTTTATCCCGCCAAGCATATCCCCATGAACGAGATCATCTGCCCGCACTGCAACAAGGCCTTCAAGATCGATGAGGCCGGCTATGCCGACATCCTCAAGCAGGTGCGCGACGGCGAGTTCGAGAAATCGCTGCACGAGCGGATGGAACTGGCGGAGAAGGAGAAGAAGTCGGCCGTTGCATTGGCGGAAGCCACGATCGCCGGTAGACTGGAGAAAGAAGCGGGTAAGAAAGATGCCGAGATCGCCCGCCTGAAGGAGGAGATGAAGGCCAGCGTGGAACTGGCGCGAACAAAAGTCGCGGGCGAGTTGAAGGACGAAGCCACGAAGAAGGATGCCGAGATCCAACAGCTGAAAGCCGACCTGAAGGCCGCCGATGCAGACAAGCAGCTCGCGCTGAAGGAAGCGCTCAGCGCTGTGGAGAAGGAGCGCGATGGGCTAACCAACGAACTCGCACAACTGAAACAGGCCAAGCAAGCCGAGGAACAATTGGCCAAGGAGAAGCTCGAGAGCGAACTACGGAAGACCGCAGCGGAAAAGGACGCGGAGATCCAAAACCTGAAGGC
>JAFDZY010000119.1 GCA_018266685.1 Bacteroidota bacterium
GGCCTGGCGGACCGCCTGCGCAACTTCCGCGACTTGCGCCTGTTGCGCAAGGACCACCGCACCATGATGAAGGAGCGGATCGCCGCATCCCTGCGGGCGGAGCGCGTGCAGGTGCTGCTGGCCGAATATGGCCCCACCGGCGAAGCATTGATCGATAGCGCTGCCGCAGCGTGCATACCCCTGGTGGTCCACTTCCATGGTTATGATGCCCACAGGCACGACGTACTGGAACGCATGGGCAACTACCGGCGGCTGTTCGGGGCTGCCAAAGCATTGGTAGTGGTGAGCCGCAGCATGGAGCAGCAACTGCTGGCGCTGGGCGCACCCCGGGGAAAGGTGCTGTACAACTGCTACGGCATCGACGTGGAACAATTCCGTGCGGGCGAGCCGGGCGCGGCACCGTTGCACTTCCTGGCCGTGGGCCGCTTCGTGGACAAGAAGGCCCCTTGGCTCACGCTGCTGGCTTTCCGGGAATTGCACAGGCAACGGCCCGATGCACGGCTCACCATGGCCGGAACGGGCCCCCTTTGGGAGGCTGCGGCCGGGCTGGTGAAAGCGTTGGGCATGGAGGCCAGCGTGGACCTGTGCGGGGTAAAAACCCCGGAAGAGGTTGCGGACCTGATGCGGCGCAGCCGGGCCTTTGTGCAGCACAGCGTGGTGCCGCCCAGCGGAGACAGCGAGGGAACGCCCTTGGCCGTGCTGGAGGCCATGGCCAGCGGCTTGCCGGTGGTGGCCACGCGCCACGCGGGCATTGCCGATGTGGTGGCCCATGGTGAGCGCGGCTTGTTGAGCGCTGAATACGACACGGAGACCATGGCCGCCCACTTGTTGCAACTGGCCGACCATCCGGAACAGGCTGCGGCCATGGGCCAGGCCGGCAGGGCCTACGTATTGGCACACCACCGCGTAGAGGAGTGCGTTGGTGCCCTGCAGCAGTTGCTGGTGCGGGTTGCCCAAGGCCAGTAAGCCGCGTTGTCCAACCTAACGCCACCGTTGGGGCTACCTTCGCGCGCCATGCAAAAAGCACCGCGCATCACTGTATTGATGACCCTGTACAACAAGGGGCCTTACGTGGAAGAAGCCGTGCGCAGCGTGCTGGCACAAACGTTCGCGGATTTCGAGCTACTGGTGGTGGACGATGCCAGCACGGACGGCGGATTGGACATTGTGAAGGCCATCGGCGATCCGCGCATCCGCATACTGGAGAACGCGGAGAACACCGGCCGGGCGGCAGCGGCAAACCGGGGGTATGATGCGGCAAGCGGGGAATACATTGCTGTATTGGACGGTGATGACGTGATGTTTCCCGAACGGTTGGCGAAGCAGGTGGCCTTCATGGACAGCCATCCTTTAATTGGCATTTCCGGCGGAGCCTGCCAAGTGCTGGGTGAACAGGGCCGATCCGGACATTGGCCCGCAGCGGATCCTGAATGCCGTGCCGGGCTGCTCTTTGGCGATGCACTCCTGTACGGTACCGCGATCATGCGCCGGGATGTGGTGGAAGCACACCGCCTGCGCTGCAACACGGCTTGGCGATGGCCCGGAATGGACTACCTTTTCACGTTGTCGTTCCACGCCTTCACGCGATACGGAAACCTGGCCGAGCCACTCATCGCCTACCGCATGGGCAGGAACAACATGCGGCACGGGCGCAACCCTGCGGAGGACAAGGTCCGGTTGATCCAGGAAGTGTTCCGTCAGTTCAATCTTCCGCTCACCGAACGTGAACTGGGCCTGCAGCTCGCCTTCCACGAGGTGTTGGCGGAACCGTTCATGGCAGCCCGCGTGCGTGAGCTCCATGACTGGAAGCTTAAATTGGCCTGCATGAACCGTGATCGCGGTCTTTTCCCGGAAACGCTTTTCCAGGCTGAATTGGACCGGCGTTGGAGACGGCTGTTCCACGCGTTTGCCGACCATGACCTTGGCGCTGCGCTGGCCCATCTCCGCCTAAGCGGCAACTGGCCGAAGGATCGCCTCACCTACCTCGCCAAGACAACCATCAACCGCTGGGTGGGCCGCAAGCCATGAAGGTTTCCGTGGTGATGCCCGTGTACAACAAGGCCCTCTTCCTGCGGGAAGCGGTGGAGAGCATCCTGGTGCAAACGTTCAGGGACTTTGAGCTGATCTGCGTGGATGACAAAAGCACGGACAACAGCCTGGAAGTGCTGCGTTCGTTCCAAGACCCGCGCCTGCGCATCATCGAGCTGCCGGTGAACGGCGGGCCGGGCGTGGCCGCCAATGCAGGTTTGGATGCGGCCCAAGGGGAGTATGTGGTGCGGATGGATGCAGATGACATCGCTGTTCCGGTACGGCTTGCCCTACAGGTGGCTTTTATGGTTGCACATCCGGAACTCGTTGCCAGCGGTGGCCAACTGCAATTATTCGGCACGGAAGAGGAGGAATGGACCTTCCCCCTGTCCAGCGCGAACTGTTCGGCGCAACTTCCCTTTGGAGTGCCTGTGCCTCAACCTGCCTCCATCATGCGCAGCAGCGTACTTCGGGTAAATGGCCTGCGCTATGGCCCTACATGGCCGCGTATCGGTGAGGACTGGCTGTTCTGGTTGCAGATGGCACCCCACGGGCCCTTGGCCAACCTGCCCGATGTGCTGGTGCGGTACCGGCGGGGCCCGCAAAACATTGCCCATGGCAGTGATAAGGTCGCCAATTTCACCTGGCTGCAACGCCAAGCGTTTACCATGCTGGGCATCCCCTTCGCCGAAGAGGAACTGGACCTCACCCTGATGGGTTCCACCATCTTCAAGCTCACGCCCACCGCTGCACGCATCAAGGCCTTGCGCAACTGGTATGATAAGCTCACGACCTTGAACGCCGAGCTGCACTTCGCACCGGAAGCCGCCTTAAAGGCCCGCGTGGAGCAGCAGTGGGACAAGCTGTTCCACTACCTGCCGCAATATGGCCTGGGAACGGCTTTGGCCCACATGCGCCTCAGCAGGCGCTGGCCGCTGGACCGCTTGTTGTACACCGCGAAATACCGCATCAACTCCCGCCTGGGCCGCCTGCCCAACGGTTGAACCATGCACAAGGAACTGTGGCTCTTCACCCAGGACTTTCCCTACGGCAAGGGCGAGGCGTTCCTGGAGAACGAGCTTCCGGTCCTGGCAAGCGGCTTCGAAAAGATCCGCGTGTTCCCCTTGTTCCATCAAGGCGATGCACGCCCTGTGCCCAAGGGCGTGGAAGTGGTGCGCGCCTTCACGCGGGAAGAAGCCTTTCGGCCCCTGGCTGCATGGCGGGTCCCGCTAAGTCCATTCCGATTTTTAAAGGTACTGGGCATGGGCAGGCGCACCGCCCCCGGCCGCGGGGTTTTCCGCAAGCACCGCGCTGAATTCCTCAGCCAATTGCGCCAGGCCATGGAACGCGAACGCCTGTTCCACCTGCGCATGGCAGGCAATTATGATCCGGAGCGCGTTCGGCTGTACTCGTTCTGGACGGCGGATTGGGCCACGGTGCTGGGCCTTTGGAAACTGCGCAACCC
>JAFDZY010000011.1 GCA_018266685.1 Bacteroidota bacterium
CTGCTTCATCGAACTGGTGGTCCAAGGCATCAACAGGGCGAACACCGGCACCAACAAGCGCATCCACCGCTTGGGGTTGCGCATGCCGGGCGTGATCGTCATGATCCCGGGCCTGAAATTGTAGTTCGCCTTGAAGCCGACGCGCCCCAGGTCGTTCTCGGTGCGGCCCTTCACGCGCGCCCACATCAAGCGGCCCTTCCCACTGCTGTCGGTGCCGGCACCGGAGACGTACGTGAAGACGGCATCCGGTGAAGCGGCATGCACCGCTTGCGCGAAAGCGAGCGTGGCGTCATGGGTGATGCGCGTGTATTCTTCTTCCTTCATGCCCACGGAACTGACGCCCGCGCAAAAGAAGCAGCCGTCGTAGCCACAGAGCTGCGGCGCTTCGTTGTCCATGGAGAAGAAATCCTTCACGAGGAGCTCCTTCAGCTTGGCATGCTGGCGGGCACAGCTCTTCCGGCTGATCACCAGGACAGCATCAATGGCCGGATGTGCGAGGCATTCGAGCAGAACGCCTTCGCCCACATAACCCGTGGCACCCGTGATGATGATGCGCTTGCCCATGCCGCTAAGGAAAGGTGCTCAACCCGTCTTCCTGTAGTTCAGCACCGCCCACGTGTTCAGCACCACCGCCATGGCCGCGATCGCCAGGAAGTTGGGCAGGATGGCCATGAAGCCGCTGCCCTTCAGCATCACCAAGCGCATCACCTCGATCATGTGCGCCACGGGGTTGAAGCGTGTCATCACCTGGGCCCAACGCGGCATGCTGTCCACCGGGGTGAAGAGTCCACCGAGCAGGATGAAGATCATCACGAAGAAGAACATCACGAACATGGCCTGCTGCTGGCTGGCGCAATAGGTGGAGACCAGCAAACCGAAGCCGAGGACCGCGACCAGGTACACCGCGACGAAGGCGTACAAGAGCCACACGGAGCCCTGCGGAGCAATGCCGTAGACGGACCAGGCGAGCAGGAGGCCGATGGTGAAGACCACGATGGCCAGGATCCAGAAGGGGATCATCTTGCCGAGGATGAAATCGCGCTTGTGGATGGGCGTGACGTTGATCTGCTCGATGGTGCCCGTCTCCCGTTCCTTCACGATGTTCAGGGCGCTGAGCATGCCGCCGATCATGGTGACGAGGATGGCGAGAATGCCGGGGATGAAGGCGATCCGATGGTTCCGTTCCGGGTTGAACAGGCCGGAGGAGGTGACGGCGATCGCCTCGGGTGCCGAACCCGGCGCATAAGTCGCCACTACGGAGCTGTTGAAGGACCTCAGGATGGTGCCGAGGTAGGCGCCGCCCACGCCGGCCTTGGTCCCATTGATCGCGTTCACGGCGATGTACACCTGCTGCACATGCTCCCGCATCAGGTTGCGCTCGAAGCCGGAAGGGACCTGCAGGACCAGGTCGGCGGCGTCGGCCTCCACCAAGGCATAGGCACTGGCGTAGGAGGGCGCGAAGTCCACCAGCCGGAAATAGCCGGAGGCGGTGATCCGCTCGAGCAGTTGCCGCGACAGGTCGGAGCGGTCCTGGTCCACCACCACCAGGTCGATGTTCTTGATCTCGAAGCTGGCCGCCAGCGGCAGCACGAGGAACTGCATGATGGGCGCCACCAGCGAAATGATCAGGATGGCCTTGTTCCTGAAGATCTGCAGGAATTCCTTCTTGAGCAGGACGGGGAGCACGCGCATGGTTCAGGCCAGTCTGATCTTGAATTTCCGCAGGCACAGCACGAAGAGGAACAGCGTCATTCCCAGCAGCACCGCCGTTTCCCGCCAGATCGCCGAAAAGCCGGCGCCCTTGATCATGACGTCCTTCACGATGGTGTAATACCATTTGGACGGTACGACATTGGCGAGCACCTGCAACGCCACAGGCATGTCCTCGATGGGGAACATGAAGCCGCTGAGGATGACCGTGGGCAGCAACATGCCGATCAACGAGGCGAACATGGCCGCCTGCTGCGATTCCGTAACGATGGAAATAAGGATGCCGAGCGTGAGGCAGGTGGTGATGAAGAGCGTGCTCTCGCCCAGCAGCAACGGCAGGTTGCCCCGGATGGGCAGGTCCAGCACGGTGACGCTCAAGGCCAGGATGGCCAGCAGGTTGATGAGCGACAGCAGGAGATAGGGGATCGCCTTGGCCAGGATCACCAGCGCGGGTTTCATCGGCGACACCAGCAGCACTTCCATGGTGCCCAGCTCCTTCTCTTTCACAATGGCCACGGCCGTCATCATCACGCACACCAGCATCAGCACCATGGCCATCACGCCGGGCACGAAGTTGGGCGCGCCGCGCAGTTCGGGGTTGTACAGCATCCGCATCTCCGGCAGGATCGCGTAAGGCATCGGCCCGGTCAACCGCGCTTCTCGGGCGTAATCCGAAATGATGGCCCGCAGGTAGCTTTCGATGGTGTTGGACAGGTTGATGTCCGTGGCATCGGTGAGGACCTGTACCGTGTTGCTGCCTTCCCTCACCAGCTTCCGCTCAAAGCCCGATGGGATCACCAGCGCGGCCTTGATGTCGCCGGTTCGGAACGCATCGGTGATCCGCGATGGCGGCACCTGGTCGCGCACCACCGTGAAATAACGGCTCGCATCGATCTTGTCGATCAGCTGGCGGGATGCCTCGTCCTTCGCCTGGTCCACCACCACGATCCGCGTGTCCTTCACCTCGTTGCTTAGCACGAAGCCGAAGAGCAGTACCTGCACCACCGGCATGCCGAAGAGGATCAGCAGCGTCTTGCGGTCGCGCAGCACATGGTAGAATTCCTTGCGCACGAAGCTCAGCAGCTGGGTCAACTGCGGCGCTCGTTTCCGTTTCGCTGGTGCCCCCATCGTCAAGGCTATGTGCCCGCGCGTTTCGCGCCGCGTGCCAGTTGGTAGAACACGCTGTCCATGGAATCGGTGCCGAACTGCTGCTTCAGTGCCGCCGGGGTGTCCAGCGCGGCGATCTTCCCGTCCACCATGATGGATACGCGGTCGCAGTACTCGGCCTCATCGAGGTAGTGCGTGGTGACGAAGACCGTGATGCCCTGGTCGGTGGCCTCGTAGATCAGGTCCCAGAACTGCCGCCGCGTCACGGGGTCCACGCCGCCCGTGGGTTCGTCCAGGAACACGATGCGCGGCCCATGGAACACGGCGACGGAGAACGCGAGCTTCTGTTTCCACCCCAAGGGCAGGCCACCCACGAGCTTGTCCGCTTCCTTCCCCAGGCCCAGCTTGCCGATCAGCTCGTCGCGTTGCCTGCGGATGCGCTCCTTCGGCAGGCCGTAGATGCCTGCGAAGAAGTCGATGTTCTCCGTGACGGTGAGGTCCTCGTACAGCGAGAACTTCTGGCTCATGTACCCGATGTTCCGCTTGATGTCCTCGGTCTGCGTCCGCACGTCGAAGCCCGCCACCCGGGCCTGCCCCGCACTCGGCCTGGAGAGCCCGCACAGCATGCGCATGGCCGTGGTCTTGCCTGCGCCGTTCGCACCGAGGAAGCCGAAGATCTCGCCTTGGCCCACCTGGAAGCTGATCGCATTCACCGCGATGAAAGCGCCGAAACGCTTGGTGAGT
The DNA here is from genome assembly GCA_018266685.1 of Bacteroidota bacterium. GTDB lineage: Bacteria > Bacteroidota > Bacteroidia > Flavobacteriales_F > PHOS-HE28 > PHOS-HE28. Next base: position 3,562 of record JAFDZY010000011.1, read on the forward strand.
CCCTCGGCCTGGATCGCGTAGGTGGTTCCCGTGGTGCTCATGACATCCGGTCCTGGGTACACTTGATGAATACATCCTCGATCGTCGGTAGCACCGGGCGCACCACGGGATCGCGGAGCCCCTGCGCGATGAGATGTGCTTTGATCGCCGCTTCATCGATCGCACCCGATGCCGCCACGGCCGCATGCGCGAACTCACCGGACCCGTAGCAGCGGATCACGCCTTCGAGCGTGTTCATGGCGCGGATGGTCGCCGACATGCTGCCGACCTTCACCGCGTAGAGCCGGTCCGGATAGGCGGCACGGATGGCGGCAGGCGTGTCCACCTGCAGGATGCGGCCCTCCTGGATCAGTGCGATCCGTTCGCACAGCGCGGCCTCATCCATGTAGGGCGTGGCCACGAGGATGGTGATCCCGCGCGCCTTGAGCCGTGCGAGCATCTCCCAGAACTCCTTGCGCGACACGGGGTCCACGCCGGTGGTGGGCTCATCCAGGAAGAGCACTTCCGGCTTGTGGATCAGTGCGCAGCACAGGGCGAGCTTCTGCTTCATGCCGCCGGAAAGCTGGCCGGCCAAGCGCTTCTTGAAGGGTTCGATCTGCACGTAGATGTCCTCGATCAGCTGGTAGTTCTCCGCGATGCTGGTGTTGAACACCGTGGCGAAAAAGCTCAGGTTCTCCTCCACGCTCAGGTCCTGGTACAGCGAGAAGCGCCCCGGCATATAGCCCACGCTGTTGCGGATCCGCTGGTAGTCCTTCACCACGTCCATGCCGCCGACCTGCGCCGTGCCCCCGTCCGGCAACAGCAGCGTGGTGAGCATGCGGAAGATGCTCGTCTTGCCCGCGCCGTCCGGGCCGATGAGGCCGAAGAGCTCGCCCCGCCCCACCTCCAGCGAAATGCGGTCCACGGCCAAGGTCTTCTCCTTGCCGTACCATTTGGACAAGCCCTCGGCCTCGATGGCGAAGCTGTTCATTCCGTTGCGGTCTGCGCCGTTGCCGTGCCGAGGATCACTTCGCCGTACATGCCGATCTTGATCAGGCCATCGTTCTTCACGCGCACCTTGATGGCATGGACGAGGTTGCTCCGCTCGTCCCGTGTTTGGATCGTCTTGGGCGTGAACTCCGCGCGGTCGCTGATCCATTCCACCTCGCCCGGATACGCCTTGGTGCCACCATCGCCGCTGTCCACCAGCACCCGCACGGCCTGGCCGAGCTTCACGTTGTCGAACTGGTCGCCGGTGAGGTAGGCCTTGAGGCGCATCGTCCCCAGGTCGGCCACCTTGAACAACGGACGGCCTGCCGCGGTCATTTCATTCGGGTTCACATAGGTGGTCAGCACGGTGCCGTCCAATGGGCTTTCGATCCGGCATTTGCCGAGCTGGTCCTCCACGGAACGGAGCTGCACCTCGATCGTTCTTCCCTGTTCGTAGAGTGCCGTGTTCCGCGTGCCCAGCTCGTTGCGTTGTGCGGCGATCCGTGCGCGCAATACCGCGATGCGCGTATCGGCGTCATCAAGCTGTTTCTTCGAGGCCACATCCCCCTTCACCAGGTTCGCCACACGCCCCCTGTCGCTGAGTGCATGGTCCAATTCCTTCTCCAGCGCCTCGAGCTGGGTGGCGACGTTCGGCTGGCCGGCAAGCACCGCCCTGCGGTTCTGTTGCAACTGGAGTTTTTGCAGGTACAGTTGCGTGCTGTCGATGTAGCCCAGCACTTGTCCGGCCTTCACCTGGTCACCTTCATCGGCGGTGAAGGCCATGACCTTTCCGCTCACCTCGGCGGAGACGATCGTTTCCGTGGCCTCGAAGGTGCCCGACGCATCGCTCCGGTCCTTGTTCTTTTCACAAGCCGTGACAAGCAGCAAGCAGGTGAGGCAGGTGAGGGTGGTGTACTTCATGGTGGGGTGTTGGCGTCTAGTTCCCATTGTCGGTGGCATAGTGCTGCATGGCCAGCAGCAATTGGATCTCGTGCAGGGCCTTGTCGCTCCGCGCCTCATCCACTTCACTCAATGCGTCGATCAGGTCGTTCATGGCACACAGCCCGTTATCATACTTGAGCTGATAGGCGTCCGCGATCCTTGCCCGGAGCGCCACGATCCCCTCATCGGCCGCCAGGATCGCACGGGCCTTCCGCACCTCCTGGTCGTCCCGCCGCAGGTCGAGCCCGTTGGCGAAACGGAAACTGCTCTCTTCGTTGGCGATCCGCGCCAATTGCAGCTCATGCAACTTGCGGTCGTTGGCGTGCCGGTACAGCCCCGAGGTGTTCCATGAAAGGCTGATCCCGGCCAGCGCCAAGGATGAAATTTCGGAAGTGCCGAAACCCAGCGCTGGTGCAAAGAGGAGGCCCGTGCCGAGCAGTCCGACCCTGGGCATGAGCGAGGTTTTCCCCAACTGGAATTGCGACGTCGCCATTTCGCGTTGCGCTGTGAACGTCCCCAGTTCCGGCCGTTGGTCCGGTGCTGAAGCAAAGTCCTCGCGTACCGCAGGGCGTTGCAGGACCGTGGTGCTGTCCAGCGGCTCGCCGATCAGGTAGGAAAGCATGTCCACGTAGCCGGAGCGCACGTAGGCGAACTCGATCTTGCGTTGATGGAGCTTGAGCAATTCCGCATGGACCTCATCCACGTCAGGCTGGTAGACCGTACCGTTCTCCTTCAGCAGAGTAATCTTGTCCAAGCTTCGTTGCAGGGTGCTATCGGAACGGCCCAACTGGGCGATCTGCGCATCGGCCAGCAGGATGCCGAAGAACAACTGGTCCACCCGTTCGCGCAGCTGGTGGAAGCGCACTTCGAGCTTTGCCGAATCCACGGCCGCACCGGCCGCGATCACCCGCTTGTTCGCGCTGGTGGCACCGCCGTCCCAGAGCTGCTGGTTCACCTGGCCCAAGCCGATGAACTTGAGGTCGTCGTTCGCGGGCGGTGCACTGCCGGGCAGGGTCATGGTGGGCAGGCCGCTGATGATGTAGGCCCCGATGCCGGTGAGGCTCACCTGCGGCAGGTAGGCCTTGTTCGCGTTGGCGATGGTGTACTCGGCGGTCTTGGCGATCAGGTCGTACTGCGCGATCATCGGTTGGTTCGCCCGCGCGCGCTCCTGGCAATGCGCGAGCGTGAGCTGGGCCGCGGAGGGAAGCGCATGGAGCAGCAGGACGCCGAGGAGCAGCGCCGGGCGCGGCCGGTGCGCTGCCCTTGCACAACGCCGAAGTCGCGCCGGTCCCTTGGGTTGATGTGAGGCATTCATGGGCTATGGCTTGAGGCCTTGTTGGACGAGTGCGATGATGTGGGCCTTGCGTTCCTCCAGCAGTGCGGTGCGCTGGGCCTTGGTCAGCTTCATCACGGCCTTGATCCCCGGCAGCATGCCGAAGGTGAATGCGCACAGGCCGATGATGTCCATGATGAACTGCAGGCCGCTGGACCGTGGCCCGGGAAGCTTGAGCTTCTTGAGCTCCTTCTCCACCGCCGCCACGACCTTGAAGAAGGACTTCTTGGCCTCCGGGCTCAACAGGTCCGCCGGGTCGCGCTGCACCTCAAAGAGCACGAAGGCCGGCAGTTCCGGCACCTTCATGAGCACCTTGAAATACCCTTCCACGATCATCGGCACCTTGGATCGCAGGTCGCCGGGGCCATCCATCAGCACGCCGATCTCGCCATAGAGCAGGGCCATCTGCCTCACGAGGATCTCCCGGAACAGCGCCTGCTTCGTCTTGAAATAGTAGTGCAGGAGCCCCTTGTTCACCCCGGCCATCTCCGCCAGCTCCCGCATGTTCACGCCGTCCAGGCCCTTCGCCCGGAACAGCTCCTCCGCCGCGGCCACGATGCGCCGGCGTGTTTCGTTGTCCTTTATCTTACCCATTCGGGTAACAAAGGAAGATCAAATTACCCAAGCGTCCAAATTCAAGGATGTACTTTCTTCGGAAAGCCGCGCGGCGTCGATACTTCAACGATGCATTCCCGGTCCGATCACGGCCGCCGGATCGAAGCCGTGCTGCTCGTTCTGTCCCACATAGCCGACCTGGTTGGTGAGCATGCGCGTGCCCCCGATCATGAACGCCGGGATGTTGCGGTGGTGGTGGCCGTAGATCCACGCCAAGGCACCACTTCCCGCGATCAGCTCATCCAGTTCGACGGCAAAAGCTTGATTGAGCGCACTGCCCACGTACTCCGGAGGATAGTGCTGCAACGTGGGAACGTGGTGCGTGGCCACGATGGTGCATCCGTCAAAGGGCTTGGCAAGTTCGCTCTTCAGCCACGCAAGGCAATGCGCATGGAATCGCGTGGTGTGCGCAGGCATCAACAAACCGCTGCCATGGCGGATGGCGTGGTAGTCGTTCATGTCGTGGCGCAAGGCCCCTTCGTTCATCTGCGCAATGGCCGTCCACAACGTGGTACACAAGATGCGCACACCGGGATAATGTACCGCCCGATTGTTCACGATGCGGATATTCCGGAACAGCCGGATATCGGTATCCAGGTCCTTGTCCACGATCCGTCCTCCGTAGTACTCGTGGTTGCCGGGCAACCAGATCACCTCCCGGAAGCCTTGGGACAAGCGCTTGAACAGTCCGGGAGCGCCATACGCTTGGTGCAAGGGCAGCACATCACCGGCCAGGAGCAGCACTTCTGCGGCAGGTTCTATGGGATGTGCCTTCAGCCATGCCCGGTTCTCGGGGAATTCCAAATGCAGGTCGCTGGCATACTGGAGAAGCATGTTCAACGAACCCGTTCAAGTGGATCATCAGTGGTATTCATCTTCGTCCTCCACCTCCTTGAACACCTCGTGCTCCCCGGTGATTACGCCATTGGCCAACTTTACCTTCACATACCATTCGCAGGGGCCTTCCCGCTCTTGGCCATCGGGCAATGTCTGAGGTACTCCCCATTCGCTGGACAGATTTTAGGCGATGGTTAGTGATGGTTGAGGTTGTTTGAGGGTTGGCTTGACACCCTTTGGCCGGGTGTCCGGTAGGCCAAGGTAGAGGTGCGCGGGAGTGAGACCGTCGAGGTGCTGGTGAGGTCGATGGTGGTTGTACCAAGCGAAGAACTCCGAGAGGATCTGGTGCAGTTCATGGCCGTCGGAGGGGGCATTGCGGTAGATGCACTGCTGCTTCACGGTGCGCCACAGCCGCTCGATGAACGCGTTGTCGGTGGCACGGCCCTTCCCGTCCATGCTGATGGCGATGCCTTCGGCCAACAACGCACCGGTGAACTCTGCGCTGGTGAACTGACTGCCTTGGTCGGTGTTGAAGATGCGCGGAGCCGGGCGCTGTAGCAACGCCCCGTGCAGGGCCTCCAGGCAGAAGGCCGTGTCGAGCGAATTGCTGATCCGCCAGGAGATCACGTAGCGGCTGTACCAGTCCATCACGGCCGTGAGATAGAGGAAGCCCTTGGCCATGGGGATGTAGGTGATGTCGGTGCTCCACACATGATCGGGGCCTTCGATCTTCAGCCCCCGCAGCAGGTAGGGCCACCTCTTGTGCCCCTTGCCCGGCCTGGACAAGTCGGGCTTGGGCGCCACGGCCTCCAGGCCCATGATCCGCATGAGCCTGCGCACGCGCTTCTCGTTCACCCAGTAGCCATCGAGCCGCAGGAAGTCGCGCATGCCCATGACCCCATGGAAGCTGTGCAGGGTGAACTCCTGGTCCATCACGCGCATCAACTCCAGGTTCAGCTCGCTCTCGCCCTTGGTCTTGTAGTAGTAGCTGCTGCGCGAGAGGTCCAGCGCCCGGCAACGGGCCAGTATGCTGCCTTGCTCGGCGGCGGCGATCGTCGATCGCTTCTGTGCCGTGCTCATCGCGACATTTTTTTTAGCAGGTCGTTCTCCAGCTTCAGCCGGCCGATCTCGGCGAAGAGTTGCTCTGGCTCATACCCACCTGGCATGGACGAGGACGCCCTCGGGGTCCCTTCAAAGACCCCAGGGGCGTTCTCGGCCAACTGCCTCTTCCACGAGGTGATCTGCGCCGAGGTGATCTCGTAGCGCATGGCCAGTTCGGCAAGCGTGTGCCGCTCCTTCACGGCCTCCAAGGCCACTTGCGCTTTGAACGCCGGGGTGAATCTCCTTCTGCTCTTTCTGCTCATCTTCGGACAAGGTTAGCCGCCTTAGCTAACTGTCCAGTTTTTGGGGAGTACTACAGTCCAGCTCTTCCTGCTTTCCACACAATCGCAGAACGTGTAGCAATGGAGTTCCTTGGGGAAGTCCGCCAAAACATCATCCCCGACCCTCCAATGCTCATATAAGAACATCGCGCGCAACTCCTTGGTTTGGCATTCCCGCACTTTTTCTGTGCCACAGTATGGGCACTTCACAGGCATGGTAACGGAGCAGAAGAGACCCATGGGGGTGACGTAATCGCCGAAGTTAGCCTTCAGCATAGCTTCGGAGCACATGTCGCAATCGCGCCCATTCTCAAAGTTGAAGAAGCAGGTGGAAGCCTTGTTCGTTCCTGGCCTGGACCTGCGTGTGGACTGCTTCGTGCATGCACACCGTACCACGTACAGTGAGGTGCGGGTGCCACGCTACACGCTGAAACTGGATGGTGAAACGGTCTGGCACTTCCCCGGCGACTTCCATGTGAAGCAGGAAACACCACATGCCTGGCCTTC
>JAFDZY010000120.1 GCA_018266685.1 Bacteroidota bacterium
CCCTCTTCAGCAACGTGGGCGGGCCCAGCACCGGCATCGGCAGCTTGGGCGTGGGCGCGGCCAACAAGAGCGAGTTCACCGTGCAGCTGAAGCCCAGGAAAGAGATCGGCAACGTGACCACCGAAGCCTTCATGCGCAAGCTCCGCGAAGAACTCGCCAAGGAACACACCGGCATCAACATCTCCATGATGGCCTTGGGCTTAGTGCCGCGTACCGCGCCGATCGAGATCACCCTCAGCGGCCGCAGCCGCGAGGAAGTGATGGCCACCGCCAACAGCCTCAAAGGCGTGGTGCAAGCCATCCCCGGCGCGGACAACGTGCGGCTTTCCGTGGAGGAAGGAAGCCCCGAATGGAAAGTGGTGCCCGATGCGGACAAGATGCAGCGCCTCGGCCTCAACACCGCCTACACGGGCATGGCCCTGCGCACCGCCTTCACCGGCAATGACGATGCCACCCTCACCGAGGCCGACACCGAATACCCCGTGCGCATCCGCCTGGACCGCTTCGACCGGCGCAACTTCGCCGACGTACAGCAGCTCACCGTGGTGAACCCCATGGGCATGCCCCTGCAAGTGGCCCAGTTCGCCGACATCCAGCGCGGCAACGCGCCTTCGCTGCTGGAACGCAAGGACCGCCAGCCCGCCGTAACCCTTACCGCAGATGCATTAGGAAGACCCTCGGGCTCCGTGGCCGACGACGTGGTGGCCTACATCAAGGACCACCCGCTGCCCGAAGGCATGGGCATGGCATGGGGCAGCGACATCAAGCGGCAGAACGAAAGCTTCGGCGCGCTCGGCTCGGTGCTGCTCATCTCCTTCATCCTCATCTACCTCATCCTTGTGGCCCTCTACGACAGCTACATCTACCCTTTCGTGGCGCTCTTCGCCATCCCCGTGGCGGCCATCGGCGCCTTCCTCGCGCTTAACCTCTCCATGAGCCAGCTCAGCCTCTTCGCCCTGCTGGGCCTCATCATGCTCATGGGCCTGGTCACCAAGAACGCCATCCTCATCGTGGACTTCACCAACCAGCTGAAGGCCGAAGGCAAGCCTTACGCCCAAGCACTGATCACGGCCGGCAAGGAACGCATGCGACCCATCCTGATGACCACACTTTCCATGGCCATCGGCATGCTGCCCATTGCGCTGGCCACCGGCACCGCCGCCGAATGGAAGAACGGCCTGGCCTGGGTGATCATCGGAGGCCTGCTCTCCTCGCTGGCCCTTACCGTGTTCTTGGTGCCCATGGTGTACTATGTGGTGGACAGGGTGAAGGAGCGCTTCGCCAAACGGACACCCACCGCGTGAAAAACAGGTCCAGCAGGCCATGAACGGGATCATCGCCACCACAATGCTCGCAGCCCTGGTGCCGTTGGCTGCAAGTGCCCAACCACATGCAAGTCCGTCGCTGCAGGTGGCGTGGGACAACGACTACCTTGTTTTCAAGGGCGACGGTACCGATCGCTACTACACCAACGGGGTGCGGGTGGAGTATTTCTTTCGCCGGGAGAAGCGCAACTTCCTGCAACGCTTGCTGCTACAGGTGGCGGATGATGATAACCGCTACGGCTGGGGCCTCGCCCAGCACATGTTCACACCCTCGCGCATCGACATTGTCGAGGTGCAGCCCAATGACCGGCCATACGCCGGCGCGCTCTTCGCCATCCACTCGCTCCGTTCCTTGGACAGCGCCAAACGAATGACCGTGGCCACGGAGATGAACATTGGCGTGACGGGCCCGCTGAGCATGGCCGACCAAGCCCAGACCTGGGTGCATGGCGCCATCGGTTACACCACTCCCGAAGGCTGGGGCAACCAGGTGCCGAACGACCTCATTCTCAATTACAACCTCGAAGTGGAGCGCGAAGTGGTGAACGTGCCGGGCAAGCTCATCGTGTCGGGCATCATGGATGCCTTCATAGGCACGCTGTACGATGCCATGGGCGCAGGATTCAGCCTGCGGATGGGCCGCGTGCGCAGCCCTTATGACGCACCTTCCGAAGCAAGCAACGGGGAAAGAAAGCACCAGCTCTACCTGTTGATGCGGGCCACCGCCCGGGTGATCTACTACAACGCCCTGCTGCAAGGCGGGATCATTCATCACATCACCGCCTCGGAGGAAGGCTACACCCTTGGCAAGGACCAACTGGAACGGATCAGTGCCTTCACCGAGGTAGGAGTGGTGTACGAACGGCCTAAGCTTTCCATCAAGCTTGCCCAGAAGATGCGCACCGCGCCTTTCCGGGGTGGCCATGCACTGGAATACGGAAGTGTGACCATAGCCTTCAACCTGTGAGCCCCGAAACGCCGGATCAACCATGGACATGATCGCAACCACCGTGACGGCCTTGGCCTTGTGCATGGCCGCTACGCTTTCCCGCCCCCCCTTCCCCCTTGATCCAGCCTCACCCGTGACCCCGGCGGAACGCACCGCAACGCTCACCGTGGAGGTGGAACACCTGCGCAACGCCAAGGGCCGCGTACAGTTCGCCCTGTACGATCGCGACGGCACCATCCCTGATGAACACTTCCAGCACTGGTATAAGTTGGGCACCGCGCCGATCACCGATGGCAAGGCCACCTACACCTTCACCAACTTGCCGCCAGGGCGCTACGCCGTGAACATCCTGCACGATGAGGACGCGAACGGCAAGATCGACAAGGGCCTCATTCTGCCCAAGGAAGGCATCGGTTTCTCCAACTACACCTCGGTAGGGCCGATGAACCGGCCCAACTTTAAGAAGGCCAGCTTCGCGGTGGAGGGGGAAATGCGGGTGCTGGTGAAGATGATCTACCTGTGAACGGGGTTTCCCTTGCCATTAAAGCCAAGGGTCCGAATGAAGAGATCATGATGTACGGTGCAACCATGTGCGCTGAGATCTCCGCCAGGGATGGCAGCGGCGGCCCGGCGATGCGGCGTGCCAGCAGCGCACGGAGCGAGGAGGCTGCGAGGAACGAGCAGACCCCGCAGCCCGATGCGATGCGCCACAGAGCAAGACGGCCACAGCGGACAGCCCGTTAAGGCGGCCAAGCAAACTCCTAACGTCAAGGCCCGCTCCGCGAGACCTTGATGGGACTTGTTCCCCGCCATTCCGTCCGCAACACCCCGCCCCTTCTGGACTTTTTGGCATTGGCGAACCGCGCTGAACTGCCAGTTGTTCCGCATTAGCTTCGCGGTGCGGAGGTTGATGACCCGCGAGGAGTTGTTAGTTGCCAGTTGTTAGTTGTCCGGGGGACGACGCGACACGCACTAACAACCGACAACGAACAACTGACAACTGAATATGGACCTCAACAAATTCACCATCCGCTCCCAGCAAGCCATCCAGCAGGCGCAGACCATTGCCGCAGGGCTGAAGAACCAGCAAGTGGAGACCGGCCACCTATTGAAAGGCCTGCTGGAAGTGGACCAGGACGTCACGCCTTTTCTGTTGAAGAAGCTGGACGTGAACACCGGCACCTTGCAACAGGCGCTGGACCGCATTGTGAACGGCTACCCCAAGGTGCAGGGCGGCGACATGGTGCTGAGCCGCCAAAGCGGACAGGTGCTGAACAACGCGCTGGCCTCGCTGAAGGAATTCG
>JAFDZY010000121.1 GCA_018266685.1 Bacteroidota bacterium
CCGGTGGCCGGTGGTTTGGATGTTCACTGCAATGCTGGCCCCGTTGCCCTCCGGCACCAGAGCCGTTGAAGGCCGAAGCGGTACTCAGCATCCACCACTTCCAGGCCGGTGCGCTCCAGGAGACCGTGCAGCTCATGGCGGTCAAACTCGCTCACGTGGTCATCATCACTGTATACCAGGCTGCTGCCAAGGTCCAGGCGGTAGTGGTTCAGGTAGGACTTGTCGAAATCCGGCAGTTCGATGTAGAACCAGGTGAAGTGCTGGCTGAACTGCTTCAGAAAAGCTTCCGGCTCATCCAGATGTTCCAGGATGTGCGACAGCACCAGCACATCAAACCGCTCACCGCAATCGCGCAGGTACTGCAGCGCATCGCCGTGCCTGAAGCTGAGGTTGGGGCGTTGGTACCGCTGGGTTGCATGCGCTATGGCCGCTGCGTCATGGTCCACGCCCACCACGCGGCCAACATGCCGGGCAAGCAGGTCGGCCATGTCGCCTTTGGCACAACCCAGGTCCAGCACCTGCATGTGCGGGGCCAGATGCCGCAGCAGGAAGCGGTTCGCAAAACGGCGGTGCGGATGTTCTTCCGGCGAATAGTGCTTGAAGGAAGCCTCCATCGCCATTCGGTCAAAGATCCACTCAAAGTCCAGGTACAACTTCAGCTTTTGCCTGTTGCTCAACGGCATTAGGCGGTTAAGCCGATAGAGCAGGGATAAGAGCCCCACCCTCTTCTTCTTCCTCGGGATTTGAACGCCCATGGCAATGTGCACCTTGGCTGGTGCCTGCAAGGATAAGGCCGGGGAGATACACAATGGTTGCCGGAGGCGATGGCCAATGTGCTGCACCAAACCACCCAACAGCCCGGGGAAAGATGCGCCACATCGCTTGGTGGATGGGCACGCAGGGGTGAACAACAAATTATTTTTCCACAGCTTGCCTTGGGCATACCGGCCAACTACATTTGCCTTTGCCAACGCACGGCAACCCCACTGTCAGTGCAAAATGCCATTGCTTCACGGCTTCAACGGGGCAACCCGTTCCGCACTTTTCCCGCTTGGGCAGCATGCTGCCTTGGGCACGTGCTTGTAGCGCCTGGTACGAAATAGGCAAGGCACCCATACAAACATCCCGCCCCCCCTCAAATGCCGACATCCGCACGGAAGAAAATCTTGTGTATCACAGACCAGCCACAACAGGGCACAAGCCGCATGGCCCAAGAAATCCAGGCGGCCGGCCTGGTGCACGATGTGTGCTGTTTCCACCTAGTAGCCGGAAATGCGCAGGGTAAATCCGGACAGGAGGGTAAAAGCCCCGCAAGTGGCCTTAATGGCGGCGTTGCACACTTCAGCATGGTCTGCCCGCCGGGTTCCCCAAGAAGCTTGGGCTCCACGGTGAACAAGGCTTTGGACCATCAAATCCACCAATGGGGCAAGTCTTTCGACCTGGTTCATTTGGACGGCAGTTCACCTGCTGTACAAGCGGTGAATCTGCACGGAGGTTTGAAGGATGTCCCAAAAGTGCTTTCCCTGGGCCAAGACCCCGCCGTTGGCCTGCACCATACAGCAAAGGCCGGTGCGAACGCGGTCATGGAACACGTGAAGCAGTGGTTCCAAAATACTGACCCCACCTACTTCCTGCCTGCAAACGGCCAGCTAAAACAGCAACTTCTGGACAAGTATGGCATCCCAGCGGAAAGGATCCGGGTGGTTCCCGCTACTGCCGGCCCCAACGGATCTGCGGGCTGGTTGGCCGACCTGTACACCGAAACGCTTGCCACTTGCGGCAAACTGCCGGAAGGCCGGCCCTACAGGCAATGCACCAAGTGCGTGTTGGACACAAAGGATGATCCGTTCATCCAATTTGACGACGACGGTGTTTGCACCTACTGCCACATGTACTACCGCAACGATCCCCGCGCGGTGTTCAAGGGCAAGGACAAGCAGAAGGAACTGGAGAAGATCGTAGACCTCATCAAGAACTCCCGGAAGCATGGAAAGTATGATTGCATTGCCGGCGTGAGCGGGGGGGCGGACAGCTCTTATGTGGCGCTCAAGCTCAAGGAATTCGGCCTTACGCCCCTGCTTGTACACGTGGACAACGGATACAACTCGGACCTGTCCAACAACAACGTGAAAAAGATCGTGGAGCACCTCGGCTTCGACATCCACAACTACACCGTGGATTGGGAGGAATTCAAAAACATCCAGTTGGCCTTCCTCCGTGCCTCGGTGCTGGACATCGAACTGGTGACCGACCACGCCATGGTGGCCTACATCTACAATCTGGCGGCCAAGCTGGGCATCAAGTACATCATCTTCGGCCACAACTACGCCACCGAGGGCATCCTCCCCAACGGATGGAACCATGAAAAAATGGACTTGCTCAACATCAAGGCCATTGCCAAGGAATATGGCGGGATGCGCAAGCTCACCATGCCGCAATTGAGCTTCTGGCGCAGGCCGTACCTCTACCTCGTTAAGGGGATCCGGGGCGTTACCCTGCTCAACTACCTGGACTACGACCACCGCAAGGCCAAGCCGGAGATCATGGCCAAGCTGGGCTGGACCGATTACGGTGCCAAGCACACGGAATCCATTTTCACCAGGTTCTACCAAAACTATATCCTGCCCACGAAATTCGGAATTGACAAAAGGAAGGCGCACTTGTCCACTTTGATCGCTTCCGGCCTGATGGACCGGGCCACTGCGCTGGCAGAGCTCAAAAAAGACATTTACTCGCCGGAAGGCCTCCGTGCCGACCTGGAGTTTGTGATCAACAAGCTGGGGATCACCGAGCAGGAATTCAATGCCTTCATGTCAGCCCCGATCCGCCAGCACACTGAATTCCCCTCCTACGTTATCACGCACTATCCCATGGAGAAGGCCTTCTTCAAGCGTGTGCGGCCTTTGACCAGGCTGATCAAGGGCCGGAAAGCCAAAGCGTGATCCGTTGCGAGGCGGTGCTGCGCACATGCTTGCCGAAAGTTGCTGGCGCGGGAGCCTAAATTTGGCACCGCTCCATGCCTACCGCACGCTCCATTCTGAAGCGCCTGTACGAAGCCGTTCCGTTCAAGCAACCCGTGTGCCAATTGGTGCGGCGGGTGGTTTCGCTCCCGGAACCCGTGTACCGGCACCTGCACTTCAAGGGGATCATTGAGGTGCCCATCGGCCCCACTGCCAGTTTCCGCATCCGGCACCACGGCTACATGATCGAAAATGAGCTGTTCTGGAACGGCTTTGATGGTTGGGAAAAGGTCTCCATGGAGCTGTGGACCAGGCTCAGCCGCAATGCCCGGGTAATTTTGGACATCGGTGCAAACACCGGAGTGTATGCCTTGACGGCATCCGCAGTGCAGCCAAGTGCATTGGTGATCGCGGTGGAACCCGTGCAGCGCATTTATGAGAAACTGGCTGAAAATGCATCCCTGAACCAAGACCGCATCAAAACCGTGCATGCGGCAGCCAGCAGCCGCTCCGGCGTTGCCGTGCTCTACGACCTTCCCGATCGTGAGCATGTACTTTCCGTATCGCTTGATCCCGAATGGAACAAGGAAAGCGCCGGTCTTGTGCCCGTGGAAGTGCCCGCCATTACGGTGGCGGACCTGCTTGCCCAGCATGGTGCCCCGCAGGTGGACCTTTTGAAGATCGATGTGGAAACGCATGAGGCCGAAGTGCTCCGCGGCTTTTTGGACATCCTGCGCCGCGACAGGCCATCCATGTTGATTGAAATCCTCAACGACAAGGTAGCCGCAGAAGTAGGCGGTATTCTCGATGGCTTGGGATACGCTTACTACAACATCGACGACGTTACCTGGCCCCCGAAGAAGACAGACGTGCTGTCCAGAAGCGGCCACTTCAATTTTTTGGTGTGCAGGCCGGAAGTGGCCAAGTCCATTGGCCTGTGAGCCGTTCAAAACCCACAAAGGCCAACCCTCCGGCACCGCCGTCAATGGTCCCGCCATCCCCCCATGGCTTCCCACACGGCATACAGCAACGCACGCCAAACATGGGCGAACGCACCATCAGCACCTGCGCGATATGTTTGCCCATCAACCCACCATGGCCGCATCCTTGATCTTCTTTGCCCCTGCCGTACCTAGGCCTTGGCACACCACAAGGCTGGGCCGGAAGCCAAGCGCATAGCCCATTTCACGCACCAATGGAACTGAAAGGGCTCAACGTGCTCATCACCTCCAACGAACCATGGGGTGATGTTTGGTTTTCCAAGCACAACTATGCAAACGAACTCTCCAAGGAAAACCGCGTAGTGTTCGCCGATCCCACGGGAAGCTGGCAACCGGCCGGCCTGCTCGGCCCGCGCATCTCACTGGCCCGGATCCAGGAAAGGCTGCACGTGCTGCGCTACCGCAATGTGGTGCCAGCCGCCAATGATGCTGCCTTTCGGCTGAACAACACCATCGTTTCCCGCGCCATTGCCAAGGCGCTCCGTGCCCAGGGACTCCTTCCCGACCTCTTCCTGTCCTTCGATCCATCAAGGCTCTACGACCCTGCCCTGCTCGGGGCCAAGCATTCCGCGTTCATCGCAGTGGACGCATACACCATGCACATGCGCGGCGAACGGTTCATCTATCCCAAGGTGGACCGCTTCATCACCTTGTCCGAAACATTCAACCGCACGTACGAGCCGTACCACAGGCCGATCCTCACCGTCGGCCATGCCATTCCTTCCGAAGCGTTTGAAGCGCAACCCGCATCCATCG
>JAFDZY010000122.1 GCA_018266685.1 Bacteroidota bacterium
AGCGCGAGCGCGGCATCACCATCAAGAGTAAGGCCATCCAGATGAACTACTCGCTGAACGGCGAGCAGTACCTGCTGAACCTGATCGACACGCCGGGCCACGTAGACTTCAGTTACGAAGTGAGCCGCAGCATCGCCGCCTGCGAAGGCGCACTGCTGATCGTGGACGCCACACAGGGCATCCAGGCACAGACCATCAGCAACCTGTACCTGGCGCTGGAGCACGACCTGGAGATCATCCCGATCCTCAACAAGATGGACCTGGCCAGCGCCAATCCGGAGGAGGTGAAAGACCAGATCGTGGACCTGCTGGGCTGCAAGCGCGAGGAGATCATGGCCGCCAGCGGCAAGACAGGCTTCGGCGTGGACAAAGTGCTGGAGGAGATCGTCCACCGCATTCCCCCGCCGAAAGGCGACCCTGCCGCACCGTTGCAGGCATTGATCTTCGACAGCGTGTTCAACTCCTTCCGCGGCATCATTGCCTACTTCCGCGTGATGAACGGCACCCTCCGCACCGGCGAAAAAGTGAAGTTCTTCAACACCGGCGTGGCCTACAACGCGGACGAGATCGGCGTGCTGAAGATGGACCTGCTGCCCAAGAAGCAGCTCGGGGCGGGCGATGTGGGCTACATCATCAGTGGCATCAAGACCGCCAGCGAGGTGAAGGTGGGCGACACCATCACGCACGTGGAGCGCCCCTGCGCCGAGGCCATCAAGGGCTTCGAGGATGTGAAGCCCATGGTGTGGGCGGGCATCTTCCCAGTGGACACCGACGAGTACGAGGAGCTGCGCGATGCCATGGAGAAGCTCAAGCTCAACGATGCCAGCCTCACTTGGACGCCCGAGAGCAGCGCCGCGCTGGGCTTCGGCTTCCGCTGCGGCTTTTTGGGGCTGCTGCACATGGAGATCATCCAGGAACGGCTGGAGCGCGAGTTCAACATGACGGTGATCACCACCGTGCCCAACGTGGGCTACATCGTCACCAAGACCGACGGGGAAGTGGTGCATGTACACAACCCCAGCGAGCTGCCGGAGGTGATGCGCATTGAGCACATCGAGGAACCGTACATCAAGGCGCAGGTGATCACCAAGGCGGAATACATCGGGGCGATCATGACGCTGTGCATTGAAAAGCGCGGCATCCTGGTGGGGCAGAACTACCTCACCACGGACCGCGTGGAACTGAGCTTTGAGCTGCCGCTGGGCGAGGTGGTGTTCGACTTCTTCGACAAACTGAAGAGCATCAGCCGCGGCTACGCCAGCTTCGACTACCACCCCATCGGCTTCAAGGAAAGCGACCTGATCAAGCTGGACATCCTATTGAACGGCGACAAGGTGGATGCCTTGAGTGCGCTGATCCACCGCGACCACGCCGTGGAGCTGGGCCGGAAGATGTGCGCCAAGTTGAAGGAGCTCCTTCCCCGCCAACAGTTCGACATTCCCGTGCAGGCCGCCATCGGTGCCAAGATCATCGCCCGCGAAACGGTGAAGGCCCTGCGCAAGGACGTGACCGCGAAATGCTACGGTGGTGACATTTCACGTAAGCGCAAACTGCTGGAGAAGCAGAAGGAGGGGAAAAAGCGGATGCGCCAAGTGGGCAATGTGGAGATTCCGCAGCAAGCGTTTCTTGCGGTGTTGAAGTTGGATTGACAGTCCCGGCGCAGGGTCCCGAAGCGGTGACCCTGCGGGGACTGGAAAAAGCGGATGCGCCAAGTGGGCAATGTGGAAATCCCGCAGCAGGCGTTTTTAGCGGTGCTGAAGTTGGATTGACAGTCCCGGCGCAGGGTCCCGGGGTGGAGGCCTTGCGGGGACTTCGTTCACCCACGCCATCATACGCACCGGCCTTGGCCGTGCAACAATCCGTGCTTTCCGTGTAACCCGCGTGAACGAACCGCATCCAATGCTTGTTCCTAGGGCAACCAATGCGATAACAACGCCATGAAAAACCTAACCACTACCATCCAACGCGGTGCAACGCTGTTTGCGTTCTCCGCTTTCCTCTATGCCGGAGCCTTTGCGCAAGACCCGCCCAAGCTGAGCGACCCCGAAATCGCACATGTAGGTGTCACTGCCAACCAGATCGACGTGAACTACGGCAAGCTCGCCTTGGAGAAATCCAAGAATAAGGATGTCCGCCACTTCGCGGAGACCATGATCAAGGATCACGAAGGGGTGATCAAACAAGCCACTGACCTGGCGGCGAAACTGGGAGTAACGCCAAAGGACAACGCCATGAGCAAGAGCCTGACCGAAGGCTCAGTAAAGGAAACCAGGGCGCTGAAGGCCTTGAACGGCGCTGCTTTTGACAAGGCCTACATTGACAACGAAGTGGCCTACCACAAGGCCGTGATCAACGCGGTGAAAACCGTGCTGATCCCGCAAACGCAGAATGCCGAGCTGAAGAACCTGTTCGTGACGATCTCGCCGGTGCTTGATTCGCACTTGGCCCATGCCGAAATGGTGGCGAAGGAATTCGCAAGCAAGAAATGACCCACAACAGTTTCAAGTACGCCGCCTGGAGTTTGGTGGCAGGCTTGGTGCTGCTGGCAGCCTGCGGCACACCGGAACAGCCCAAGCAAGAGCCTGCACCCGCGAAACCCGCGCCAGCAACGGTAACGGTGAACATCGCACAGATGAAGTTCCAACCCGACACGGTGCGAATCCATGCAGGTGATACCCTGCTGTTCACCAACAACGGCGTGGTGGAACACAATGCCACCGCTCTCCCGGACAGTGCATGGACCACCGGACCGCTGCCACCGGGGGCAAGCAAGAAGATGGTGGTGACCGCTTCCACGGACTACTTCTGCAGCATCCACATCGTGATGAAAGGCAGGGTGATCGTGGAACCTTGAACCCACGTACTGAACTCAGCAGCAAGGCCGCCCCCAACCGGGCGGCTTTGTTGGTTCAATCCAAAGCGCTGCCGGCCATACCCGCCTATGGCACCACCCAACGCACGGTCAGTAAACTTCCGTGCAGTCCTTGTTCCCGCAACAAGTACAACCCCGAAGCCCACCCGGCAGTGGACCATTCATGTTGCGCCCCGGCTTCAACCGCATCCAGCACGATGCGTCCTTGGGCGTCAAAAACCAGGAGCTTGCCCAAGGCATGTCCATCCGTACGCCGCACCGAGGCCCTGCCCTGCCCCGTGTACAGCACTAAACTGGCGGGATCATCCATGACAATGCCCTGGGTGCCATCTGCGCATGGTGCATAGAAATTGAACGCCACCGCCGACAACGTGGTAAACACCAATGGCGTACTGGGCCCTTGGACCTCATAGCCGAGGCTCACACCGAAAGAAGGCTGGCCTCCGGTTGGGCCTTGGTCCGGCACTACCTCCATCAAGTAGTTGCCAGGCGGCAGGCAAAGGGAATCGCTGTCGTATTGGGCATCCTGCGTCAGCATGAAAGTTCCGCTGCCCACCTCGTTGCCCATTTGGCGCACGGTGTAGTGGAAGCTCCCGACCGTCATTCCACCGCCCGTGTTCTGAATAAACACGTTCAAGGGCGCACAGGGCTCCGGCGGGCACAGGTTGAACGACAGTTCCCAACTGCAAGCCAACTCCTGGCCGAAGAGCGTCCACAGCTCCAAGGTGCCGTTGAAGGGGCCTTGGGGGATGGTTGCACCCGGTTGCACGGCCAGGGTGTGCCAGCTTTCCTGGCCGATGCCGAAGAAGTTCACGGTCTCCTTGGCGAGCGTGTCACCATTGGTGCCGAGCAGGATGAATCCCGGATAGTCGAACAGCGCGGAGGTGGGGTTGAAGACGTGCACGAGCAATGCAGTATCGCTGAAGGGCGACCAACTGATGCCGGCCAGCACCAGCGAATCGCACGCGGTGGCAGCACCACCCGAAACCGTAAAGCTGTGTTGTGCCGTTGGGGCGGAATCCAGGATCATTGTACCGCTGAGGCTGATGGTGTACACGCCTGCCGGCAGTGTGCCCAGTGCGATGGTGTCGGCATGGGCCACCGTTACCGGGATATTGATGCCCCCGAAATTTCCGGCAGTGATGGTGACGGACACATTGAACCCGTCCACCGTTGCCGTGGCACTGGAAACGAAGGATTGGGTGTTTGCCAAATAGCCCGAAATCACCAACAGTACGGCATCCTGGTCACTTGGCGATGCAGGAAGCACATTGATCTGCTCCACGTAGTATTCCGTGGCCTTGGCGGGCGTGGACAGCCCGATCAGTCCTGCCACAGCAAGGAAAGGGATTGTGCTCAAACAGTTCATCAGGGCGGTGTTTGCCCAATGACGTGCCATTGCCCTTCGGATGTTGCCTGAAGGCAAAAAGGGGTGCCCCGGGCAACAGGGGCTTCAAAAACCCTGAACTCCCATCCAGGCAGGCGCATCCGTGCGTGTTCGGCCTGCTTGTAACTTTCACCGGACGTGCCCGTCATACCCTTGATTCCCCCACCGTGACCCTCCACGAGTACAATAGCGCCGTGCAAGTCCATGCGGACGGCATTTTCCGGTTTGCTGTGAAGCACCTGCGCGACCGGGACAATGCGAAGGACGTTGTGCAGGAAACTTTCGCCCGTTTGTGGCAGAAACTGGATGATGTGGACGGCAGCAAGGCCAAGAGCTACCTCTTCACCACGGCACACCACATATTGGTGGACACTGCACGCCGGAGCACCCGCAGCACGCGGATGGAAGAGCGGCACGAAGACCTGCGCTGGGGCAACCAACAGCAGCCCGACCTGAAGGAAGTGCTGGACGCCGCCCTGGCCACGTTGCCCGAAGTGCAGCGCAGCGTGGTGCTGCTGCGCGACTTGGAGGGATACAGTTACGAAGAGATCGCCGAGCTCACCCAATTGAACATCCCGCAGGTGAAAGTGTACATCTATCGCGGCCGTACGGCACTGAAGGAATACATCGGCAGCTTGGAGAACGTGCTATGAAATTGGACCGCACCACATACGAAGCTTGGTTGCTGGACCGCGCCGAGGGTGCGCTGTCGCCGGAACAGGAAAAGCAACTGGATGCGTTCCTCAAAGCGCATCCGGAATTCGCGGCAGGCTTGGGCGAACTGCCCAAGGTGCAAGCCGGTGATGAGCGTTTCCCCGAAAAGGGATCACTGCTGCGCTCCTTCCCGCCCACAGGCGTGCCGGATGCGGCCCGGTTGGATGACTTTTTCACCGCACGCATGGAGGGCGACCTGTCCCCTGCACAGGAGCTGGAACTGGAGCGCTACTTGTACAACCACCCGGAAGCGGCACGGAACGCGGCTCTCATGGCCAAAGCCAGGGTGGAGGCCGAAGCCGAGCCGTTCAAGCATAAGGCCGGCCTGGAAAAGCATTTCCCGCCGCAGGGTTATCCCGAAGCACACCGGATCACTGATTTCCTGATCGCCGATGCGGAAGGTGACCTGACCGCCGACCAGCATGCTGCGCTCGTACAATACCTGCACGATCATCCGGAAACGCAGCGCGAACAGCGCCTGGTGGCTGCAGCGCATATTCGGCCGGCGCCGGTGGCCTATCCGTGGAAAGAACAATTGCTGAAGCGCGAAACGCGCGTGTTGCCCCTGTGGGCGCGTTGGGCGGCAGCGGCAAGTATTCTGCTGTTCATCAGCCTGGGGCTGTTAGTGCAATTCCGAGGCGACAGGAATGATGCGTCCTTGGCACAGCGCACCCGCCCCTCGGCACCGGCAGCACCGCTTCCTGCCATGCCCGCCGCACAGGAAACGGCTTCACACACGGTGCCGCCAGCGCAAGTGAACCGCCCCGTGCAGGAGAACACCGCAGGCCGTGCACCGGCTAATACCGACATGCAAGTGAAGCGTGAAGCGGCCCCTGCTGAACGGCTGGAAAATCCACGTCAGGAAACTCCAGTGCCCGTACCAGTGGAACCGCAATTGGAAGAACCGGAATTGGCTGAAGTACCTGCCGCACCGCAGGAGCCAACAGCACCTGCTTCACCCGCACACCAAGCAGCACCCGCAGTTCCAGTGGCAACTGCCCAAGGCCAAGACCTCGCCGTCTTCGCGGCGAACCAATTGCGCGGCGATGTGCTGGCCACGCCCAAGCGGTCCAGCGGGCTGGATGGAAATGACCTGCTGGCCATGGCGGACCGTGCGATCGGTGCGGTTAGCAACGGCAATGGCGGCGTGCAGGTGCAGCGCAGCGCCACCCGCGAGAGGATCCGCTTCAGCCTGGGGAGGAGCTTCTCTATCAGCGCGAGCCGCAGCCGTTGAGGCCCGTCCAGACGGCATACATGCCGTTCATCACAAAAGCATACAGGTCTTGTAACATCAGCCGTTGCAAAGCTGTCTTATGCCCGAAAAGCAAACACACCGCAACCATGAAGACCATCCAACTTTCCCTCGCACTGACCCTGGGTTTCCTGCTGTTGATCGGCCAGGCACATGCTGCCAGCGATGATGCCCCAACAATGGCCATCACCAACAGCCGCGCCATGGAGCGTGCCGTGATGCACCAGATCAACCATCACATGATCTTCCCGCTGGACGCGGAAGAGGGCACCATGTGCGGCACGGTGGACGTGGCCTTTGCCGTGGATGTGAACGGCCACCTGGTGGTGAAGGAAGCCCGCTCGGAAAACAGCGAACTGCGCGACTATGTGGTCCGGAAACTAGCCAAGGTGCGGGTGGGCGCCAACCCTTCCGGGCTTTGGAACACCACGCACGTGCGTTTTACATTCAAGCCTGAACAGCCGGCGCTGTAACTAATGCGGGCAAAGGCCGTCCCACTTACACAAGACGACCAACCCATGAAAGCCCTTGCATTCACCGCCCTGCTGCTGATGCCCTTGGTTTCATCCGCCCAGCAGGACGGTTCCCGTGCCGACAGCACCAAGGTTTCCGAAAAGCAGCATGCTCTGGTGATCAGTGCCGGCTCGGATGGCATGCGCGTGGGCGTTGATCGGCCTGATACCATGAAGTCCGGGCCGGACACCATCCGCATCACCACCAAGCGCAAGCTCATCCGCATCATCACCACCACGCGCCCGGGGATAGATACCAGTGAAACATTTGCGGACCGCATAAAAGACTTGCGCCAGGAACGACGCAACCTCTTTACCTACTGGGCTGGGCTGGAGCTGGGCGTCAATACGTTCATTGCACCGGACGGCCGCGTGGGCGACGGGCCGCAAAGCGGGCCGCTCCAACTGAACAACGCCAAGAGCCGGTTCTTCGCCATCAACTTCATGGAGGAGAAGATCGAGTTCGGCAGCCACCACGCCGGGCTGTTCACCGGCTTGGGCGTGGAGTTCCTCAACTACAAGCTGAGCGAAAACAACACCTTGGCCTTCAATGGCGACAGCACCTGGGCCGTAGCCATGGAAAAGCCGGAGCTGCGCAAGAACAAGTTGCGCCAGATCGGCCTGCGGGTGCCGCTGATGCTGGAGTTCAATACCAAGCGCGCCCAGCTGCCAGCCGATGAAGCCGCCTTGAAGCGCATGGGCAACGGAGGGCAATACAGCAGGAAGAACAACTTCCACTTGGCCATGGGCGTGGTGGGCAGCTGGTATTTCGATACCATGTACAAGCAGAAGTACAGCGAGGGCGGGCACAACGTGAAGAACCGCAGCAAGGACGATTACAACCTGCTGCCCTACCGCCTGGCGGCGCGGGCACAGATCGGGTTCGGCGGCCTGAACCTCTTTGCGGAATATGCGCTGACGCCCATGTTTGAGGAAGGCACGGCGCCGGACCTGCGGGCACTGAACGTGGGCTTAACACTGGTAGGCTTCAATTGATCGGGAACGCCAGGGCAACGCGACGAGGGGAAAAGTTCGATGATGCCCGGTACGGGGCCGCCGCACTTGCGGCGGCCCTTTGTATTTTCGGACATCCGCGCAACCACGTGCTACCAGCGCATGCCAACGGGTTCGCTCGGCGTGCTTTCGGTACCGTCCGGGAGCACCATACGCAGCAGATAAAGGTTCAAGGCCCCGCGCACCGGTGCTGAGTCCGTATATCCTTCCGCATTAACCGGCAGATCTTTCAACAGCTTGGGTTCGCCCCCGTCCACGGACCGGTAGAGCTTGAAACTGCGGCCCTGCCTTTCCCGCCCGGCCCAGGTCAGGCTGATCCCGTCCTTGTTGCGGGCCGCGTTCAGCAGGCGCGGTGCATCAGCTCCAGCGGGCATGGCGCCCAACGATACCGGTTGCGAAGGCAGGCCCCGGGTGCCTGTTAGGGATACGCCCACCACCCGGTAGCGGTAGGCCAGGCCGGGCATGGCCGTGGAGTCGACATAGGCCAGGATTCCGGGCTCCAACGGTTGCTTGTTCACCGGCTGGAAATCCGCCCCATCGCCCACGGCGCGCTCCACCTGGGCCCAAGCGATGCCGCGGTCACCAGACCATGGATCGCGCCAACTGACGATCACGGCGCGGTCTGTCCGGCGCACCGCCACATCCGTGGGTGAGGCCGGTATGCGCTCATCCAAAGCTTGTACGCCAGCTACCGGTGACGGGCCGCTGATGGTACCGCCAATGCCCACGGCCCGCACCCGGTAGCGCAATACGCTGTTGTCCGTCGCAGAGCTGTCCATCCACTGCGGGCCGGCACCGGCACTTGGCCGGATGCCCGATGCGACCAGCACGAACTGCGTATCGGCGGGCGTGCCGCGCTCCACGTTGTACTGCAGGATGTCCGGCCCACTCTTGGGCCAATGCAAGCTGACGCCCGATGGACCGGCTACAGCCTGCAGCCAGGCGGGTGCCGGCACCGGCGGCGCGTAGTTGCTCAACCCCTGCACCGGCATGCTCATGGTGGAATGCCCCACCACATCGATCGCTTCCAGCCGGTAGAAGTAGGTCTCCCTCACACGCTGGACCAGGTCCGTGAACGTGGTGTCCGACGCGGGCACGTCGGCCCTGTGCCGGTAGGGCCCCTCAAAGCGGTCCGCCCGGAAAATGGCGACCCCCCTGGCACGCACTGCATTGCCCAACCGCCACCTCAACTGAATGCCGCCCGTGCCGGGCACATCACCGGCCCGGATGTACTTGAACCATGGCCGGGCCTCGGCATTGAGGTTGTTCGCGGAAACCCACGGGGAGGATGGCCCTTCGCGGCCTGCGGTATCCATGGGCACCAAGCGGTATTCGTAGATGCCGAGCTCGGTGAACAGCGTGTCCCAGCAGATCACGGTGGTGGTATCGTTGCGCGTGCCCTGGACGATCACAGGATGGATCTCCGCCTCCGTGCCCACATGCTGCCGCCTGCGGAACACGCGAACTGCGGCAGGCACGCACTTCGGCGCAGCCCAAGCCACGCGGATGCGCTCGCCGTTGGTTTCCTGGGACACGGGTTGGAACAAGCAAGCCGTTTGGCCTGCCTTGGTCGTGGCGGCCTGCTGGCCTGCGCAGGGCAAGGCAAGCACCAGGAAAGGAAGGATGAATGTGCGCATGGTCATGGCCGTTTTCATTGCCCGCATGATCCATCGATGCGGTCCAAAGTGATATTCCCTTGGGAGTTCACGCTGCCCTTCACCGTAAGGCCGAAGCTGTCGCTCACCCCGCAGATGCTCGCGCCAACACTGGTGGACCCGCAGGCGGTCAAGCTGAAGGTACTTCCCTGGAGAGCGGCCTCGAACAGCACTTCCGCGCTTGCGGAAAGGTCCAGGCTGGAGCAGTCGGGAATGGGGCTGAGCAGCCAGAAGCTCAGGCCCACATCGGCATAGGCCATGCCGCCGAAGCCGAGGCTTCCGGAAAGGTCCACCCAGTTGCGGCCCTCCACCGCACAGCTCGCATGGCCCGACACGCCCATCACCCCCAAGTTCAGGCTGGGCACCGAGAAGTCGATCAAGCTCAACTTGTCCTGCAGGAACAAGCCCTTGAGCTTCTTGCCGGCCATGGTGGCGGGCAGTGATTTGTAACGGTACCCGCTCATCAGGTTGGAAAGCAGCGTGTCCGGAATGGCGTTATGTGCGCCGATCATGAACGCCGGGTGATGGTCTTGCAGCGGCCAAGGGACCGGCGGTACGATCACATGCGAATCGTAACAGCTCACCAAGAACCCGTCCTTGTCCACGAGCAGGCCCAACTGGGCATTCACGATGTTCACCACGCCGAAGTTGTTGTTGGACAGGCCTAAGCTGCCCACTAAGCGGGCGTGCTCAAAATCGTAGCTCATGGCCATGTCGCCGAAAGGCGTGGCCAGCTGCGACATGCCGATCTTGCCCTGCCCCAGTTCCACGGCGCCCTTCACCGTAAAGGAGAGTTCGTTCGCCGGATTGTCGTCGATCCCGGCCAAGTTCACCAGGTTGCCCTTGAAGGAAAGATCGTTCCAATGGTCCGGCCCCATGGTCTGGCGCCCGCTGTTGAGGAGCATCTTCTTATCCGGCGATCCACCGAACCGGACCTCCTGCCTTGTGCTGCCCTTGTAATGCTGCGCATCGGTGCGGATCAGGTCGATGTAGGTGTTCGCGGGCGTGTGGTCCAGGAAGCCGTACGCGTAGATCGGTTCACCGGAGGAACCGTCCTCGGGATCGATCCGGAACCGGCCGTAGCACGTGAACTGGCCGGGCTTGATCACTTGGGAAGGCATGCGGTCGTCCAGCTTGAAGTACACGTTGCCCCGGCCGGTGGTGATGGTGGCCCCCAGCGGTTTGAGGCGGCTTGCGGTTTGGTTGCCGTCCTTGTAAAAGCTGAAAAAACCCGTGGTCTGTGGCAGGCCATGGATCGCAAGCGAGCAGTTCACCAGCAGGTCCACGCCGTCCGGTGTGAACTGCATGCTGCCCACGGGCGTCAGGTCCATGATGTTGAAGTAGCGGTAGTTCATTGCACGCACCTCCGCAAGGGGCTGGCCACGGCTGAACAGGGAGAAGCTGGAGAACTGCACCTTGCTTGGCACCAGTTCCGCCGGGCCCTGCACGGTGGCCACCGAGGCGCCGCCGGTTGTGAGGGCGCCAAAGCGCCATGCACCGGCCTTGCCCTGGTACACATAGCCCGGATCGTAGCCGAACGTCCAGGGCACGCCGTCGGCCGGCTTCAATGGCGCAACACCGCCCAGGCGCACTTCACCCAATTGGCCGGCGTTCATCTCCAGCCCGTTCGGGCGGATCATGATCTGGGACATGGCGGCCTTCGCCAGCACCATGTCCAAGGTGCCTTGCGGGATGACGATCGCGGCAAGGTCGTTGTTGAAGGACCAAGGTGCCGTGGCGGTGAAGCTCCAGTCGTTCAATTTGAAGTTGAGCTTGTCGCCCCCGCCTTGGATCCCCTCAATGGTTTGGGGGGTCACGCGGATGTCGCCCACCTCCAGTTCCAGCAGTGCGGGCGTGATGTCGGGCACGTCCTTGACCTGCACCACCGTGGCAATGCGGAAGACGCCCGGCTCCACGAAGGAGCGCGTGCGGTCGCTTCGCGCCGGGAAGCCGCGCAGGGAAAATGCGGCGTTGGAAGGTTCCCAGAGCAGGCTCATGGGGGCCAGTTTGAACGTCATCAGGTTGAAGGTGCGCTGCGGATACGCCCCGTTGCTGCGGAACACGTCCAGTTTCGGTTGTTCCGGGCCGTCGCCCAGATAGAAGCGTCCGGTGAAATCATAGGAGAAATTGAAGGTGGAAAGCTCGCTGCTCACCGTGCCTTGCACCGCACCTCCGGTGGCGGTTCCCTGCACCTGCACCAGGCCGGGGAAGAATGAAATGGGCACGCCTTTCAATGTGGCGTCCAGTGCGCCATAGAGCTTGAGCGGCACCTGGGCCATGTCCGTTGCCACGGCACCGCTTACGGGCACCGCCCGCGGCACGCCCAACGGCCCTGCCGCCCCGGCCTGCACCTTCACTTGGCTGAAGGCGATGCGCTGGCCGGGATCCTCCAGGCTGAAGTTGGCATTGGCCGGAAGGTTGATGAAGGCACCGCTGATGGTGGACGTCCCGTCGCTGTTCTGCACGCGTTTCTCCACTTCCACCTGGAAACCCAGCAGTTTGGTGAGGTCCAGGTCGTTGGCACGCTGCAGCACCAGCTCCACGTGGGGCATCTGGGGGATCATCTTGAAATCCGGCGGCGGTCCCGGCATCATGAAGTAGTTCACGTCCTGCGCCGTGCCGATGTAGCTCACCAGACTGTCCGCCTTGGCGGCATGCACGGTCAAGGGTCCCATGGCCACGCCGTGGAGCGTGAAGTTGCCTTGGCTGTCCGTGATGGCCTGGTTCAGCTGTGCACCCTGCTGGTCCGAGCCGGTCTCCACCCACACCCGGGCCCCGGCAACAGGGGTGTCACCGGGGCTTGATACCACCTGCCCGCTGAGGCTGGTGCCGGGATCCAATTGCACCTCCAGTGTTACCGGTTCCGGGGAAACGGGATTCACCACGATCCGGTTCACCGGCATCAGGTCGCCAGGTGGGTACACCTTCAACCGGAACTCGCTTTCGGGGGAAAGGAACTCGAAGTAGGCCACGCCGGCCTGGTCGGAGGTCTGCTGCCGCTGGTCCAGCCATACCGTTGCACCGGCCACGGGCCCGTCGTAGGACTTCAGCTTCACGCGCAGGCGGTGGCGCTTTTCCTTCACCGTGAACATGCCAAGGTCGCTTGCCTCGGGGCCGTTGTTGACGGGCACTGTCCGTGGCACGGTCAACGGGAAATATTGATCGCTTAACGGCAGCAATTTCACCTGCTGGATACCGGACGGCGCAGGCACTTCAAAGCGTTCAATGGCTTGGTAGGCCTGGTAACTCAGGGCCTCTGATGCATTGACCATTCCGCCGGTGGTGTGCCCGGCGTTGTATACCCCGGTTGTTGTGGAAGAGGCCGGCAAATGCAATACCCAGGACGGGGACGCCTGCCCTGCACCACCGGTGAGCTGCATTTGCACCGGCCCCGATGGTGCCCATTGCCCCCCTGTGCTGCCCACATGTTCTATTGGTATCATCACCAACGCGGTTTCCGATCTCCCCCATGGCCCGTCTCCCACCTGCACATCGCAGCGCACGGGCTTCCCCTCCTCATCCTGGATCGTGCCCTTCACCTTGCCGTACGTCTTGAGCAGGATGCCGCTGGTCATGTCCCATTGCAGCCCCATCTTCAGGTCCACCGCAGGTTCTTGCGGGTTGCTGTTGTTGAACTGCCCGGGCGGAATGCCGGGTTCGTTGCCTGCGGGCAAGGGTCGGGATGCCGGCCAGAAACCCGGTTTGCTTACGGTGATGCTTGCATGCGGGCCGAGGAAGAACATGCCGTCCTGCGAGCCCTTCACCAGCATGCCGCTGAATTCAAAGAAGCCGTTCTGGCCGGATTTCGTGGTGTAGGTCATCTCCGTGAAGTCCGCGGTTTCCGTGCTCTCGCTACAACCCACGACAACCGGAGGCACTTGGCCGGGAGCCTTGTCGTAGCGCAGGTGCAACTTCACGATCGCATCAGGCAGGGGCTGCGCCACGTCCGCCATCACCCGGCCGATCACCCGCGGGCCCCGGGGCACCAAGGAAACGGCCACGTCGTATTGCGGCACTTGGAAAGCACTGTTGCGCATCGGTGCATCGCCCTCCGAAGCCACGGGGCCGGTGATCTGGCCGCCCGGAAATGGCGCCGTGTGGCGGAAATAGCTGTACAGTCCGCGCTCGTCACTCGTCCTGCAATCCACCACATACTCATCCGGGTTGGCCGTATTGTGGAACACGAGGTTGTTGAACAAGGCGCTGCCGTCCGCCGACTTCGTGAAGCACTGTGAAACCAGGGGTACTTCACCCATTCCCGGAATGGCCATGGCAGCGGCCTTGTGCTGGCCTTCATCCTTCGGTATTTGCGATGGGCGGTGGTCCGCAGGCCTGAGCACGCTCACCTGCACATTGCCCATCGGGCTTCCCTTGCCGCCCATCTGGTGGTTGCAGGCGCCCTGCACCACGGTCACCTTCAGGTCGTAGCTGCGCACGTAGCAGGCCTGCTCGGGCAGGTCCACGTCATCGCCGGGCTGTGCGTAGATCTCCATGTCCGGGCTGCAGTAGTAGGGCGAGGCCACCTCCAGCATCAGCACCTTGTAGGCGTTCGTGGCGGCGGTGGTGCTTCCCAACCATTGCTTCTCGGGCAGGCCGAACTTGTTGATCCACGAAAAGTAATTAATGCTTCCGGGCAGATTGATCCCGGTGTAGGAAGGCTGGTGGTAGAAAAACTCATATTCTCCGTTGCTGCCCGTGGTACCCGTGGCGATCACCTGGCCATAGTGCCATTGGCTTCCATCCTCCGGCTGCGGCAATCCGTTGCTGCCGGGAAGCTGGTCCACACCGAGCACCACGCGGTCGGCCTTGGTCACATGCCCCTGCTTGTCGCGCGTTTCCACGCCCTCCAACACAACCCGTTCCACCAGCCTGATCGGGATGTCCGCCAAGGCCTGGCTTCCTGCGGTACTGACCGGGAAGCGCTCCTTCCACTTGTAATCCGGGAAGATCGTGAACACATTGCCTGATACAAGGACGTTTGGTGACTGGTCATACGCGTTGATGACCCCGGAGGAATGATCATAGGCACCGATGACCATCGATCCACCACTGGAAACATCAACGCCCTGCACACCGATCGCGCCTTGTTGCGCACCTTGCCCATTCCCCAAGAAGGGAGACATGGCGGAAATGATCACTTGCGATGCCCCCAGTTGCAAGCCCCCCAAGGACATTTCCTGTGCACAACCTTGCCTGCCGCTGTCTTTGAACCGGTACACCAGTCGGCCCTTGATGCGTGTATCCGCGATGGGCCCGATGGGCAACAGGTTCGCCGGCATGGTGGAAATGGACCCCGTGATGACCGGGCCCTGCGGCTGTGCCGGCTGTACCACGAACGTACATGCCTCGCTGCGGCCCTTGTTCTCGAATGGAATGCTGTTGGTTGCATCCTTGGCCACCACGGCGGCAACGTAGGTCACGCCGGTGTTCAACTTCGGGTCGTAGGGATGCCAGGCGTAGGTGGGGGCCGTCAGGTTGGTGCGCACGATGGGATTGCCCATCAGGCCGTCCATGGCCAGTCTGATCGCATCCTTCGGGTTCTGCCCCACGAGCAGTTCCAAGATGTACAGGTCATAGCGCACATTGGCCAGGTTGAGGTTGCCCATGGGCGGGCTCCAGGTGAACACCGGCCATTGCGTTGCCACCACCTCGCCGCACCATGGGGAAGTGATCACGGGTGGCTGCGCCATGGCGATGGTGAAGAAGAGGCAGCCGGCCGGTGCCTCGTCGCTCAACGGGGCATTGGTGTTGTAGTCCAACGCCTGCACGCACAGTTCATAATTGCCTTCCGGCAGTATCCCCGTCTGCATCACGGCGTCGGCCACCTGCTGGGGCGCGCTCACTTGGAAGTTGTTCGGGTCCAGGAACGCCATGGCCTGGGAATTGGCCTGGATCACCTTGTTCTCCAGGCCAGCCAGGAGGATGGGCGACTGCGGGGCGTAGCTGCTGCGTGTGCGGCCGCTGTATCCGTTGTCGCCGGTGATGGTGCCCACCAACTTCACCTGGCGCGGCGCGGTGGTGGTATTAAGCAGGTTCACGATCAGTGCCCCTTGATAGTCGCTGAGGTGGATGCTGTACGGCGGCGTGATGATGGGCGTCACCACCACCTGTCCCTGCGCGGCGGTGCTTGTGGCGATCAGCGCGGCGGTGAGCAATGCAGGCAAGGTTTTCATGGCACACATGGTTTCAGAAGCGGATGTCCACGCCGATCACCCCGGTATCTTCGGTGAAAGCGGGGACCGACGGGTCATTGCTGCGGTTGTCCTGGTGGCTCAACGAGAGCACGAAGGAGATGCGCTTGGTGGCCTGCACACTCCCTTGGAGGTCCAACTGCCAGGTGGAGCCGTGGCCGCCGGCGGGAAGCGCATTGGCCAGGAACGAGCTGCGCAATTCAGCGCCCAGGCGGCCCTCCTTCAGCCAAGAGCGGCCAGCTTCCAGGTGCAAGCCTTTGCTGATCGTGCGCCCTGCCACGCTCTCCGTGCTGCGGAAGATCGCTCCCCCGCCCAAGCGTGCCTGGTTCCGTTTCCAGTTCCGCGTGTAGGCCAGGTCGGCGTGCAAGCCGGTGAGCATGGCCCGGCTGAAGACCTCCGCACCACGGTCGCTGAGGGCGAAATAGTTGAAGGTACACGTGGCAAAGTGGGTTCCGTTGCTGGCGGAATACGTCACGCGCGGCTGCAACAGCAGGTTCTGGCTCACTTGCCTGAACCGTGCCGTATCGTTTGCGGCGGGCCTCAACGGATCTTGCTGCATGCCGAAGTTGGAGTAGTTGAGCACGCAGCCGAACGCCTTCTTCCCGGTGTAGCTCAACCCCAAGTTGGCCATGATGCGCTTGGCGGTGGCGGCGCGCAGCCGCTTGAGGTTATTGTGCTGCCAACCCACGGTGGCATTGGTGCCCAGCCGGTCCTTGAACAAACTGCCACTGGCCGAGGCTGTGACCTGCTCCACGTCCGTCTGGAAGTAATAGGTACCCATGCTCTTGTAATCGGGGTCTACCCGGCGGTAGGTGAGTTTGCCGCGCAGGCGTTTCCGCTTCAGGGCAAGGCCGGTTTCCAGGGCCATTAACCCTTGCGTGCTGGTGCGCGAGGTAAACACGGGGTTCGCGGCCCGGGTCCAGGGCCTGTCCTCTTGCGCCAACGGCGCAGCACGCAGATCCCGGGTATAGGCACTGCCGGCCATGTCGAATTCCCAACGCAGCAC
This sequence comes from Bacteroidota bacterium, assembly GCA_018266685.1. Lineage (GTDB taxonomy): Bacteria > Bacteroidota > Bacteroidia > Flavobacteriales_F > PHOS-HE28 > PHOS-HE28. The sequence continues at coordinate 16,604 of JAFDZY010000122.1, forward strand.
CTCGGTCAGTTTTAGCCGGCCTACCAGGCCGACCGCCAAATTTTCGGCTGGTGCCAGTTGAACCGCAGCCGGGGCCGGGATCGAGCGTACATCATCTTTTGCCCGCAGCATCACCACGTCCACAAACTGTTCCTCGGTACCGATGCCGAGCCTCACGGCATAACCCGTGCGCCTATAGGCCGGCACGGGTATGTCGCTAATGAACTTGGAAGGGTCGTACACGGCGGCGGTGTCCTCGGCCACGGCTTTTTGGAACCGCCCATACATGAAACCGAAGCGGAACTTGCCCGGGTTCAACTCCACTCCCGCCATCAGTGCCCTGTTGCCGCCGAGCGTGAATTTCGAGAACGTGAGGTCGCGGTAGCCCAAATGCAGCTTCGCCCATTTGTAGCGCGGGCTGAGGCCGAACTGGTTGAAGGGTTGCTGGAACGAACGCTGCTGGTCGCTGAGCACCACCATGAACGGCAACTGGACGCCCAGGACGCCCAGCGTGGGTGCTCCACTGATGGACCAAAATCCCGGAGTGTGCCGGGGATTGATTCCTTGCGCGTGGTACAAGCCGAAGCGCAGTTGTACGGCCCCGTTGAATTGGACCGCGGGGATTTGGCCAACCTGTGCGATGTCCTGCGCCTGTGCTGAACGCCATACCCCGGTCAAAAAAAACGCAAGAAGGATCTGCACAGGCCGCATTCCGGGCAAAGTCGGAACATGATATTACTAAAAACAATGACGGTCGTCATATTCTTCAATTCTGGCGTTTGACCACTGCCCAATGCTTTCACCCCGTCCACATCACACCGGCGGGGAAGTGATGGGGACCGTCCGTACTTCCTACTTTCGCGCTCTCTGCGGGGCATTCCGCATTCCCAGAACAAACAGACTCTTTCCATGGGCCGCATTTTTGAAAAACGCAAGCACAAGATCTTCGCCCGCAACGCCAAGCTCAGCAAGCTCTTCACGCGCATCGGCAAGGAAATCTCCATGGCCGTAAAGGCCGGCGGCCCCAGCCCCGAGGCCAACCACCGCCTGAAGGTGGCCATCCAGAACGCCAAGGGCATGAACATGCCCAAGGACAACATCGACCGGGCCATCAAGAAGGCCGCCGGCGGCACGGAGGAGAACTACACCGAGATGACCTATGAGGGCTACGCGCCGGGCGGCGTGGCCATCTTCGTGGACACGGCCACGAACAACCCCACCCGCACGGTAAGCAACGTGCGCAGCTTCTTCAACAAGTGCGACGGCAACCTGGGCAACTCGGGGTCGTTGTCGCACGTGTTCGAGCGCAAGGCCGAATTCGTGGTGACCGCGGATTCGCTGAAGAAAATGGATCCCGATGAATTTGAAATGGCGCTGATCGATGCCGGGGCCGACGACTTGGTGCACGATGAGGAAGGATTTGTGATCTTGGCCCCGTTCACCGAGTTCGGCAACATCCAGCACAAGTTGGATGAACTGGACATCGAGCCAAAGAGTGCCGAACTGAAGCGCTTCCCGCTGAGCACCATTCCGGTGGACCTGGCCACGGCACGCAACGTGATGAAGCTGATCGACATGCTGGAGGAGGACGACGACGTGAACGCCGTGTACCACAACATGGAGCTGAGCGAGGAGGTGGAGGCGGCGCTGGCGGAAGGCTGATCACTCCTGCACCACCAGGTCGTCCAAGCTCTTGAGCACGATCTCCGGTTTGCCTTTGTAATCCTTTACGGTGCCTTTCACCTGCACCGCTTTTCCGGCCAGGCGCTTCACCAGGCCGGGCACGTCATTGCCGGCCACATCGGGAAAGATGACCACGGAGAAAGCAACATCCGGCCATGTGCCGCCAAAGTTCACGTGAACGGGGCCATCGGGGCTCTTGGATGCATGCACCTCCGAAGGTGTGCCGCAGAACACCACGGTTTCACCCACCTGCCGCGCCACGGTTTCCACCGTTGCCGTGCATGACTGAGCCTGCATGGAATTGAATGGCCCAGCCAGCAGAAGTAGGAGCAAGGCAGCAATGTACCGGGGCATGGAGCGCTTGTTGTGGCACAAAACTACAATGGCCGCCACGCGGTTTCAATAGCCTACGTACACCCCAAACCCGGTCCTTGGTGGCAGGCTCGGCCAAAAACACCTATAAATGGGTATTGTTTCAACCAAGTTGATCCACCGAACTTCATCGCGGCTAAGAACCAGGCCCTTGCAATCCAATTCCACCAACACCTTAAAACCGATGAAGCGCCTCCCCACCCCGACCAAACCGGTACTTCAATGCTTCCTGCTGCTTGCATTGTTGTTCACTGCCTGCCAGGGCGGTAACAAACCAGCCGCACCACCTCCGGTTGGCACGGATTCCTCAACGATTCGGCAACCGCAGGCCCATGACAAGCCTCAAACGTTCGACAACACCCTTTCCAGCACGAACCGCCAGGCCAATTTCACAAAATCGGAACTGGATTCCGCAAAAGCACTCTTCAACAAGCATTTCACCGTGGCCCCAAGCAACAAACCGGTAAGCGACACGGTGCTACGCATCCCATGGAGCAGTTTGGCGGCAGCCGGGAAAACTGCGGTGCCTGCAGGAAAGGATCCCACCGGGATCTACATCAACTATGGCTTGGACGGTACGGCCTTCCATCCGGTCTTCCAGTTCATGTTTCTGGATGACGGAGGCATGAATTACCAAGTATCCACGCTAAAGGCGTTTTCCTTCACCAACGGAAAATTGGTCGTTGAGGCCAACCCAACGAAGTATGAGGATGCCTATTGCAACAACATCCGCATTCTGCGCAAAGGGAGCGGAACTCCGGATACGCTCCGATTGGACGACCCGAGAGTTACCACCGACTTTCCGGACCCCATGGCTACTTGGTTCTCCTATCCAGACAAGGTGCATTTCCTATTGCAACAAAACCCCGGAGCAAAGGACACTGTACTTGTGCTCAGTTGCATCAGTGAGCCTGTTCCTTACCGGGCCTTGGGATTTCTTGATGATGACCCGGAATACCGCCACCTCATTGCCCTGCACCTGGCAGATGGCAGCAAGGACTTGTTGAATGATCAAGCGAATGCATCGAATGTTTATCAAAACCGCGCCATGGACCTCGGAGGAATGTGCCCACCCCTATGCCCGCCTAAGAAGCCCTGATCCCGCTTCCGTGAACCATGCACGGATGAAGGCCGCACCAGGATGGGATCAATAATTTTCAGGTTCTTGTTGTTCTACTCGGCCATGTCCTTGGCATGGGTGGCCTGCTGGCGGGTGCCGGTGCGCTCGTGGGTGCTGCGCAATCCTTTGTTGGCATCAATTACATTGGGGCTCCTCACGGAGGTAACGGCCATGGCTGCCGTATGCCTCTCCTTCGAGAACAGCATCGTGTACAATGTTTGTGTACCCCTGGAGTTCCTGGTCCTGCTCTGGCTGCTGTACCGTTTCAAGCCCCGCTGGCGCCGAGCATTGTTGCTGGCAGCATTTTTCGGCTGCACCAGCATGTTCATTGCGGCCATGTTGCGGGATCCAACGGCTTTCGTGCTGACCGAAGCCGTGCTGGTGATCTCCTTGATCCAGACCGCCTTGTTGGTGGCGGCATTGTGGAGCATTGCCAAAACCAGTGAGTCGCCGCTCCCGTCGGTGCCCGAATTCTGGCTTTTCATGGGCTTGCTGGTGTATTTTGGTGGCTTGGTCCCCCACATCGCCATGGTACGTTTCGTGTTCCAAAAAAATAGTGCGTTGGCGGCGGAGTTGTCCTTTATCATGCCCTTGCTGTGCGTTCTCCGCTACCTGTGCACTGCTGGTGCATGCATGTTGCAGGCACGCATCGCCGGGAGCCGTCAGCATGAATGATCAGGGGCTCATCTTCGTGGTGGTGGTGGGCACGGTGTTCGTGCTGGGCTTGATCGGCCTGGTAGGCGTATTGATGGCAGTGAACACCAGCCGGCGGCACCGGCACCGGGCGGAGCTGGCGGAAATGCACCTGAAGCATGCACATGAGAAGATGGCTGCGGAACGCGAGGCTGTGCAACAGACCCTGCGCGAAGTGGGTTCGGAGCTTCATGACAACGTATCTCAACTGTTGATGGTGATCCACATCGGGCTGAACTGGGGCCAGGACCCAGCCCCGGACCCCCGGCTCAATCCGGCACGCGAAGCCTTGGCCGAATGCATCAAGGAAGTGCGCAACCTGGGCCATACGCTGAACATGGACCTGTGGAAGGCCAATACCTTGCAGGAAGCGGTTATGCGGCTGGCAGACCGGGTGTACCGCGCGGGCAATTTGAAGGTGACCGTGTTGGAGGATGAATTTCCGGTCCAGATGCCGGGGGATGTGGGCACGGTGCTTTACCGCGTCTGCCAGGAAGTGCTCACCAACGCGATCAAGCACAGCGGCGCAAGCACCATCACCATCAAGTTCCACAACAATCCCGCAGGTTTCACCATCACCGACAACGGCAAGGGCTTCGATCCAACCATTGCGGTGGCCCATGCAGGCCTGCGGAACATAACAAGAAGGTGCAACCTGATGGGCTTTGACGCGATTTGCACCACCGCCCCGGGCCAAGGCTGCACGTGGCGGATCAGCCAACGGCCCGCATAGCCGCCGAAGCCGGCCGGCCAATGGGCTTCACTTGGCGCGGAACCGGATGTGGTAGCGCGTTCCGGTGGCATCACTTTCCATGGTGATGAAGCCATTGAGCTGCTCCACCAGGCTGTCAATGAGGCTGCGGCCCAAGGTGCCTGTTTCCCCGTTGGCGCGCTCCGGAGCCATGCCTTTTCCGTTGTCCGAGTAATAGAGGTCGAAGCGTTGGCCTTCCGCCCGGTGGATCCGCAGGTTGATGAACCCTTCCCCGCCCGGGCCAAAGGCATGTTTGAATGAGTTGGTGATGAGCTCATTGAGGATGAGCCCCAACGGCACCATGGTGTCCAGGTCCAGCACAAGGTCCGGGTCGATCGCGGTGCGGTAGCGGATGTTCTCCTGAACCTTGTTCAAATGCACCAGTTCCGCGAAGAGGTCCTTGATGTACTGGGACAAGTCCACTTGCGCAAGGTCGCTTCCCTTGTACAGCTTCTCGTGGATCAAGGCCATGGAGGCCACCCGGCTCTGGCTTTGGGCAAAGACATGCTGCAGGTGCGCATCCGTGATGTTGCCCGATTGCAGGCGCAGCATGCTGGCCACCACCTGGAGATTGTTCTTCACGCGGTGGTGGATCTCCTTGATCAGCGTTTCGATGCGCGCATTGGCCTGTTCCAACTTCTCCTTCTCACTGCGCAGGGCCTCATTGTTCTGCATATCACGCTCCTTGGCGGCCTTCAGGTTGTCGCGCATGCGCGTGAGCGAAAGCCCGAGCACGTCCTGTTCACCGCGCACGATCACAGGCGTGTTGTAATTGCCTTTGCCAATGGCGTCCGCGCTTGCGGAAAGCGAACGGATCGCCCCGATCATGGTGTTGAAGGACCCTGCCATGTGGCCCACTTCATCCTTGGAGTTCACCGGTACGCTCGCCCGCACATCGCCTTGTGCCAAGGCGGATGCGGCCTCGGTGACTTCCGAGATCGTGTTGCGCAGCCCGCGCATGATCACGATCGCCATGATGGCCACTGCGCCCACCACGCCCATCAGCGCGATCAGCACCATGAACAACCGGCGCTGCGCGGCACCGGATATGCCTTCGCTCGCTTCAATGATCGAACTGATGGAACTTTCCTCCACTTGGCGCAACCGGTCCATGGCCCTGCCGCTGATCTCCCACCATTCCGGCGCGGTCATGCCGAGGTCATTCAGGGAGCGGTTTTCATGGATGGTTCCGATGATGGAGCGCACCAAGCTCACGTCCTGCCCCTGGAAGGTGCTTCGGAAGAAGTTGTGCACGTCCGGCGTGGCGTCACGCTCAAATAGCAGCATGTTCGTATCGTACAAGGCAATGCGCTCGTTGAGCTCGCCGATTTCCGCCCTGGTGAAATTGCCGCTGGCGAGGGCCCGCAGTATGCGGCTGCGGATGTCGCTGAGCACGGCCTTGGCATTGAGCAGGCTCTGGTGGGCAAAGAGCTTGTTGTTCGTTTCCGGGTCCATGGCCTGCTTGGAGACCTCCGCCAAGTTGCGCAGCATTTCACTGTCCATGGAACGGTAAACCGCTTCGGCATCGGCAGCGGAGATGTTCCTGTCCTTCACGCGTTGGCGGTAGCTGGATAAGGGTTGCACCACGTCAGCAGGCCGAAGCAAGGGGTCAATGCTCAGGTTCGGGTCCTTCAGCCGGGTGATGTAGGCATCGGTTTGCAGGCGGGCCAGGTCCAAGGAATTGCCGTTCGGCAGGATGCCGTCCAAGGTGGCCACGCTGATCGCGCTTTCATTCTGCAAGCCGTCCATCACGTCGCCGATCACCCGGATGTTGCGCGCCTGCTTGGACACATAGCCCAGCACATCGCTCCGCTTGAGGCTGGAGTCCACCTGCTTGCCGATCAGCAGCACCAGGCCCAGCACGGGGATGCCCAGCGTGATGAGGAACTTGGCCCGGATGGGCAGGTCTGCAAAGCGCCAGGTCATGCGGCACGAAAGTAGTCGTTGCCACACTGCAGGTCCAGCGCGCAGCAACAACTTACAAGGCTGATTGCCCGTGATGCCTCTACATTTGGCCGGGCCAAGCAACATCAAGGGCCACCAGTGGATGGACATGCAAGCCAAATTCAAGCTGCTCGCGGAAAAGGAACGGAACGCACGGTCCGGAGGCGGCCAGGAACGCATTGCATCCCAGCATGGCAAAGGCAAGCTCACTGCACGGGAGCGCATTGACCTGCTGCTTGATGAGGGATCTTTCCAGGAGATCGGCCAGCTGGTCACCCACCGCAGCACCAGCTTCGGGCTGGACAAACAGGTGTTCCTGGGCGACGGTGTGATCACCGGCTACGGTACCATCAACGGCCGTACCGTTTACGTGTTTTCGCAGGATTTCACCGTGCTGGGCGGTTCGCTCGCGGAAGCACACGCAAGCAAGATCTGCCGGATCATGGACCTGGCCATGGAGAACGGTGCCCCCGTGATCGGCCTCAACGACAGCGGCGGGGCGCGCATCCAGGAAGGCGTGGTTTCCTTGGGCGGCTATGCGGATATCTTCCACCGCAACGTGATGGCCAGCGGGGTGGTGCCGCAGATCAGTGCCATCTTGGGGCCATGCGCCGGTGGCGCGGTGTACAGCCCCGCGCTCACGGATTTTGTGCTCATGGTGGAGAACACCAGCTACATGTTCGTCACCGGGCCGAATGTGGTGAAGACCGTGACCCACGAGAACGTCACTTCAGAGGAATTGGGCGGAGCCATGACCCATGCTTCGAAGAGCGGCGTGGCGCACTTCACCGCGCCCCACGAACTGGACGCCATCGGGCAACTGCGGAAGTTGACCGGCTTCCTGCCTGCCAACTGCGAGGAACGCCCACCGGCCCATCCCTATGACCCAACTGATGAACGGCGGCCCGAGCTGGATTCCATCCTGCCGGAAAATCCCAACCAGCCGTATGACATCCGGCAGGTGATGAACGCCGTGATCGACCCGGACAGCAGCATGGAGGTACATGCCGAATACGCCCGCAACATGGTGATCGGCTTTGCCCGTGTGGCCGGCGAAGTGGTGGGCTGCGTGGCCAACCAACCTGCAGTGCTCGCCGGCGTGCTGGACATCGATGCTTCCATCAAAGCCGCGCGCTTCGTGCGGTTCTGCGATGCCTTCAACATCCCGCTGCTCGTGTTCGTGGACGTGCCCGGCTTCCTGCCCGGCACCGACCAGGAATGGCGCGGCATCATCGATCACGGCGCCAAGCTGCTCTACGCCTTCAGCGAGGCCACGGTGCCGCGCATCACCGTGATCACGCGCAAAGCCTACGGCGGTGCCTACGATGTGATGAACAGCAAGCACATCGGTTGCGACATGAACTTCGCGTGGCCCGCCGCAGAGATCGCCGTGATGGGCGCAAAAGGCGCGGCGGAGATCATCTTCCGCAACGAGATCAAGAACTCCGCCGACCCGGAAGCCACGTTGGCCGCGAAGGAGAACGAGTACAAGGAGCGCTTCGCCAACCCTTACGAAGCCGCGGCACGCGGCTACATCGACGAAGTGATCCAACCGTCGGAAACGCGGCGCAAAGTGATCGAGTCCCTGCGCATGCTGCGCAACAAGGCCAAACGGTTGCCGCGCAAGAAACACGGCAACATTCCGCTATAGCAGAGCCGGGGCCGGAAAGGCCCGCCCCAGTGCAATTACGTGATCCACCGTAGGCAATTACGGCAACCTACGGATGCCTCCATTTCGTTGAACCGGAAACATTCGCAAAACGAAAAATCACGTTCAACATGCACTCCACCTTCCGTCAAATTTCATTTGCCATGCTGGCTACCGCCATGTGTCTGGGCGCGTGCAAAAAGGATGAAGCCGAAGCCCCGTCCTCCGATAACAACGGAGGAGGAGGAAGCACCACATCCACCCCTTCTTCCACGCCCACCTTTGCCGGAGCCGATGGGGTACTTTGGGCCATCAACACCTTCAGCACGCAAACCGTTGCGGGGGTGCCCTTTGAGGTGGAGGCTGGCCTGGGTTCGGCCGCTTTCCCTTCGGAATCCAACGCTTCCGTGCTGGTGGATGCAGGTGCGGTATCCCTCAACGACATCGCCTTGACGCGCAATTCCAACAACACCTACATCACCATTCCCTCCACGTCCAACCCTACAGGCGTGGACCTCAGCGGTGGAAACACCCATTGGGTGGTGGCCGGCGCGAACGGCATTCCCGCCTTGGACCAGAGCCCTTCCTTCAGCTTCCCTGATGTGGGCGACATTACCAGTTCCACCACGGTAACACGCAGCAGCGGCTACACGCTCAGCGTAGCCAGCATCAGCCCCTGCGACTCCGTGGTGTTCATGGTGGGCAGCGTGGTGAAGTACCTTCCTTCCGGAAACACCAGCTGCACGTTCACCGCATCTGAACTGAGCAGCGTGGCCAGCGGCGCCAGCCTCGTTCAAGTTTCTCCCTACAGTTACTCCCATCAGGTGATCGGCGGCAAGAACTTCTACTTCGGCAAGCAGACCACCCGCACGGTGAGCGCCACGATACAATAAGTTGCACAACACTTCAAAGCCCGCAGGGATCATTCCCTGCGGGCTTTGCCGTTCATTGTGCCGGACTACATTCGCTGCATGCTCCGCCACATGTTCCGCCGCATGCCGGTCCATTGGTGCCTGTGCGCCTACCGGCCAGTATTCACTTGTGCCCTGTTGGCGGTAGGCTTGTTTGCGGAAAAATCAGCCCATGCCGAACCGCAATCGGGAGTGCGGGATCCCGCCGCCGTACTGGCTTTGCCGGACGATAGCAACAAAGTCAATAAGCTATCCGACCTCTGCTACGCCTACCGCAGGGTGGATGCGGACTCCGCCATGCTCTTTGGAAATGCCGCACTGCGCCTGGCAAAAAAGCTGAGGTATCCGCGTGGCGAAGCACAGGCCTGCAACGACCTCTCCATCATCTACCTGGACCGCGGCGCCTACAATCGCGCCGACAGCCTGCTCTTGCGTTCACTTGCCCTGCGCACCCAACTGCGTGATTCGGCGGGCATGGCCGCCGTGCACAACAAGCGCGGCATCATCTTCCAATCGCGCTTCATGCTGGAGGACGCATTGGAGGAAGACCTCAGAGCCCTTCGCATTTACGAGCGCACAGGACCTCCCGCGCACGAAGCCACCATCCTCAACAACATCGGCATCCTGCAGTTCAACCTGAGGCGGCTGCCCGATGCTCTTGCCACCCACCGCCGGGCCGCCGCCATCCGGGGCCGCATCAACGACGGGCAGGGCCTCGCCCAATCGCAGGGCAACATGGCCAATGTGGAGCTTCAACTGGGCGACACCACCGCAGCCACCGCACACCTCCGTGCGGCCATCACCTATTTCAGGGACCATGATCTGAGTCCCGAGCTGGCCGTGCAGCTCAACAACCTCGCGGGCATCAGCTTGGCGCAAGGCCAAATGGACGCCGCCGCCGGGCAATATGGCGAAGCCTTGGCCATCCGCAAGGAGGCCGGGCAACCCAAGGCCATCGCATCCTCCTTGATCGGCCTGGGCGGAACGCTGCTGCGGCAGGGCCGGCTGAGGGAGGCGCGCAGCACCCTGCTGGAAGCCCTTGCCATGAGCCGGTCGGTGGGCGCGCGGAGCGAGGAACTCCAAGCCTTGCTCGACCTATCGCGCCTGCATGCCCAACTCAACCACGGTGACAGCACCTTTCTGTACCACCAGGAATACGTGCAATTGAAGGACTCCATCTTCAACAGCGACCTCAATGCGCAGTTGGCCGAGGCGCAAACCAAGTTTGAAACGGAAAAAAAGGAACGCCGGATCCAGGAACAACGCGCGGAGATCGCCGTATTGGAGCGACGCAGCGAGCAGCGCAAATTCTGGCTGCTGGCGGCGGTTGGCGGCGCTTCGCTGATCCTGGTAACGGCCTTGTTGATCCTGCAAGTGCAGCGCCAGCGCGCGAGGTCCCGGCATGATGCATCGGTGATCCGCGAGCGCGAGGCGGGCCTGCGCGGCGTGCTGGCCGCCACCGAGGCCGAACGCAAGCGCATCGCAAGCGAACTGCACGATGGCGTGGGCCAGCAGCTTACCGGCCTGCGCTTCCGCTTGGAGGAGATCGCCACCGCCACGGGGCATACGACAAGCTCCAAGGCCGTGGCCGAAGCACTCACCCTGGCCGATGACGCAGGGAGGGAAGTGCGCCACATCGCGCACGCCATGATGCCCAAGGCCCTGGGTGACCTGGGGCTGGGGCCTGCCGTGGCGGACATGCTGGAGCGCGCATTGGGCGGAACGGGCATCGCGCATGAATTTGACCCGATGGGCCTGAACGGGCGTTTGCCGAAAGAGGTGGAAACGGGCGTGTACCGCATTGCGCAGGAACTGGTGCAAAACACCATGAAGCACGCCGGTGCGCAACACGTAAGCCTGCAACTGCTGCACAACAAGGGCCACCTGGTGATGATCTACGAAGATGACGGCAAGGGCATCAGCCCTAGCGAAACCGGTGGCGGCATCGGCCTGCGCAACATCCGCGAGCGCGCACACGCCCTGCGCGCCAGCTTCCACATCGGCAACGGCGGTCCAAGGGGCATACTGGCCACCTTGCGCGTGCCCATTGGGTAAACGGCCCGTTTGCCGCCCTTGTGCGATATTGCAGCCCCGACCGCCATCGGACCATGCCCAACACCCAAACGATCAAGGTCGCACTTTGCGACGACCACCGCATCATCACCGAGGGCATGCAGCGCCTGCTGGCCGACGCACCGGGCGTGGAATGCGTAGGCACCGCGGAAAGCGGCAAAGACCTCTTCTTCCTGATGGGGCACGTGGCCGTGGACCTGGTGCTGCTGGACCTGGACATGCCGGTGATGGGCGGTGTGGAAGTGCTGCGCCGCATCCGTGAAAAGCGCCTGCCCGTGAAGGTGATCATCCTCACCATGCACGATGAGGCCGCCGTGGTGCGCGACCTGATGGACAAAGGCGCCGACGGCTACCTGCTGAAAACCTGCGGCCGGGACGAACTGCTTCGTGCCGTGCATGCGGTTCACCAGGGGCTCAAGCACTTCTCGGCCGCCATCACCGAAAGCCTGCTGAAACAACGCACGGAGAAAGCCGGGGAAGATGAACGCCTGAAGGGCCTCACCCCGCGCGAGCGGGAGATCCTCGGGGCCCTGGCCGAAGGCTTGTCCAACAAGGAGATCGGCGACCGCCTCTTCATCTCGTCCCGCACGGTGGACACCCACCGCGGCAACCTGATGAAGAAGCTGGATGTCCACAATGTGGCCGCGCTGGTGCGGATCGCCATGGCGGCCGGGTTGGTGAAATAGTGCGCCGTGCTTCCTTCTTGGAATTCGCTTGCACCTGGTACGCCCATACCCTGGCATCCTCAGAAAAAGGGCCACCGCATATAAATGGCCCCCTTTCCATTTCCAGGTTTGCTCACCGCGCCACCTTCACCGCCCTGCGCACCACCATTTCCTTGTTCACGAACAGCGTGCAGTAGTAGATGCCCGGCGCCAGTGCCGTGGTGTCCATGATGTAACTGTACGCACCCGCCCTACGCATGCCTTCATCGCGCACAAGGAGGGTGCGCCCATCGGACGCGGCGATGGACAGGCGAACCGTGCCTTCGGAACCCACCGTGTAACGGAGCTCGGTGCGGTCGGCCACGGGGTTGGGGATGATGCGGAGGTCGGATTCCAACGTCGCGGGGTTGCCCTGGGCCTGGGTGTTCTGTAAAGCCCTGTGATCACCGGTGGCGGAGCAACATGCCGTGATCCGGTCTTGAAGTTCGGCGATCATGGCCTGTTGCTGCTTCACTGCGGAAATCAACAGCGGGACCAGGCCATCGTACTTCACAGCCTTGAAATCCATTGACGGGTTCAGTTCCGCTCCTGTGGAATCCACGTCGGCGGGACGGTGTATAGTGCGCACCATTTCGGGCAATACGGCCTCCAGGTCCTGCGCCAAAAGGCCGTATTGATGCTCCCCTGGCAAATGCAAGTACGGGAATTCATCCGTTCGGAACATATACGATTTAGGCTCCAACTGCATGATCAAGTCCAGGCCATTCCCCACATCCTCGATCCCGGTTTTCAGGTTCTCATCAGACGTTGTCCAGGACGAACCAGTAGAGCTGAATTGATCCCCTTCGGAATAAACGGCGTAACTGTTGGTGCCAATTGGAGCTTGACCAAAAACACCGCGGACATTGGTGGCACCCCCATTCGCGGAGCCGACCACGCCATAGTTCTCCGATCCGGTGCCGGCGCCATATCCATAAACGCCGTAGTTCTTTTGCCCGGTGCCGGAACCTTTGCCGTATACCCCATAGTTCACCGGCCCCGTTCCATAGGCAAAGCCGTACAGTCCATGACATTTGTCCGGACCGCTCGCTTCGCCCCTGCCGCCATAATTCCCATTGTACGCCGGGTAGGCACTGGAGCTTACGGCCGTACCAAACATCCCGTAGTTCTCTTTACTGCCGTTGGAGGCCACGCCCATGTATGCGGCATGAACGGGCGTTGGGCCCTGACCGCTGCCATTGGTGCAAAAAGACCGGATCCCGGACGCCATCGCGTTGGGGCCGGAGTAATTTCCATCGGAATAGGTCTGTACGGAAATTCCCGCTACATCACCCGGTTGCCATTTGCGCACCACTTGGAGCTTGGCTGTGGGAACCCATGTACCTATGCCTACATTATCGTTATCGTCCGGGCAGCTCCCGTTTGCCGTGCCTACCGCCGTGAAAACATTGTTCGGGGCACTGGCGTTCATGCTCCACTCACAGTTGTCCGGCAGCGAGGCCATGGGCCGGTGCTCCAAGATACCCGTACCGGTGTTCACGGTGACGAACTCCGTACTGGTGCTCACCGGATCCGAGGGCAATTGCCGGATCCGCACTTTGCCGTCCAGCACGTCAAGCCGTTGGGTGGGATTTGCGCCTGCCGTGAACCAATCCCCGATCCCGAAAAAGCTTTCCAAGCCCGTGGTGGCCGGAAGGATGCGCATGGCCTCCAAGCCATCAAGTGTACCTGCTGTGCCCGTAGTGCCAGGGTTGGCCAGAAAGATCATTTTGAACAGGTCCGGGCCATCGCTACCCACGTTGTCCGCCCAAGCCAAGGTGAAGTGGTTGATATCACCACCTTCATTCTTGAGGCCGATCCAACCCAGATCACTACCGTTGGTGATGGTCATGCCGGGGCGGTGCCATGGCCGGTAGCCGGAGAACTGGTTGCCTCCGTTGTCCAGGTGCAACAAGGAGAACGGCCTGGGCACGTTGGCGCCCGTAAATGCGCCGATGCCCAGGTTGCCGCTCAGGTTCTCGTTGGTGTAGGTGCCGATGGTCTGAGCAGTAAGGGTGGGCAGCAATTGCATGCGCCGGATGTTGTTCGTGCGGAAGTCCAACGGCGCAGGGTTGATGCTTCCCAGGAAATTCGTTCCAGGAATGACACCCGGATTTCCGGTGTCATTCCAGAACTGTGCGTTGCTATTCAGCGCTGCGGCAACGAATGCCACCAGCATCATGTACTTTCTCATCTTCTTCGGGGTTTGTGCTCATTGCCCTCCTTCCCCCTTGACGAATTTCACCACGGCCTCCCGTTGCGCACAGCGCATGCGGACCACATATAATCCGCATGGATACTGATCCATCGGAATTGCGGCCTGCCCCTCGGTGAACCCTGCTTCGGAATGGTACACGTGACGGCCCAATCCGTCCAAGACATCAACCGTCACGGTCCCGGAAAAACCTTCCGCATGCAGCACCAGGTTCCGGCCATCCCAATGGGCAGCAGCATCCGCAAATTCCTGGATGCCCGCTCCATGAAGGGCTTCCACAGCTACATGGTCCATGTAATAGTAGCAGTTGGAATATGGCGCAGCGGGGTCTGCAACGATGGCTTGAATTGAATCCTGCGGGTCGAAATTGCCGATGATCAGCCAACGCTCGCCCCCCATCGCCGTGAACGTGTCCACCAGTTGTGTCCATTGTGTC
>JAFDZY010000123.1 GCA_018266685.1 Bacteroidota bacterium
GCCATCGCGCAGCGCGTGTACGACCTGCTCACGCAGCAGGTGGGCTTCGCCCCGCACGACATCATCATCGATCCCAACATCCTCACCGTGGCCACGGGCATGACCGAGCACGCGCGCTACGCCATTGACTACATCGCGGCGGTGAAGTGGATCAAGCAGAACCTGCCTGGCGTGCTGGTGAGCGGCGGCGTGAGCAACATCAGCTTCAGCTTCCGCGGCAACGAGCCCGTGCGCGAGGCCATGCACACCGCCTTCCTCTACCACGCCATCCAGGCGGGCATGGACATGGGCATCGTGAACGCGGGCCAGATCGGCGTGTACGACGAGATCCCCAAGGAACTGCTGGAACACGTGGAGGACGTGCTCTTCGACCGCAGGCCCGATGCCACCGAACGCTTGGTGACGCTCGCGGAAAGCTACCGGGGCGACGGCAAGCAAGCCAAGGTGCAGGACCTCGCCTGGCGCAAGGAACCCGTCAACGAACGCCTGCGGCACGCGCTGGTGCACGGCATCACCGACTTCATCGAGGAGGATACCGAGGAAGCGCGCAAGGACCTGCTGGACCCCGTGAAGGTGATCGAAGGGCCGCTGATGGCCGGCATGACCGTGGTGGGCGACCTCTTCGGGGCGGGGAAAATGTTCCTGCCCCAGGTGGTGAAGAGTGCCCGCGTGATGAAGAAGGCCGTGGCCTACTTGGAGCCGTTCCTGGAGGAATACAAGAAGAACAACCCCGGGGAAACGGAGGTGTTGAAGGACAGCTTCGGCGTGCCCATACAAACCACGCGGGACGGCGGGCCGAAGAAGGTGCTGTTGGCCACCGTGAAGGGCGATGTGCACGACATCGGCAAGAACATCGTGGGCGTGATCCTGGCCTGCAACGGCTGGCAGGTGATCGACCTCGGCGTGATGGTCCACAGCGCCACCATCCTGAAGACCGCGCGCGAAATGAAGGTGGACGTGATCGGCCTCAGCGGATTGATCACCCCCTCGCTGGACGAGATGGCCAGCGTGGCCAAGGACATGGAGCGCGAAGGCTTCGACCTGCCGCTGCTGATCGGCGGCGCCACCACCAGCCGCGTGCATACCGCCGTGCGCATCGCGCCGCACTACAGCAAGCCCGTGGTCCACATCATCGACGCCAGCCGCTGCGTGCCCGCCGTGAGCGAGTTGCTCAGTCCCGCCACGCATGATGCCTACGTGAAGCGCATCGCGGAGGAGTACGAGACCGTGCGCGAACACTACGCCAATTCACAGCGCGAGAAGGAGATCATCCCCATCGCCGAAGCGCGTGAAAAGCACTTCGCCATCGACTGGAAGGCCGAACCGCCCGTGGCACCGCGCAGCACGGGCCTCTTCACCTTTCGCAACTTCCCGCTCGCCGACCTGCTGCCTTACTTGGATTGGACGCCCTTCTTCCAGGCGTGGGAGCTGGCGGGCAAATACCCGAAGATCCTCACCGATCCCGTGGTGGGCGCCGAAGCCTCCAAGCTCCACGCCGATGCCGTGAAGCTGCTGGACCGCATCATCAAGGAGCGCTGGTTCACCGCGCACGGCGTGGTGGGCATCTGGCCGGCCAACGCCATCGGCGACGACATCGAGGTGTACAAGGATGAAAAGCGCGAAGAGGTGATCGGCACCTTCCACACCCTGCGCCAACAATCGAAAAAGGCACCGGGCGTGCCCTACACGGGCAATGCAGACTTCATCGCGCCCAAAGGCAGCGGCATCGCCGATTGGATCGGTGCATTCGCGGTGACCACCGGGCACGGGGTGGAAGAGAAGGCCAAGGAACTCGAGTCCGCCGGTGACGATTATGGGGCCATCATGTGCAAGGCCCTGGGCGATCGCTTGGCGGAGGCTTTCGCGGAGAAGATGCACGAGACCGTGCGCAAGGAACTCTGGGGCTATGCGCACAGCGAAGCACTTAGCAACGAGGAGCTCATCAAGGAAAAGTACGATGGCGTGCGCCCTGCCGCCGGCTATCCCGCCTGCCCGGACCACACCGAGAAGCCGGAGATCTTCCGCCTGCTGGACGCCACCAAGCACACCGGCATCGAGCTCACCGAAGGCCTGGCCATGTACCCCACGGCGGCGGTGAGCGGCTGGTACTTTGCCCATCCGCGCAGCAAGTACTTCGGCGTGGGCCGGGTAGGGAAGGACCAGATCAGTGATCTGGCGCGGCGCAAGGGAAAGACCACGGAATGGATGGAGCATTGGCTGGGGAGTAACCTCAGCTACGATCCTGCGTAGGAAAGGCATTGCCTATTCCTGCGTTGCGCTCAAAAGCTCCATATCCAGCGCTTCTGCTTTGCCTGTTGCTGGCGCAAGCCGTGCAGGCACAGCAGCGCGCCACCGACCCCGGTGATTGCCTGGGCGCCATTCCCATTAAGGATTCCGTAGTGGTTTGCGACCGCCCCGGCCGTGGTTTTGGCAACGTGTTGGAAGTCAAGGAGAATCCAGCCGCAGACCTGCAATGGTTGGAGCGGGAGCACCACTCCACCTGGTACCTGTTCCGGGCACCCGTTACCACGCTGCTCACCTTCGACATCATTCCCAAGAACACGGAAGATGATGTGGACTTTCTCCTCTTTGAGGGCAACATTCCCGACATCTGCACCAAGATCCTTTCCAAGCAAGTAAGCCCGGTGCGCAGCAACATCTCGCGCAACGACAAGGCCATCGGTTCCATGTGCGGCCTCAGCAAGGAAGCCACCGAGGATTATGTCCGTTCCGGCGTTGGGCACTGCTACAGCCGGGCAATCGATGTAAAGGAAGGGGACCTCTACTACTTGTTGGTGGACTACCCGGACCGGCCGCGCGACGGGTTCACCATCCGTTTCCACTACGATCCCCCACCTCCGCCGCCCGTTGCGGAACAGCTGCCACAGCAGCTCAACATCAACATCACCGATGAAACCACCGGAAGTCCGGTGGAAGCAGCCGTGGCCATTGAAGGCATGCGCTTCGATTCCGTGATCGAGGCCAAGGGAAGAAACCACTACGAATTCCGCATGGACACCTACCGCAGGTTGAAGATCAACTGCCTGCGGAAAGGCTACATGTTCCATTCGGAAAAGCTGGTCACCAACGGACAAGCGGAAGTGCAGTTGGACATCAAGCTCACGCCCATTGCGCCGGGTGCGCACGTGGTGCTGGACGACATTCGCTTCGTGGGCAATGAAAGCAAGGTGATGCGCAACTCGGAAGCGTCGCTCTACCTCTTGCTGCGCTTCATGCAGGAGAACCCCGCGGCCGAAGTACAGATCGAAGGCCATGTGAACGGGCCCACATACAAGAAGAACAGCAAGGAGTTCATTGAGCTGAGCACGTCACGGGCCAAGACCGTGTACAATTTTCTCATGGTCAACGATGTCGACCCAGGGCGGGTGACCTATGTGGGCAAGGGAAATGCGGAAATGCTATTCCCCGACCCGAAGAACCAGGCCGAGAGCGAGGCCAACCGCAGGGTGGAGGTCCGCATCACCGCGTATGACGCACTGGCCACGCCTTCCGGCCCCGGCCTGCACCGCTCATCCCAATAGCCCGGAAGCGGCGAAGTGCCCGCTACTTTTGTTCGGATCCCGAATTATTTCGCCATCCGGATGCGAGTTTGTACCGCCCTCCTGCTGCCCCTGATCGCGGTAGCCCTTCACGCGCAAGGCCCGATGACCCTGCAACAATGCATGGGCCGTGCGCTGGAGCGCAACCTGGATGTCCGTAACGCTTCGCTGGATGCCGACCTGGCCGGCAAGGCCCACGAGCAGGCCTACTGGTCGCTGCTGCCCAACCTCAACGGTGCGGCCACCCACGGATATAACTGGGGCAAGACCATTGACCAGTACACCAACACCTTCGCCACGGACAGGGTGCGCACCAACAACTTCTACCTCAGCAGTGATGTCGCCCTCTTCCAAGGGTTGCGCAAGCAGAACACGCTGAAACAAACGGCGCTGGACCAACAAGCGGCAGAAAAGGGCCTGGAAGCCATGCGCAACGACGTGAGCACGGCCGTGGTGCGTGCCTACCTTGACCTTGCGGGCCTCAATGAACAGGTGGTTGCCGCCGAAACCCAGGCGCAAGCCACCAAGGACCAGGAGGCCACCACCCAGGCGTTGTACGAGGCCGGGCGCTTGGCCCGCGCCGACCTGCTGGACATCCAGGCCCAGCTGGCACAGGACCAGTACACGGTGGAAGACCTGAAGATCCAGGCGGACAAGGCCAAGCTCACCTTGGCGCAGCTAATGTTCCTGGGGCCGGACGAGATCGCCTCTTTCCAGATCGCAACGCCGTCCATCGGCGAACTGGCGATTGCCGAGCCCACCGCCACCGTGCCGGAGGTGCTGGCCAAGGTGGTGGCATCCAATCCGGCTTATGCACAAGCACAGCTCAGTTCGCAGAGCGCGGAGCGCGGCATCTCCATTGCGCAGGCCAATGCGTTGCCATCGCTCTCCTTCAATGCTTCGCTGGGCACGGGCTACTCGGGCCGGAACTTTGAAATGGTGGGCTCGCCCATGCTGGCCGGGTTTTCCGTGATCGGCTCCACACAGGGCGGTGAACCGGTCTATGCACCCAACTACACGCAGAACACACAGGTGAAGTCCTTTTCGCAGCAGCTGAACGACAACTTGAACGAATCCGTGGGCTTCACCCTCAGCGTGCCCATCTTCAACAACATGTCCAACAAGTACGCCACGGACAGGGCGCGGGTGCAATACGAGCAGGCCAAGACCAACCTGGACAAGCAGCGCAACGCCTTGCAGGTAGACGTGCAGAACGCATTGACCGCGCAGCGCGGGGCCTACCGCCAGTACATCAGCGCAAAGCTCGCCGTGGACGCGGCCGAGGAGGCCGTGCGCATGGCCAACGAACGGTATGCACAGCACGCCATCACCGCCACGGACCTCAACGTGGCCAAGGCCCGCCTGCAGAAAGGCACGGCGCAGCTCATCAACGCCAAGTACAGCTACCTCATGGCGGAAAAAGCGCTGGACATCCTTCAAGGCCTGCCTGTAAATCTTTGATCGTGGCACTGCTGCTCTCCTTTGATACGGCCACGCCTTATTTGGCCGTAGTGCTCAGCAAGGACGATGAACCCTGCACCTGGCGGGTGGATGCCACCCCGGCGCTCAGCCACGCGGAAAAGTTGAACGTGTTCATTGCTGAAGTGGTGCGGGAGGCCGGCCACCAACTGGCTGACCTGGACGCTGTGGCGGTGGGCATCGGCCCCGGTTCCTACACCGGCCTGCGCATCGGGCTATCCGCCGCCAAGGGCCTCTGCTTTGCATTGGACAAGCCGTTGATCGGCATGGGCACCCTGGATGTGCTGGTGGAAGCGGTGGTACGTGCCCACGGTCCGTTCGGCGGCGGCGATGTGCTTTTCCCCATGGTGGATGCGCGCCGCATGGAAGTGTACACGCGTGCCTACGGCCA
>JAFDZY010000124.1 GCA_018266685.1 Bacteroidota bacterium
GCTCGGCAGTCAATCGTCAGGAAAATCCAATACCCCGCTGCGCGGGGTGGGTGGATATTGGGTTGACAAATGGGGAAGCCCTTGTAGCCTGAGTTAAGCCGCGCCGCGAAGCGGCGTCGGCTTGAACGAATTGTTATACGGACTCGAGTTGCTTGAGCGTCTGGCCGCTCGTGTCCTTCCATGCGGTTCTGCCATTGGCAGTGCCGCCGTGAATCACCGCTGCTGCCGCACTTGGACTAGAAAACTCGTGGTTCTTAGTGAAAATGAGGTGGCCCGCAGCAGGCGCTAGCACGCCGTCTTTCAGCAACTGCTCGCGAGCATTAATTACCCACGGATAGTCTTTTGCCGAGGGCCGCAGCCCTTGGACTGCCTGCGACTGGGCGAGCACCACAATACCGTTCGGTGTGAGGTGCCCACTGGCCTTAAGGCCGCTGATCTCACAGAACAGGAGGCGCGCTTCTTCTTTGGATTCCGGCGGGGCGGCGATTGGCACGAGCACTTCAACCCCAAGAGCGGGAAGCAGCTGCTCAATCTTTTCGAGGAAGATTTCCATATCCGCGCGATCGGATTCAGGAAGCTTTGACGTTGTTGCCTGGGAGTTTGTAAGGCTGGCGCGACCAGCGAGCTTTGCCAGCTCGATGAGCCGGCCTTCCAAGTAGCGGATGTGGGACTTGGTGAGGTTCTCGTCTTTGCTGGTGAAGTAAACGACGTGGTTCCAGAAGTCCTTGTCTACGTGCTGCTTAAGCCGCGACTGGATCGACTCGGCTTCGCCGATATACACGGCTGGGCCACCAGATAGCGGATCTACGCCGGTAAGCAAGTAGACCCCGACATTGCCTGCTTCCTCGCGCTTAAGGAGCTGATCGAGTTCCGTGCGAGGGCCAGCGACGGCTTTTCCCGACCAGTTCGAAATCTCACCAGTCCGCAAGCGCTTCGGATCGCCATGCGGAAGGTAGATTTTGATCGTGGCGCTAGGCATGTGTGTTGTCCGTATAACGCCTGAGATAAGCGGCTTGCCGCAGGCAAGTCCGCTTGATTGAAATGTTAGGTTTCTGGCTACTGAGCTTCATCGACCATAGCCTCAAATCTTCGCGCGACGTGCTCGTCTGCGAGAGCCAGTTTCATTCGCGCAGACTTTCGCAGCGACTCCATCTCTTTCGCGAGAGGCCGTTTGGACTCCTTGATGATGTCACGCACAAGCGGAGCACCTACGTTGCTGTAAAAGACTTTACGGTTGTAGCCGGCGCCGTAGCCACCTGGTTCACCGATATAGCAGAGCAACAGCCACTCCAAATATTCGGGAAGCATTTGGTCAGGCACATGCTCTAGGCCGCCCAACTCTTGAAGATTGCGGAGCAACTCTCCGTGGTCCGCATTCTTTCGCCACTGGTATCCCACCTGCTTCATTCGTTCAAGATATGCGGCGAAGAGCTCTTTCACTTGCGCTTTGCGAAGGTAGGGAAAAAGCCCCGCCGCAAGCGCAACACGCGCCACACGTAGTTCTGGTGCTTTCTTACCAATTTGATCAACCAGTTCTTTCGATGCATCGAGTAGCACCTGCGTGTGGGTATGCGGCCGCAGGGTGAATAACGCAGTGAACGAGTTTTGCTGAACGATGTCGGGTTGCGCTTTGTTTAGAGCAGTACTGACAAGAAACTTGAATATTTCGTGCTGCCGCGGCTGCGGTGCGTGTTTGTATTCTTCGGTAAGGCTCTCGTTCAGTGCAGCAGGAGACGGCTGCTCGATGATCTGTTTGACATCTGTGAGCTTGATTAGATGGAGTGGGTCTTTTGAGAGAACTACATCGATGCATGTGGCAAAGATGTAAACACAGTCCTCTATTCCAGCCTCGTATTCGTCGTCTTCGTGCTCCAGATCTTTTCGGATGTCGTACGCCCGAAGCAGCCTTTTGTACTCCGGTCTGGAAAGGATGCCCATGCGGTACGTGAGATCGATAAGCCGAAGTACAGAGTAATCCTCAACGTCTTCTGCCTTTGTTATGGGTGGTAGCTTGTGCTGCTTTGCAGCCTCGGACGCTAAGTCAACCCCAGCAACTATGACCTTTTCTCGAAGATCGTGAATGCTCGCATTGAAGATCCGCTGACACGCACTGCTCGGATCAGTAGCGAGCAGCCTTTCAACGCGTTGAACGAGTTGCTTTCCCTTCCAATGCGGGCGAATGCGCTGCATCCACGTAGAGACGCCTGCAGCCTCAACAAGCTCGCTATTTGGGTTGATGACAACCAGGTTGTTCTTTGACATGGCTAGTAGCAGGGTCTGTGTTTCTGAAACCTAACGGACTAGGTAAGCCGCCCGCAGCATGCGGGTCGGCTTGAGCGACGGGTTAGACAGAGGATTTAAGGCAGCTTCAAAAACTGCCCGGTCCATTTGAGTGTTTCCAATGCGCCGATATGAGAAACCTCTGAGTTATCCCGAATATCGTAGTAATGCTCGTTTAGTTGCTTCTCAAGATTGGCTAAAAAACCAGGATTCTGCTGTTCAAGAGCCTTGGCGAAGCAAGAGGCTAGAGCAGCGATACTTAAACGCGTTTGATCAATTTTGTTTTCGCTCACAATTTCTCCTCGAAACAGGCTAACGCCCTGAGTTCAGCCGCCGCGTAGCGGTCGGCTGCGACGAACTGTTAGCCCCTATGACTTTATTTATTTGCACCATTGCTTCTCGCGCGGGACACCATCATTATTTCCATCCATTTTTGTGCCGGGGCAATTTTTAAGGAAAAAGGTGGCTTCTTCACAAGAAGTCATTTGAGAGCAATGAGTTCGGCCATCACACTGAAATTTTGGCGTTACATCAATACTCCGGTTGCGCCTGGAAGGACCACTTGAAATATCAATTTCTTGAGATATTCCTTGAAATGGCTGGGGTGTGCGTTGAGATTGGTATTTTTCATAACCCTTCCAAGCGCCAAAGGCGATTAGGACAATGAGAAGGATGCGAAACACATGCTCTCCTGTTAACTGGCTAACGTTTGAGTTCAGCGGCTGCCGAAGGCAGTCCGCTGGAACGAATGGTTAGAAGCGCGCATAGACAACCGATGCAATCACTGATGCCAGAACACCAAGCAAGATGCCGATGCCTCGCTCTTTCCAAAGCGCCTGCCAAGTTTTCGATTCTCTAATCTGCTCATGCATTTCTTCAATGAGCTTCGATTGCCGCTCTATGGCCTTGGTGAGAGATTCAATCGTGGCCGAACTCGGCTGAGAAGGGAGATGCTGCCGCATCTGCGTCCAGGCCATGGGCTGGGTCATCGTGCCCGCCCTCACGAATGCACTGCCTTCCGACAGGACGATCTCGGCCGAGCGCTCCACGTCAATGACGACGACGCGCTTTCCTTCCGTTTCGATGATCGAAAGCTTGGTATTTGGCTCTGGGGCTAGGCGCTTTCGGGCTGCCTCGTACACGCGGCGCACAAGCACTTCGTCTACCCCGACAACCTCTGGAGGCTCCTTAACGCCGATAACAATCTTGCCCCCTTGCGCATTGGCAAAGGAACCAATCAGCTTGGCGAGAAGCTGCGGGTCACGGATAGACGTCTTGAGTTCGAGAGATTCGCTCTCTCCCGCAAAGATGAGTTCAAGGATTTCCGAACGCACAGAGGCTCCTCGCACTTCTAACGCCCTGAGTTCAGCCGCCGCCGTAGGCGGTCGGCTGCGACGAACAGTTAGACCCGAAGGCCAGAAGGGAGCGCCCAAGCTTGAAGACGGGCGCAGCCCACGAAAAGGCGCTGCGCCACGGAAGCGGCGCAACGCTTGCAAAAGGATAGCTATTGGCGCTTGACTGGCAAGCGCTAGAGGCAAAAAAGACTTGAAACTGACGGAGCATCAGCAGGCGAAGCCCGGCGCCACGCCAAAACCCCGTCGCATAAACGCTTGAGAGGGGCGAAACGCTGGAGTAAATGCGGGCCTGCATAAAGCGGAATATGAAGGGACTAACGCTTGAGTTAAGCCGCGCAGCGCAGTGGCCGCCCCGGCGTGGTAGCGTCAGCGTACCACGCCGGGGCGGCCGCGAAGCGGAGTCGGCTTGAACGAATTGTTAGGCACCGGTTGCTGTTGGAATGTGGCCGCGAAACATGAAATACACAGCACCAAGCATACATAACCCAGCCCACAGATAGTCCAGCTTGATAGGTTCTTTCATGTAGAAGAACGCAAACGGGACAAATACGGAAAGTGTGATAACTTCCTGCAGTATCTTTAGCTGACCCAGGGACATGACGCCGTAGCCGATGCGGTTAGCCGGGACCTGCAGCATGTACTCGAAGAATGCTACGCACCAACTCAAAAGCGCGGCAATAAACCAAGGCTTCGTGCTGAGATTCTTCAGATGCGCGTACCAAGCGAACGTCATAAAGACATTGCTGAGCGTAAGAAGGCCGATGGTAGCCAGAGTTGCGCGCATCTTTAGTTCCGGTGCCTAACTAAGATTAGACGACTTGGATGATATGGGGGATTGATCAACCAATGTCGTGAAATTGGTCACACTCCCTCTGATCTCGTTCAATTATTCCATTTAGCCAAACCTAAAATCCGGCGGATGGATCTCGCCGACACCGACCCGCTCGACCCGGCCGTGGCGCCGCGCCCGCCCAAACTGCTGGAGCAGTTGCGCACGCACCTGCGCACGCGCCACTACAGCATCCGCACCGAGCAGGCCTACATCGACTGGGCGCGACGTTTCATTTTGTATCACAACAAGCGGCACCCGAGGGAGATGGGGGCCGACGAAGTGGGGGCTTTCCTGAGCCATCTGGCGGTCGACCGGCAGGTGTCGGCGTCGACGCAGAACCAGGCCAAGGCGGCGCTGCTGTATTTGTACAAGCAGGTGCTGGGGGTCGACCTGCCCTGGCTGGACGAGGTGGTGCAGGCCAAACGCCCGCGCCGCCTGCCGGTGGTGCTGACGCCGGGCGAGGTGCGCGAGTTGATGCTGCACGTGGAGGGCGTGGCGGGGCTGATCGCGCAGCTGCTTTATGGCACGGGCATGCGGCTGATGGAGGGCGTGCGGCTGCGGGTGAAGGACGTGGAGTTCAGCCGGCGCGAAATCGTGGTGCGCGAGGGCAAGGGCAACAAGGACCGCGTGACAGTGCTGCCCGAGAACCTGATCGCGCCGCTGCAGGCGCAGCTGCACCGGGCGCGGGCGCTGCACGAGAAGGACCTGGCGGCCGGCCTGGGTCGCGTGCACCTGCCGCACGCGCTGGCCGTGAAGTACCCCGACGCGGACAGGAGCTGGGCGTGGCAGTGGGTGTTTCCGTCACCCGTGCGCTCGGTCGACCCGCGCCCGGACGCGCGTACGGGCCAGGCGCTGGAGCGGCGCCACCACGTGTTTCCCGAATCGGTGCAGCGCGCGGTGCGCGAGGCGGCGCGGGTGGCTGGCATCGACAAGCCGGTGACGCCGCACGTGCTGCGCCATTCGTTCGCCACCCATCTGCTGCAGGCCGGCTACGACATCCGCACGGTGCAGGACCTGCTGGGCCACGCGGACGTGAGCACGACGATGATCTACACGCACGTGCTGAACAAGGGCGGGCGCGGCATCTTGAGCCCGCTGGATGCGTTGTGATGGGTGACATGGCAAGTGGTGTTTGCCAAACAGGCTCAAAAAGATGCGCGGCATCTGAGTTCGGCCGGGTTGAAGGCCAAGGCGCAAGAATTGCTCAACCTGCTCGCCGAGAACCCGTTTCAAACCCCTCCACCGTTTGAAAAGCTGGTCGGCGACCTTGCCGGCGCCTACTCTCGACGCATCAACATCCAGCGTCGGCTGGTGTACCAAGTACTGGAGGCGGAGCGCACCGTCAAGGTGCTTCGGATGTGGACGCACTACGAGTAGCGGCGTCCCGAACGACGTTCACCGGTGAGCCTGCCGTGATTCCGCTGGTGGGTTTGTGGGCACCGTCGGCCGATGGCATCGTGCCAAGCCTGATCGACGGGTCATTCGAAGCGTTCATCCCGCAGGCTCCACGGCGTGCTGCAACACCTCGGTGGCCCACTGGTTCAGGCTTTTGCCGGCGGCTTGCGCGGCCACCAGCGCGCGGCCATGCACTTCGGGCGGCACGCGCAGCAGCAGTTTGCCCGACGCGGGTTTCTCGGGCGGCACGCCGTGCTGCTTGCAGTCGGCCAGATAGTCCTTGACGGCGTGCTCGAACTCGGCACGCAGATCGGCCACGGTTTGCCCGTGAAAGCTGATGATGCTGCGCACGCCCAGAATGCGACCGACAAAGATGTCGTCGCGCTCATCGTATTCGACGCGAGCGGTGTAGCCCTTGTAGCTCATGGTGTTCATGGCA
>JAFDZY010000125.1 GCA_018266685.1 Bacteroidota bacterium
CATGGTTGCAAATGTGCCTCATCAATGCCCCGCGCGCGCGGTCAAAATCCCGTAATAAGGGAGGCAATGCCCCCGCCATGGAAGCCGCGTTTGGCAAGGGGTTGGTGAAGGTTGCATGTTTGCGGACCGACGAATGAAAAAGCGTCCGCTCCAGATCACCGCGCAGGCCAATGGCCGCCGTGCGGACATCCGCATAGAGGGCGAGATCGCCTTCTTCAAGGATGCGAATGCAAAGGCGTTCGGCGACAGCATTGCGCGGCTGGAGGCCCAAGGCATACAGGATGCACATGTGTTCATTGACAGTGAAGGCGGCAACGTGCTGGAGGCCAAGCGCATCGTGCAGGCCATGCGCAGGCTCAAGGGCGTGATCACGGTGGAGGGCGGGGCCATGGTGGCCAGTGCGGCCACGTACATCGCGGTAAAGGCCGATGCCTTCCGCCTGCGGCCCGATACCGCGGTGATGCTGCACAAGCCCGTGGTAGGGCTGGAGGGGAACGAGGATGCCCTGGAGACATCCTTGAAGTTCCTCAAGGACGTGACGCAGGACTACCGCGAAGCCTATGTGGCTAAGACGGGGAAGACCAGCGAGGAGGTGGATGCCATGTGGGCCAAGGGCGAACGCTGGCTTACCGGCACGGAGGCCGTGGCTGAAGGCTTGGCCGACGGCCTGGTGGAGGAGGACGATGAAGAGGACGAGGATGGCGTTGACCAGGATGTGCTTGCGCGCATCGCGGCCTGCGGCTGCCCGGAGAACAAGTTACCCAAGGCCCGCGCGGCCATTAACAACGACGAAATGGACATTAAAGCGATGCGCGCCCTGCTGGGCATGCCCGAAGGGGCGACGGAGGCCGAGGTGGTGGCCCGTGTGAACGAGCTGAAGCAGGCCAACGAGCAGCACGCTGCCGCCGCCGTGGCACAGCGCAAGGCCAATGTGAAGGCCATCCTGGACAAGGCGGTGGCCGAGCGCAAGCTCACCGAGGCGCACCGCGCCAGCTTTGAGGCCAAGTTCGCCGCAGCATACGATGCCACCAAGGCGGAGGTGGAGGCGCTGATGCCCGCGCCCGAGCTGGCCAAGGAGACCGCAGGGGCCAAGAAGGAGGTGCAGGCCGCAGGCCGTGATGCTTGGACCTATGACCAGTGGGCCACCGCCGACCTGAAGGGCTTGCAGGCCATGATGAAGAAGAACCCCGACGAGTTCCAGCGGCTCTACCAGGCCAAGTACGGCAAGAAGGCCAAGCTGACCGCCTGACCACACAGCAGAAACAGAAACGAACAACAGGCCAAACGCCAGATCAATGAAGCACATTTCCAGCCTCATCTACACGCTCATCACCTGCCTCATCATGGCCGTGGCCGTGGGCACGGCCCTCGACATCGGCATCGGCTTGGCCTTCGCGGGCTGCCTTGCCGGAAGCGCACTGCTTAGCTTTCTGCCCATGCCGCAGGGCGTGGCGCAGGCCGTGGTGCTCAAGCAGCTCTGGGAGACCGAGCTGGTGGAGAAGTTCCGCGCCTTCGGCGAGTTCCTGGCCGGGGTCGCCCGCAAGGACCAGTACGTGGGCAACAACGTGATCAACATCACCGAGATCGGGGCCGACCCCACCGTGCTGATCAACAACAACACCTACCCCATTGCCGTGGCGCAGCGCACGGATGATAACATCGCCGTGGCGTTGAACAAGTACGACACCACCAACACCAAGGTGACGGATGATGAGCTGTATGCGCTGCCCTATGACAAGGAGGGCAGTGTGATCCGCCAACACCGCGACACCTTGAACGAGCAGATCCTGAGCCACGCCCTGCACAGCCTGTGCGTGGCCGGCAACACCACCGACACGCCGGTGCTGCAAACCACCGGCGCCGATGACGGCGCTGGTCGCAAGCGCTTAGTGCCCGCCGACATCATCCGCCTGCAACTGGCGCTGGACAACCTGAAGGTGCCCCAGCAGGGCCGCCGCCTGGTGCTGTGCCCCGAGCACTGCGCCGACCTGCTGCTGGCCGACCTGAGCTTCGCGCTGCCGTACCACAACGCCAAGGAGGGCATGATCCTCCCGAGCTACTACGGCTTCGAGACCTACAAGTACGTGAACTCACCGGTGTTCAACGCCGCCGGTGCCAAGAAGGCGTTCGGCGCCGCCGGTGCCGCCGGAGACCGCAAGGCCAGCGTGGTGTTCCTGCCCAGCAGGAGCTTCACCGCCAACGGCGAGCTGAAGTTCTACTACCGCGATGCCTCCATGGACCCCGAGAACCGGCAGACCGTGTGCGGCTACCGCCTGTGGAGCGTGACCCTGCCCGTGAAGACCACCGGCTTCGGCGCGATGATCAGTGCCAACGTGTGACCCTGATGCGCGAGTTGCTGAAATACAAGGAAGAACTGGCCGTGGTTGGGCTGCTTACCGTGGTGCTGCTGGCTGTGCGCTGGATCAGCTCCACCGTATGGCCCACCACCGGCCAGTACGACCTGGCCGCGCAAACCGAGACCATCTTCTGGACCGTGCTGCGCGTGGTGATCTACTCCTTGGCCGCCTGGGTGGGCCTGCGCGCCCTGGCCCCCAAGGCATACGGCCACCTGAAGTACAAGGTGATCGACCAGTTCGATAAGTTGCCCGAGGACCAGCGCAGCGCCTACAGCCTGCGCATGTTCGCCATCCTCTTCTTCGGCCTGGTGCTGCTGGCCCTGAGCGGTTGCACCGCACAGGCCGCCACGCCCGACCAACGCGAGTGTGTGGTGGCGAATGCCCTGGCCGAGGTAGGCGTGCGCGAAGCCACCGGCCGCAACGACGGCCCCGAGGTGGAGCGCTACTTGGCCCACGTGGGCCTTGGCAAGGGCAACGCCTGGTGCGCGGCCTTCGTAAGCTATCACCTCAGCGGTTGCGGTGTGGACAATCCCCGGAGCGCGTGGAGCCCTGCGTTTGCTCTGCCAAAGGACCAGGTGTGGACGCCCCGTAAGGCTTCCCGCTCCCCGCGCCCCGGCGATGTGTTCAGCATCTACTACCCCGCACTGGGCCGCGTAGGCCACGTGGGCTTGGTGCGCGAATGGCAGGGACTGTACATCCTCACCATAGAAGGCAACACCAGCGACCCCGGAAGCCGCGAAGGCGACGGCGTGTACGCCCGCCGTAGGCAACTCAGCAAATGCCATGCGATCACGACCTACATCGACGAAGAAGCTACTGATGGTGCTGGGCCTGTTGGCCTACATCGCAGCAATGGCCGTGTTGCTCTCATCCTGCCGGACCCGGCAGGAAACGGTGCAAGTGGCCGAGCAACAGCACTCGGAAGCACGCTCCGGCGTGTCGCCGCGCGATACCCTGCTGAAGTTGCCGGGGGCGAAGGTGGAAGCCTCGCTTCCATTGCCGCCGCCGGGCACAGACCTGCCGCCCACTACGGCGCGCAGCGAACGGGCCTGGAGCACGGTGAGCATCAGCCACGGGCAGCTCACGCACAGCGGGGGCTGCGACAGCACGGCCATAGCGGCCAGGCTGTGGGACCGCTGGACGGAAACGCACCAGGACAAGGTGCGCACCGAACTGCGGCAGCAGACCGTGGAAATAACACGCACGCCGCGCTGGGCCTGGTGGGCCTTGGCGGTGGCTGCATTGCTAACCCTGTGGCGGCTGTGGCCGCTGCTGAAACTACTGTAGGATGAACAAGCAGATGGAACAGGCCGCCAAGGATGTGCTGGCCGCCAACCCGCTGGCAGAGGCCGTGTATGTGACCGAGGACGGCAATGCCTTCCTTCCCGAGGTGAAGAACCTCGCCGAGAACCACGCCTACATGAACAGGCTGCCCGCACCCGTGGAGGTGAAGCGCGCCGACGGAAAGAAGGTGAAGCCGGAGGAAGGCAGTGAGCCTGCCGCCCCCGAAGAGGCTGCGGAGGCCGCTCCTGAAGAGGCTGCCAAGCCCAAGGGCAAGAAGAAGTGAAACGCCATTGAACCAGCATTTGAATGAGCTTTAGGGGACCATCCATCATTAAGATCAACGGCGGGCTTGGGCAACAAGCACCCAGCGACCGTAACGTGGCAGGCCTCCTGTTGCGGAAGGCTTATTTCGTGCCCAGTAAGTTCGAAACCGGCAAGGTGTACGAGCTGCACAGCCTGGACGATGCCACCGCCCTGGGCCTTAGCCCGGCCAGCGATGCCAACAACACCACCGGGGCCAGCGCCACCACGGCCATGGCCTGGTACCACATCAGCGAGTTCTTCCGGCTGAACCCGGACGGCACGCTCTTCGTGAAACCCGTGCCCGAGGTGCCTGCTGCCTTTGCCACCCACTTGGGCGACATCATGGCGGCCAGCGGCAACCGGGTGCGCTACATCGGCGTGGTGTACGGCTTCGACCCCGCCACCCTGCCTACCGTAACCGGCGGCTTCGGCGGCACGGTGGCCGCCGACATCGCCACCGCCCAGCAGTGGGTGGAGGCGCAGGCCGCCGCCAACGTGTACGTGGACTGCGTGGTGCTGGGCGGCATTGTGGCCGCCGCACCCGTGGACCTGAAGGCGCTGAACGCACCGCAGGTGCATGTGACCGTGGCCTGCGACAGCGGCTACTTTGCCGCCCTCGGCTACCCGGCCAACTTTGCCAGCACCGCCGCCGTGGGCACGGTGCTGGGCAGCATCGGCTGCCGCATGCTCAGCGAGAGCATCGGCAGCGTAATGCTGGAACGCTACCCAGGCACCAAGCGGGGCAGCGCCAACTACACCCTCACCGACACGCGGCAGAACCGCTGGGTGCGCTTCGGCACAAGCAGCGGCAATGCCTTCGAGGCCATCCCGCAGAACCAGCGCGACGACCTGACGGCGAAGGGCTACGGCTACGCCGGCTACTACGAAGGCTACCTGGGCGTGTACCTGAACGGCGACGCCACCTGCACCCTGGTGACGGACGACTTCAACACCATTCACACCAACAGGATTTGGAACGAGGCCGCCCGCATGGTGCGCCGCGCCCTTATCCCGCGCATGAACAGCCGAGTGAGGGTCGACCCTTCCAGTGGCAAGGTGGACCCCGCCACCATCGCCGATTGGGATGCGGCGGCCAAGCGCCAGCTGGACGGCCTGCTCGCCGAGGGCGAGATAGCAGACTTCGCTTTCCGCCTCGACCCCGACCAGGACGTGATCGCCACCGGCAAGGTGGTGACCAAGCTGAGTATAACGCCGCAAGGCATCGCTAAGGCCATTGAGGCCGAAATCGGATTCACCAACCCCGCACAAGCCTAAGCCATGCCCGCAAGCGTACCTACCACCATAATCAACAACTTCGGCACCGTGACCGGCTGGGCACAGATCAAGGCGGTGCTCTACGGCCGCACCCTGGTCGGCATAAGCAAGCTGAGCTATAAGGACAGCATTGAGCGCGAGGCCGTGATGGGCGGCGGCCAGTACCCCATCGGCACCGGCGATGGCAACTACAAGGCCGAGTGCAGCATGACGCTGCTGAAGGAAGAGGTGGACGGCATTATGTCCAGCTTGCCCGCCAACAGCCGTATCCATGACATTCCTCCCGCCGACGTGAGCGTGCTTACGACGCGCAACGGCAAGGTGGTGAAGGACGTGATCCGCAACTTCCAGTTCAGCGGCCAGGGCCGCGAGGTGAGCCAGGGTGACAAGGCCGTTTGGCTGGAGATGCCCTGCTATTGCACACACATCGACTACAACGTGCAGTAAGCACGGTAAAGCCCCAACATGAACAAGCAGCACATTGCCCTTCCGGAAGGCGTTACGGACGCCGACGTGGCCAACCTGAAGCGCACCCACGGCAGCGTACACCGCATCGCGGTGAAGGTGGACGGCAAGGAATACGTTGGCCTCTTCAAGAAGCCGGACCTCAACATCTTAAGCGCGGCCGCATCCTTGGCCGGCAGCGATCCCATCGCCAGCGCCGAGCTGGTGTACAACAGCTGCAAGTTGCGTGCGGACAAGGGCATGGACGAGGATGCCGAGGTGCATGTTGCCGCCATGGGGGCGGTGGGTAAGTTGTTCCGCCAGCTGGAGGCCGAGGTGGGGGAACTGTAAGCCGACGGCGCATCGACCCGGCACCGGAGGC
>JAFDZY010000126.1 GCA_018266685.1 Bacteroidota bacterium
AACGCATCACCAAGAAGGACCTGCTGAAGATCGAGCAGGCGGCCGTGCGTGAAGAGCGTAAGGAGCAGGGTGCGCTGGACGGCCGCTTCCGCGAAAAGGTGGAGAAGAGCAAGAAGACGTACACCCGGAAGGTGAAGCACCGGCAGAAGGGCGGGTGATACCGGTTCGGGGCTGCGACCCGTGCACGGCCCCGACAATTGGAAGCAGCGCCCCGCAGTGCGGTACCTTCGCGGCCCAATTCTTCCTCCATACATGAAGTTCGCAACCAAGGCTGTGCATGCGGGCGTTGAGCCCGATCCTTCCACCGGCGCCATCATGACGCCCATCTTCCAGACCAGTACGTACGTGCAGGCTGCACCGGGAGACCACAAGGGCTACGAGTACAGTCGCACGCACAACCCCACGCGCACTGCACTGCAGAAGGCCTTGGCCGCGCTGGAGAACGGGAAGCACGGCCTGTGCTTCGCCACGGGCATGGCGAGCATTGATGCGGTGGTGAAATTGCTGAAGCCGGGCGATGAGGTGGTAAGCACCAACGACCTCTATGGAGGTACCTACCGCCTCTTCACCAAGGTCTTCGAGCCTTTCGGGGTGAAGTTCAAGTTCGTGGACATGGCCGATGCGGCCAACGTGGCAGCGGCCATTACGCCCAGGACCAAACTGGTTTGGGTGGAAACGCCCACCAACCCTACGCTCCGGATCGTGGACATTGCCGCCATCGCCAAGCTCACCAAGGGCAAGGACATCCTGTTGGCTGTGGACAACACCTTCGCTTCCCCCTACCTGCAAAACCCGCTTGACCTGGGGGCTGATCTGGTGATGCACTCGGTCACCAAGTTCCTTGGTGGCCACAGCGACGTGGTGATGGGCGCGTTGATCATGAACGACGACACTTTGTTGGAGCGCTTGGCTTTCCTGCAGAACAGCTGCGGGGCCACCCCCGGCCCACAGGACTGCTTCCTGGTGCTGCGCGGCCTCAAGACGCTGCACCTGCGCCTGGAGCGGCACTGCACCAATGGCCGCGCCGTTGCGGAGTTCCTGGCCAAGCATC
Source organism: Bacteroidota bacterium (assembly GCA_018266685.1). Lineage (GTDB taxonomy): Bacteria > Bacteroidota > Bacteroidia > Flavobacteriales_F > PHOS-HE28 > PHOS-HE28. The sequence goes on from JAFDZY010000126.1 coordinate 1,052, forward strand.
CCAAGGTGGGCAAAGTGTATTGGCCGGGCCTGCCCAGCCACCCCAACCACGAAGTGGCCAAGCGGCAAATGCGTGATTTCGGCGGCATGATGAGCTTTACGATCAAGGGAGACAGGATGGAGGATGCCATGCACTTCCTGCGCACCTGCAAGTTGTTCTCCCTGGCAGAATCCTTGGGCGGCGTGGAATCCCTGATGGGGCACCCCGCCAGCATGACCCATGCCAGCATACCCCGCGAGGAGCGTGAACGCACGGGCGTCACTGATTCACTGATCCGCCTTAGTGTGGGCGTAGAGGATGCCGATGACCTCATTGCCGATCTGGCGAAGGCGTTGGGTTGACCGGGGGTAGCCCTCCCGCCTTGTCTGTACTGCCTTGTTCACTGCTTGTCGTAGTGTAACGCCCGTTCGTCGGCCAGTTGCGGGCCCCGGCAGCTAAAGTGCTTGCCGGATGAAAGGCTTGGAACCCAAGAAAGCCCCCTCCCTTTGTCAACTTTTGGCAGGGCCGCAGGCAGCGTTGGGCCTACCTTTGAGCGTCTAAGAACCACATGACCTTTTTTGATTCCATGCACCTCCGAAATCTCCGCGGACTTGCTGCCGCCTTGTTGCTTTTTCCCGTTGTGCTCAGTGCGCAGGAAAGTGATTTTCATTGCGGCGCGAACGAACTTCAGCGTATGGGTTCCTTGATCGCGGGCCATCCGGAACGCATGCAGGAAATCGCCCAAGCACGGGCGCAATTGGAGCATTTTACGTCCACCTGGCAAGCGGATGCCGCACGAGGTGGTGGGGCTTACGTGATCCCCGTGGTCTTCCACATCATCCACAACAACGGACCGGAGAACATCAGCGACGATCAAGTTCGCGATGCCGTGCGCGTGATGAACGAGGACTACAACAAGCTGAACCCGGAATGGCCGGACGTTCAGCCCGAGTTCCTCGGCATTGTGGCTGACGTGGGCATCACCTTCAAATTGGCGCAGCTGGACCCAAGCGGCAACTGCACCAACGGCATCACGCGCACGGTGAGCACGCTCACTTACGACGGCGACCAGAACATGAAGAACTTGATCCAATGGCCGCGCAACCGCTACCTGAACGTCTGGGTTTCCGCAGGTGCCGGTGGTGCGGCGGGCTATTCCATGTATCCTTCCGCTGTTTCGGGGTCTTGGGGCGCCCCGGCGGACGGCATTGTGATCCTCAGCGATTATGTAGGCTCCATCGGCACCAGCAGCGTGAGCCATTCGCACGCCCTTAGCCATGAGGCGGGCCACTGGCTCAACCTGAAGCATTGCTGGGGAGATTCCAACACGCCCGGATTGGCTTCCAATTGCGGCGAGGACGACAACGTGTCCGACACTCCCAATACCATCGGCTGGACCACTTGCAACCTGCGCGGGGCCACCTGCGGGTCGGCGGTGGACAACGTGGAGAACTTCATGGAGTATTCCTATTGCTCCAAGATGTTCACCAATGGCCAGAAGGCACGCTTGCTGGCGGCCCTGAACAGCAGCACTGCCTCCCGCAACAACTTGTGGACCGCCTCCAACCTGGCGCTCACCGGCTGCTCCGGCCCGGACCAGTTGTGCATGGCGGACATGAGCGCGGACAAGCGGGTGATCTGCGCTGGTGGCTCCATCAATTTCTCCGATGAGAGCTACAATGGCGTAACCACTTGGAACTGGAATTTCCCGGGCGGCACCCCGTCCGCCTCCACCATCCAAGATCCGGTGATCACCTACGATGTGCCCGGCACCTACGATGTGAACCTCACGGCCGGGAATGGAAGCTCCACGGTGAACGCCCAACGCCCGCAATACATTGTTGTGCTGCCGAACACGGGGCTTCCGTTGCCGTTAGCGGAGGGCTTCGAGGCCACGGCATCGTTGCCTTCGGCGGATTGGATGGTGAACGACATCAACCAGGACGGCACCTTCCAGGCGGTGGGCAATGCCGCCTACAGCGGCTCCAAAAGCGTGCGCCTGTTGAACACGGCCGCCAAATCCGGCAATGTGGATGAACTGATCAGCAACACCATCGACCTTTCCACCAGCGGCCCCACCACCATCAGCTTCCGTTATGCTTTCGCCAAGCGCACCGCCAACAATACGGATGCGCTCCGCTTGTACATCAGCAAGGATTGCGGGCAGACCTGGGTATTGAAGCGCGCCCTCACGGGCACCAGCCTCTCCACCGCTTCCGTACAGGGTGGCTCCTTCACGCCCAACGGCCCGGACCAGTGGGGCTACTCCGAAACCTCGCCGGTTACGGGGGACTACCTCACCTCCAACCTGCGCTTGAAGTTCTGGTTCCAAAGCGGCGGAGGGAACAACCTCTGGCTGGATGATATCAACATCAATGGCGCCCCGTTGGGCATTGCTGATGCTGCCGGTTCCTCCACTGCCGTGAACGTGGTTCCCAACCCTGCCGGTGACCGCGCTGAGGTCTTCGCGAACTTGAAGGACGCCGGCCCGGTGAGGGTGGAAGTGCTGGACCTGCTTGGCCAGCCGGTGATGCATGTGGCGAGCGGCGTTAAGCCTGCAGGTCCGGCCCAGTGGGCGTTGAACTTGGAAAGCTTGCCGACTGGCTTGTATCTGGTACGCGTGCAGCAGCAGGATGCCGTGCAGGTGGTGCGGTTCACGAAGAATTGACAACGAGCTCCGGCCCCCAGGCAAAAGCGCCCTGCCGATCGGCAGGGCGCTTTTGCTTAGAAATCACTTTCCTCGCACAAGATCTTCGCTTCGAGGCCCTGCGCTTCGTTGCACGCCTTCCCTGTACCGCAATCACCCTGGGTGGCGGCCTTTCCAATGCCAAGGGTCGGCATCCCTGTGGTGAACCAAAAAACAGTGGGCCAGCGAAACCGGCCAGGAGTAACGGTCACTCCTTGTGGCCCACCAGGATGCCAATGCACCCAACGGTGAGCATGTTGTTGCCGCCCTGTTGGGCCTTGGGCACGTCGATGTGCACGGTGAGCTTTTGCGTGGTGGCCACCTTGAAGTCGAAGTGATCGCTCGGGGTTTCCGGCGTACTTTCAAAAAGCGGCTTTCCGTTCGCGTCCAACAATTGCCAGTTTATCGTGCCCAGTATGGGGTGGGAGCACACCAGCAACCGGTACTCCTGGCCGCTGTAAAAGGTCAGGTCCACCTGGGCTTCTTCGCCGGGTGCCAACTGTGCGGCATTGAACGTTTCGTTGAACTTGTACGGTGCCATGGCCGGCATGCACTTGTTCTTGGCGAAGCTGCGGCACTGCGCATGGGCCATGGAAGGCAGCGCAACAAGCAGCAGCGCGGCGATGATCGAACGGAGATGGTTCATGGCCGGTCTTAGTTGATGTAGCGGGCGCGGATGGTGGTCACCGCCTCAGTGATGGACTTCAGTTGGTCGTCGGTGAGGGATGCCGGCGGTGCGGTGCCCCCGATGGTGGCCACGCCGCCTTCCTGTGTCACCGTGCTCCCGCCGCCGGGAACCACAACACCGGCAAACAGGCTGTCCAGCCGCTGTAGGTCCTGCTGTACGTTGGCCACGGCGGGATCATCAGGACTGTAGGTCTTTACCAACGCCAACAGGTCGGTGAGCGGAAGGCGCTGCTCCGCGATGCGTTGCCGAAGCTCCGGCGTGTTGTGCATGTTGGCCACTTGCGTGGCGATGTACAGCCCTTCCATCCAGCCACCGCTCACCATCAGGGCGCTGATGTTGTCGCGCCCGTTCTCTTTCAGGTAGGCATCCACCTGCCAGTAGGTTTCACTGATGATGCTGAGCAGGGAGTCCCGGTTGTTGCGGTTCTTTTCAAGCCGGTCCACCACATCCTGGTTGAAGGCCGTGCTTACATCAAGTTGCTTGGCCAACCGCTGCACGCAACTGGTGTAAAGCATGCTCTCTTGCGTGTTGTTGTATACGCTGGCATAGCTCAGGTCGGCCCCGTAGATGCCCAAGTTCAGTGCTTGTTTGCTTGCGGAAGTGTAGTTGTCCACGTGCTTCACGTCGTTCAGGATATCCTTGTCGTATTCCGCCCCGGCCTTCTTCAACAGCCCTGCCGTTTCCATGGGCGAAGGGATGTTGTGGAAGATGTTCTGGGTGCGTTCCGCGCGGATGGCGGCGGTGGAATCCGTTTTGGGGACGTTGAGCGTGTCCTGCTGCGGCTGATCGCCGCCGCACGCGGCAAGCAGCATGGAGGCGATCGCGCCGCAGGTGATCAGGTTTGTGCGCATGGGCTGTCTTCGTGGTTGATGACCTGCCGGCAGGCAGGCGCGGTAAAGGTGCCGGTTCAGTGCGGTGCGATCAGTGCGCCTCCAACCAGTTTTTCCCCACGTTCATGTCAACAACGAGGGGCACGGCCAGTTGCAGGGCGCCTTCCATCAGGGCTTTTACGTGTTTGCGCACCAAGGGTTCCTCTTCCAAATGGCAGTCGAACACCAGTTCGTCATGCACCTGCAGCAGCAGCTTGCTGCGCATGCGTTCACGCTCCAGCCAGGCGTGGATCTGGATCATCGCCACCTTGATGATGTCCGCCGCCGTGCCCTGCATGGGCGCGTTGATGGCCACGCGCTCCGCTGCGGCCCGCACGGTGTTGTTGCCGCTGAGCACGTCCGGCAGGTAGCGGCGCCGGCCCATCAGGGTTTGCACATAGCCGTGCTGCCGGCAAAAGGCGATGGTCTCGTCCATGTAGCCCTTCACGCCGGGGAACTGCGCGAAGTAGCCGGTGATGATCTCCTGCGCCTCGGCCCGCGGGATGCCCAAATTCTGGCTCAATCCGAATGCCCCCTGCCCGTAGGCGATGCCGAAGTTGACGGCCTTGGCGCGGCTGCGCTGCTCGCGCGTCACCTCGCCGATGGGCACGTGGAACACCTGGGCCGCCGTGGCCGCGTGGATGTCCAGCCCTTGGCGGAAGGCTTCCTGCATGTTCGGGTCGCCACTCATGTGGGCGATGATGCGCAGCTCGATCTGCGAATAGTCCGCGCTGAGCAGGCCAAATTGCTCGTTGCGCGGCACAAAGGCCTTGCGGATCTCGCGCCCTTTCTCGGTGCGGATGGGGATGTTCTGCAGATTGGGCTCGTCGCTGCTCAGGCGGCCCGTGCTGGCCACGGCCTGCCGGTAGTTGGTGTGTACGCGCCCATCGGCGGGATCCACCGCCAGCGGCAGCGTGTCCACGTAGGTGCTCTTCAATTTGCGCAGGCTGCGGTAGTCCAAGATCATCGGGATGGCCGGGTGCTCGTGCGCCATGGCGCTCAGGATGTCCTCGCTGGTCTGGTACTGGCCCGTGCGCGTCTTCTTGGGTTTTTCCCCGCCCAGCTTCAGCGTTTCAAAAAGTACGTCGCCGAGCTGTTTGGGCGAGTCGATGTTGAATTGCACGCCGCACGCCGCGATGATCTTTTCCTGCAAGGCCAGGATCGCCTCGCCCAGTTCCGCGCTGAAGGCGTTCAAGGCATCCGTGTCCAACCGGATGCCTTCGCCCTCCATGTCGGCCAGCACCCGCACCAGGGGCATCTCCACCTCGTCGAAGAGCTTTTCCTGGTCCTTCTCCTTCAGCTTGGGCGCGAGCAGTTCGTACAGCTGCCAGGTGATGTCGGCATCCTCGGCGGCGTATTCGGCCACGCGCTCCACCGGCACGTCGCGCATGGTCTTCTGTTTCTTCCCGGCGGGGCCGATCAGCTCGGTGATGGGCTGCGGCCGGTAGTGGAGCAGCGTTTCGGCCATGTAGTCCATGCCGTGCCGCAGGTCCGATTCCAGCAGGAAATGCGCCAGCATGGTGTCGAACTGCTTCCCGGCGATGCGCACGCCGTAGCGGTCCAGCACGCGCATGTCGTACTTGATGTTCTGCCCCACCTTGGTGATGCGCAGGTCTTCCAGCGGTTGGCGGAACCGCTCCAGCACCTGCTGCGCGGCCGCACGCCCGGCGGGCACCGGCACGTACCAGCCGGTATGCGCCTTCCAACTGAAGGAAAGCCCCACCAGCTCGGCCTGCTGCAGGTCCAGCGCATCCGTTTCCGTGTCAAAGCAGAATTTTTCCAGGCCCGCCAATTCCTTCGCCAAGGCTTCCTGTTCCTCCGCCGTAGCCGCCACGCGGTAGTCGTGCGGCACGGTGCTGAGGTCACCCATCACTACTGCGCTGAGCGGAGCCGAAGCGCCTTCATCCCCTTGCCCTGAGCGCCCTGAGCTTGTCGAAGGGCGAAGGGCTTCACCTCCTTCACCTCCATGCCCACTGAACAAATCCGGCTGTTGCTTCGGCGTCACCTTCAGCCGCACCGGTGCAGGCGCCGCTTCCGCTTCCCCGCCCAGCACCGTCTTCAGCAAGGTCTTGAACTCCAGCTCCTCGAACACCTCACGCACCTTCGCCTCATCGGGCGGGTCCAGGTGCAGGGCCTCGTGGTCCAACTCCACCGGCGCATCGGTGATGATCGTGGCTAACTGCTTGCTCATGCGCCCTTGCTCGGCAAAGGCGATCACGTTCTCCTTCTGCTTGCCCTTCAATTGCTCCACGCCCTCCAGCACGCCCTCTAAGCTGCCAAACTGCTGCACCAACTTCATGGCCGTCTTCTCGCCGATGCCCGGGATGCCCGGGATGTTGTCCACCGCATCGCCCATCAGCCCCAGGATGTCGCGCACCTGGTCGGTGCGCTCCAGCCCCCAGCGCTCGCAAACTTCCTTGGGCCCCAGCACCTCCGGCGGCGCGCCGCTCTTGCCCGGCTTGTACATCAGGACCTGCTCGGTTACGAGCTGCCCGAAGTCCTTGTCCGGCGTCACCATGTACGTGGTGTAGCCTTCCTTTTCGGCCTGCTTGGCCAAGGTGCCGATCACGTCGTCGGCCTCGTAGCCGGGGCTTTCCAGCACGGGGATGTTGAACGCCTCGATGATGCGGCGGATCCACGGCACGTTGCTCCGGATGTCGTCGGGCGTTTCATCGCGGTTGGCCTTGTACTCCGGGTGTACGTCCAAGCGCACTTGCGGCGCGCCCTTGTCGAACACCACGGCCAAGTGCGTGGGCTTCTCGCGCTTGATCAGGTCCAGCAGGG
>JAFDZY010000127.1 GCA_018266685.1 Bacteroidota bacterium
CACGTTCATGCGCGAAAGGCGGAAGCTGAAGCGCTCCTCGTACGTGGATTCATTGATCAGCACCGCGCGGTACTTGCTGCGCAGCTTGCGCAGCAATTGCTTGCGGCGCTGCTTGCGCCGCTGGCTGTCGGTGAGCTCCTCGCCGGGCATGGGGTGCTGCAAAGGTGGGCACGGGGCGGAATGAATGCGATGCGCAAGTACGGCAAAATGACCCCTATGGCCGATTTTGGCATCAGTTCCACCCTATAGGTGCGAGGATGCAAGGGTGCAACAGGGCGATCCCCGCCACTGCCCGCTGCACCGGTCGCGTGCAGGTTCCATTCCGGCCCACGATCCGGGCACTCCCCGTGCAGGTGCGGCCACCGCTATTCCAACCTAACGAACTGCACGGCCCGTTCGTGATCCAACACCACCATGTACAGCGCTGCCCCCTCCCCTTGCAGGGTTATGGCTTCGCTGCGCCCACTGGCACTGTGCGCGCGCGCATCCAGCACCAAGCGCCCCTGTGCGTCAAACACCTGCACCTGGTGCAGGCCGTCCGACAGGCCATGCAGCACCAGCCCTTCGCTGGGGGACCACGCCGCCCGCAGCGGCTCCGGCGCAGGGCCATGGCCAGCTATGCCAAGGGTGCTGCACTGGTGAAGGATATCCGTGCTGGCATAGCGCGTCAGGCCCGTGCCCCAGATGGAGGAGAGGTAAAGCGAATCATGGTATACGGCCACATTGGTGGACCACCAGGGGTGGGCCAGAATGTGCGGGCCGCAATCCGGGATGCAGTAATTCTGACCGTCCCAAATGGCGACGCCCATGCTTGGCATCAGGTCCACTGAGGCAAACCACCCTGAGATGTACAACAGGTCGCCGTACACCTTCAGTGTCTTCACCTGCGCCGGATAGCCGTTCACGTAGGGTTCCACCTGCAGCCCCAGGCCCGGTGTGCCCAGCGCACGCCATTGAATTCCGTCCCAGCGCATGATGCCCTGCCCCGGCGTACTGCTGCTGTAGTAGGATTGGCAGCCCAGGTACAGCTCTCCCTTGTACACGGCCAGCTTGCCGCCCATGTCGAACCCGCCGCACATGAAGTTGTCGCCTACGGGCCGCCATACGCCGTCCACCAGCTGCATCACGTCGCAGATGGAGTCCTCGGGAATGCTTAAGCTTCCGCTCACCACCAGCTTCCCCTGGAACTTGGCGATGTCATATACGAGCGGAGCCCATGCAAACTGGGGTGCCGGCCCGACCGGCTCCCAGTGCCCGCCCACCCGCTTGGCCAGCCCATTGCAATACATGCCGTCGGCATTGCGAAATAGACCTACCGCATACAGCGTATCCTCGATCACCCGAAGGGAATATATGTCGCATCCATCAGTTCCATAGGTGAAGTCCCCGTAAGGGTGCCAAGCCCCGCCGACATAGCAGGCAATGTATTTTACCGCCTGGCCCTGCACACGCTCAAATGCGCCCCCCACCACCAGCGTATCGTGATAAAGCACGGCAGCATTCACCATACTGCCGAACCAGCCCACCGTATCCCACCGCTGGCCGTTGTAGCAAAACAGCGGAACTTGATCCAATCCCATACCGGAAACAGTGTTACCCCCGCCCACATAGAACAGGTCGTTCACGGTATCCACATCGCATACAAAGGCGTTGTCCAATGTTGCAAGGGGCGGGCCCGCATCCACCCAAAGCCATTGGGAGGATGCGGGCGCGGCCAGGCAGATTGCCGCCAGGCAGGCGGCGAGTTTAAGCAGGTGTGCCATGGTGTGCGGCTATTGCGCGGGAATGAAGCGAACGCCCTGCCGCCCGTCCACCACGGCCATGTACACGGCCATGTCCGCCTGCGGCAGGCCAATGGCCACGCTGCGCTGCTCCCGGCTTGGCACTTCCTGCGCCAGCACCAGCCGCCCGCGGGCATCGTAAAGCCGTACCTGATGCAGGCCGTCCGACAGGCCATGCAGCACCAGCCCTTCGCTGGGGGACCACGCCACACGCAGGGCCGTAGCGGCCACCCCTGGTTCATGGACTACCGAGGTAACCATCTCATTGCAAAACTCAGTGATGAACCCATCAGCGTCCCCGCCCACTTGTCCATACTGGTTATACAGCGGGTTGAAGAAATAGCCCGCATCTGTTTGGCCGTCCAGAGGGAAGTAACTGCCGGGTGCGCTATGGGGCGTACTGTTGTATCCAACCGCATAAACAGAACCGCCGATGTCATGCACCGCCCTGATGTTCTGCGGCTGGCCGAGGTTGCCGGCATTGCCGCCAAAAAGGGTGTACCAAAGCATGTTCTGCTGCCCACCGAACCGTGTGATGAAGCAATCCTGTGCCAGCCCGCCTTGGTCCGGTTCGTATGCCGCTTGGTAGTAATGGCCTGGCCATTGGAGCAGATCCGGTTCCGCCTCGTTCGTGTAGCCCCCAACGGTGACCTCATCGCCCTGGTTCACATGCAGGCAATATGGCGCATGGTTGGTCCCCCCGCCTAGGTAGCTGATCCACATGTCGGCATTATTACCATCCTGGAATTTCGCAATGAATCCGTTTTTTCCAGATGCGTCACTTGTTTCGTCGTACCATCCGTTGCCATGCACCAAATGGGGCAGGTGGCCGCATGTACCTGTGAGGTACAGCTTCTTGTTAAGGCCCAGCCCCTGAGGCGCCAACTGGTCGTCCTCCGGCCCGCCCAGGTAGGTGGCCCACTGCACTTCACCTCCATAGCTGTGCTGGGCGATGAATACATCCGTACCGCCATTGTAGGATTCCGTGTAGGACTCTCCGGGAACGTTGGCCAATGTGGGGATGTTGCTGCTTGCGGTAGTACCAGCCAGGACAAGCCGCTCGGAGTTCGCCCTGACCAACGCGCGGGTTTCATCACCGCTGCCGCCGTAATAGTGGCTCCATTGTATATCGTCCTGTTCGTTGAACAAGGTGATGAACGCATCCTTGCCCCCGTTATAGCCGTTGGCCAAGGCCCCGGGCAAAATGCCCTCGGTGATGCCTGAGATCACGATCTGGTCGGTATGGGGCCGCACATCAACCGCTTGCACCTCCACCTTGGCCGAACCGAAATACGTGGACCATTGAATTTGGCCATTCTCACCACGAAACCTCGCAACAAACCCTTTGTTCTGCGCATTGTTGTTGTTCTGGTCCCAATATGCACCCTCCGATGCGTGGGTGAAGAAGTTGTTCGCGGTAGTGGTGCCCACCATGTAAATGCGCACAGGGTTCTGCTTTACGGCAATGGCGGCGGGTGCAGTAAAATGCGGGCTGAAGGAAGACCCCCCGATATAAGCCGTCCACAACAGTTCATGCCCCAGATTGAACTTCGCGAGCTTCCCTACGCTCGGGCTTTGGCCGGGAATTGCAATCATCCCCGGCTGAGGGGGAAAGTCATCAAGGATCCGCTCCGCCCTGCCGGTCACGTAGAAGTTGCCCTGATCGTCCGGCTTTATATCCGTGAGCAAATCGAAATGAGTCTCGCCAAAGTAGGTGCTCCAGCACAGGCCATATTCCGCATAGGGCGGCACGCCGCCCAGGGCTGGCGGCCCAATCAGGAATATCAAGGGCTTGGCATGGTCGTAGGCATCGAACTGAAAGTAGGCGCGGCCCATGCTTTCGTAGGCATTGAAGGCGGCGGTCCAGTTCACCGGGATGATGGACCCATTATCGGCCACCTGGTAGGCCATGGCCTCCGGGATGGTGATCCATTTGCCGGCGATCAGCAGCTTGAGGTTCCCGTAGATGTCCACGTCCATCTGCTCCTGGCCCTGGAACTGCAAGGTGATGTCCTTGGGATCGCCGCCGGGATTGATCACAAAAGCCAGCTTCTGGCCCACCTTGCCGCTGTAGATGTGCATGTCGATGTGCGGGTACACCCCGGGGTAGAGCACCCGGTGGTAGGGATGCACGAACTGCGCCCCGCCGGGTCCGCACTGGGGCAGGTAGAAATGGGCGTACTGGCTTTTCATTTGCCACACCACGGGTTGCGGATATTGGGCATTGCCGCCCACGCAGGTGATGTCCAGCCGCCGCAGGGTGTCCGGGCCAAGGCTGTCGCCGGTGGCCAGCACCAGCGAGAAGGAGCCATCCTTGCGGAAATAGGCGCGTGGCACCGCGCCGGTGGTGTAGAACTTCACCCCTGGCACCGCCGCGCCCTGTGTGCTTACCACTTGGCCCATGTTGGGCCAGATGCCAAAGGTCTCCTTCTGCATGTCATTGAAGGGATCAGGCGGTATGTAGTACTGGGCCGAGGCCGAGCCTCCCGCTAAAAGCAGCGCGGCTGTAGAGAGAGAGAGAGAGAGAGAGAGCCTTGTGACTCGCCCTGTACGGGGGTAATTGCTTATGCATCATCTTGGGTTTGGTTTAAGGTTTCGGAGGGCAAAGCAAAATGCGCAAACGGTAAAAAAGTTACCGTTTACTCGCGGATGAAAAATTTTCGCAGCGCCCGTGAATAGTGGACGTCTATGCCGGCGGCCTTCAGTTCAGCCACCAGGTTGCGGGCGGTTTTGTCGCAGCAATCAAATTGCCGCCGGATGGTTTCAATGCCGTGGATGCGGCCCTTGCGGATGCACTCTTCAAGGTAGGCCAGGCGTTGCATGTAGGTGCGGGCGTTCATGGGGTAGGGGTGTTGCCATTGGGGGTTCGCGCTTCCGAAGACGAACGTACGGTATTTACCGGGGTTCGGCAAGCCAACTTGGGCGCAGGATATACAGGTCCGAATTGGTGGCGTACGGGGGTGCAGCCCCCTCCCCGGTATCTTCGCGCCTTCCCATGAACCGCTTCGCCCCGGCACTTGGCGCCTTGCTGCTGTTGGCCGCCTGCGCGCAGGTGAAGGAGCCCCAGGGCGGGCCCAAGGACA
>JAFDZY010000128.1 GCA_018266685.1 Bacteroidota bacterium
CCACATGGTCCAGCAGGTCGCCCGCGCTGCCCACGATCAGCTGCAAGGCGCCCTCGGGCAGGATCTTGCTTTCCAGGATGGCCTTTGCCATGGCTTCGGTGAGGTAGCTGGTCACGGTGGCGGGCTTCACCACGGCGGGCACGCCGGCCATCCAGTTCACGGCGCATTTTTCCAACATGCCCCAAATGGGGAAGTTGAAGGCGTTGATGTGGACGGCCACGCCCTCCTTGGGCACCATGATGTGGTGGCCGATGAAGCTGCCGTTCTTGCTGGTCCGGATGGCCTCGCCGTCCACGTAGAAGGGCATGTTGCCCAGCGAGCGGCGCAGGCTGGCGTTGGCGAACACATTGCCGATGCCGCCCTCGATGTCCACCCAGCTGTCGGCCTTGGTGGCGCCGGTGCGGTAGCTCACCTGGTAGAATTCCTCCTTGCGCTCCATCAGGTACATCGCCAAGGCTTTCAGCATCCTTCCCCGTTCAGGGAAGGTCATTTTCCGGAGCGGCGGGCCGCCGACCTCCCGTGCATAGGAAAGCATGCGGCCGAAGTCCAGCCCGCCGCTGCTGGTGGTGGCGATCAATTCGCCGGTGCTGGCATCCACCAATTCGGCTTGTTTCCCCGTTCCGGCCACCCACTGGCCGGCGATGTAGTTCTGGAGTTGCATCGGGCGAAGGTAAAGGTGTGGTGCTCATCCAATGGACGCTGATGGATGGGCGCTCCGCCGTTGATCAGCGTCCATTGGGGTCCATTAGCGCGGCCAAGTTTGAATGGACGGGTTCCGTGGCATGCGAAAACACCATCCCTACCTTTGGCTGAACCCCCGACCCATGGACCTCAAGACCCTCAAGCTCGAACTGCTCGAACGCATCGCGCTGATCGATGACGAGGTACGCTTGCTCACCATCAAGCGCATGCTCGATGCTCCGCGCAACTATGGCATTCCCAACGAGCAGATGACCATCGTGAATGACCCATCAGGAACCGATCGCACCTACACGTGGCAGGAGGTGCAGCGCCTGATCGAAGAGGATCGCGCGCAGCAGGCAGCCATGCGCCATGATCCGGGTGGGCTTGATCTCACGGATGATGAACTCGCCGTGCTGGACGCACGCCGGGAACGCCACCTGAAAGGCGAAAGCAGATCCTACACCTGGGATCAGGTGGAAGCGATCCTGAAGAACGACTTGCAGCGCTGAGCACCATGCTGGTGTTCAAAGAGGAGGCGCTGGAGGAGATCCGCCAGGCACAGTTGTGGTATGATGTCCAGAAACCGGGCTTGGGCGAGCGTTTCCGCCGAGACCTGCGCGAGAGTCTGCGGTTTGTTGAAGAAAACATGCCGGGATACCGCGTTAGGAAAGCGCCATTCCGCGCAGTGTTGCTGGAGAAGTTCCCCTACGTGGTCTGGTATGCGATCGAGGGATCGGATGTGGTGGTGTATCGGGTTCGGCACGGCAGGCAACGGCCATTGAGGACGTTCAAGGGTCGCTGACGATCATTGAAGCCGGCCACAGATCCGCCTGCCTGACGTTGGCCGCCTTGCTGATGGTGGTATCGGTGAGTTCGGCTTGTTTCCCCGCTCCCGCCGGTCTTCCTGCCCAATCGTAAAGTGATTTGCCCTGAGCCCGCCGAAGGGCGGGAAGGATAAGGCCGGGCGACTGGTGGGTGTGCAAGGCAAACATCGTCCCATCTTGGAACAAGTTCCAAGGGTTGTTGCGAAGTCCGGAAACTTCCCGGGAGAACAGGCAAGGATGAACGATGGAAAGCCGCAAGTCGCCCCCGCAGTTTTTGGCGGAACGCACAGCGTGGATGGCGGGGAAGACTTGCGGCAGTAGGGGAGGCCAAGCAGGGGGCTGCTTCACACCATGAAATAATACTCCCCGTTTCCGGTGTGCTGCATCTCCTTGCAGTGTGGGCACGGATTAGTGTCCCCAAGCAGCTCATACGCGCGTTGCACGGCCATGAGCGTGCTGCTAAATCGCGTCTTCTGCTCGCGGAACACCTCGGTAACCTGCATCTTGAAACCCGTGCGCAGCATGGCCTGGTACAGGTCGTCGCGCACGCCGCACACCATCACGTGCACCCCGGAAGCTTCCCAACGTTCCACATAGTCGGAAAGCAGGTGCATGCACACGGCATCTGGGTTTCGCACGCGCTTCAGGCGCAGCACCAGCACCTTTGCGCCGCCCTTCATGCGCGTTTCAATAAAGCGCAAGTGCCGCTCCAAAGCGGTGGCGCTGCCAAAGAACATCTCGCCCTCCAGGCCGAACATTAGGATGCTGGCACACACAGGGTCTTCCGCGCGGCGCTCCGCGATCATGCGGTTGGCCCGGATGCTGAACTCGGTGAGCAGCATGCGCCCCGCGCGCGGCACGGCCAGCATGAAGGAGAGGAACACGCCGATCAGGATGCAGAACTCGATGGAGATGAACACGGCGGAGAATGCCGTTGCAGCCACAATGCCCGCATCAAAGTTGGAGGCGCGCACATGGTAGCGCACCGATTGCGGGTCGATCATCCGCACGCCGGTAACGATGAGGATGCCCGCCAGGCAGGCTTTCGGGATGAACTGTGCCAGCGGTGCAAACAGCAGCACGATCACTGCCACGAACAGGGCTGCGAAGATGCCCGACCATTGGGTAACGGCGCCGGCCTGCAAGTTGATCGCGGACCGTGTGAGCGAGCCTGAACCCGGAAGGCCGCGGAAAAAGCCGCTGCCGATGTTGGCCAGGCCTTCCGATAGGCAGATCTGGTTCAGGTCCAGCTGTTGCCGTGTGCGCAATGCCAAGCTCTTGCTCATGGCGATGGCCTCCAACAGGCCCAGCGTGGCAATGGCCAACGCGGAAGGGGCCATGTCGCGCACTTGGCCCAGTCCGATCTTCGGAACCATGAACGAAGGAAGCTTTGCAGGAATGCTCCCCACCGCATCAATGCCCAGTCCGCCCTGCCACCACGTGGCTGCCGTCACGATCACTACCGTGGCCAGCAGTTCCGGAAAGAGCAGTATGCGCAGTTTTTGCTTGATCCAGCGCAGCCCCACGTAAAGCACGATGGATGCGCTGCCCACCCATAGCGCGTTTTCGTTCACGCCGCCGCCGTGCACCATGCTGCCCCAGAACCGATGTAGAAAATGCTCTTCCGGGGCGGCGGCATAGTGCGTGCCCAGGAAGTGCTTCATCTGGTCCATGATCAACAAAAGGGATGCGCCCACGGTGAAGCCCACGATCACCGAGTGGGAGATGTATCGCGTGAGGTCGCCCAGCCGGAATACCGCCACGGCCAACTGGATGGCACCGATCAGCAGGGCCAATACCACCATGGCCGAGAGCTTGTCCTCCATCAGTGCGATGGGCGCAAGCACGGAGAGTGCCGCGATGGAGATGGCGTTGGTGGGGCCGTTGATCAGCTGGCGGCTGCTGGCGAACACCGCACCGATCAAGGTCATCACAATGGCCGTGTACAGGCCGTATTCCGCAGGTACGCCGGCCACCAGCGCGTAGGCAATGGCCTGCGGCACGGCCACGGCGGCAACCGTGAGGCCAGCCACAAGGTCGGCGCGGGCCGCTGATCCGGAATACTTCAACAGGCTGTCCAGTGCGGGCACATAGCGCAGCCAGCCCTTGGGATAATAGCGCAGGCGGTCCAGCGGGGAGGGCACGGCCTGGGGCATGCGGCAATATTAAGGGAGGACGTGTTGGTTTCAGGGCAGGGCAAACGCATCTAAATTCAAGCAATCAATTCATCAACATGAAAATCAAGGATTTGAGGTTAGCCCTTCGGCTCCGCTCAGGGCGATGTATCGTTAGTGACTGGATGATAATCATGAATTGCCCTGAGCGGAGCCGAAGGGCCAACCAAGTTCAGCACCGGTGGTTTTTCAAGCCTGGTGTACATTTCCGTACGTGATGCTATCCTGGCTTGGTCAATTTGATGCGTCTGCCCTGGGTTTCAGGGGTGCAGCCACGTCCGGACAGATTACCTTAGGCATCTGAACAACCTTGAATTTCTTAACCCCATGAAGACACGGCTATTCATCGGTGCTGCCCTGCTCGGTGTTCCGGCACTGGCCCAAGTCCCTTCAAACGTGCCAGCTGCCGGCCTGGTGGCGTGGTACCCCTTGAACAATTCGGTGGTGGATGCCGGCCCCAACGGCCTCAACGGTTCGGCCTCCGGCAGCTCAGCATCCGCTGACCGCTTCGGAACGGCTGGGGCGGCCAGTTTCTTCAACGGATTCTCATACGACCAAGTGCCCTCCAATGCGCTCTTCAACACCGGCGAGGGCATGACGGTATGCGCTTGGGTGCAGCTCACCGATGCCAATGCCAACCAGAAGATCGCCGGCCGCGTGAACGGCTCCTTCAATTCCGGCTACATCTTCGGGGTGGAAAATGGGCAGGTACACCCGGAAGTGTGGAATGCCGGCGGAACACCGCATACGTTCAGTGCTGGCTTTATCCCTTCGGGCCAATGGACCCACCTGGCCATCACTTGGGCAACGAACGGCTACCTGGTGGCCTATGTGAACGGCATGGCGGCGGACAGCATTGCCGCCGGTGCGGAAGCAATCGGAAGCAACAACGAACCCTTGATCATTGGCGGCTCGCCATGGAGCCAGAACCCGTTGTATTTCGGGGTGAACGGCAGTTTGGACGACATCGGCATCTGGAACAGGGCGCTCTCGCCAAGTGAAATAAGTGACGTATTCAGCTCAGGCACCACAGGCGTTCCACAAGTGATTGCTTCCCGCAATGCCGTCCTGTATCCTGTTCCCGCCGAACGTTCAACAACGATCAAAGCCGCATCGGAGTTGGCCGGACAGCACTACTGGTTCGTGGATGCAACAGGCAGGACCGTGTTGCAAGGCCGACTTGAAATTGGCCCCACCACGGTGAATGTGGAGCGTTTGGGTGCAGGAGCCTACGCTGTTGTGTTGGGCGATGCGCGTGCTACCGCGATGAAGTTCGTGAAACGTTGATCGGACAACGACTCAGCCGCGTATAAAGTAGCGGACCATAACATGGTTCAAGGGTGCAAGAGTGATAGGGTGCAAGGGCGAATGCCGTTCCCCTCTCACCCTCTCACCCTCTCACCCTCTCTCTCCCTCCCTCCTGGACCTTCACTTGGGTTCGGCTACGTTTCCAAGCTGCCGTCTCAATAATTGAATGGGAACTATGGCGATGATCACCTTTCGGCAATTGGCCGTTGCCCTTGTGCTGGCGGTGCTGGGTTCATCCTGCAACGTGGTGCGCATGCAGGCCCGCAAAACCGGCAAGGAGTTCAAAAACGCCGGCCTGGTGGAGCACACGTTCAAGGGTGCCAATGGGCCGATGCACGTGTGGGCAGCGCCGTTCACTGCGAAGCCCAAATTGATGCTGGTGCATGGCATCACTGGTAGTGCCGCAATGTGGGCTGTGAATGCAGTGCCGCTCAGCGCCACCTACGATCTGATCCTTCCCGACCTGATCGGCCACGGGCGCAGTACGGGCCAATGGAGCGGCAACAGCGTGGATGCCCAAGTGGCCCACCTGGAAGCCATCCTGGACAGTTTGAAGGTGCAAGGTGCGGTGTACTTGGCGGGCAGCAGCTACGGCGGTGCCATCTCAGCCAACTTCGCCGAGCAGCACCCCGAACGGGTGCGCGCCCTTGTGATCTGCGATGGGCCGGCCAACGGCTATACCAAGGCCATTGCCGATAGCGTGGCGCGCACGCTGGGTGCAAAGGACATCCTGGACTTCTTTGAGCCCAAGGACCCAAGCGGCGTTCAGCGGAGCCTGGACGCCATTTTGTACAAGCCGCGCAAGCTGCCACGCTTTGCCCAGCGCCAACTGTATGACGACGGTGCAATGAAACGCCCCGGCTATGCGGCGTTGCTGAAGGACCTGATCCAACGTGAGGACCAGTACGCATATCACCGTTACATGTGGACCATGCCGGTGTACGTGTTCTGGGGCGAAGTGGACCGGCTGATCCCGCCCTTTGTGGGCAGGGAGATCATGCGCATCAATGAACTGCCTGCCGACCACTTGGTGATGTTCGCCGAAGCGGGCCACGGGGCCAATGTGGAGCAGCCCAACGCCTTTGAGGCTGACTTGCTCCGCGTGCTGAAGGACGGGCCATGCACCATGGCCCGCCCACCCGGCGACGGGGTTTGCACACGGGAGTACATGCCCTATTGCGGCTGTGACGGCAAAACCTATCCGAACCGCTGCGCCGCATGGCGGGCAGGCGTGCACGTGGTTTCACAAGGGGAGTGCCGGTAAGCCGCGTTCAACCCGCAGCAGTCTGCAGACTAGCCTTCACCAGTTGCATCAGCACCTGCTGGTCCACATCAGCAAGGCGTTTCAGGTAAAGGCAGCCCTTGCCCGTTTTGTGCTTGCCCAGCTTGTCCAGCAGTGATTGGTGTTGCCGGATGTCCATGCTGAGGTACAGGCTGAGCTTCCCTTTGCGCGGGCTGAAGCCGCAGCGGAACCATTCCACTTCGCGGCCGGTGCGGTATGTCAGCTTCACTTGGCCAAAGCCGATCGTGGAACTACCCCACATCCGGGGCGGTGCTCCGGTGGCAGCGCCCATCATGGCGATCACCTCGCGGCAATCGTGACGCATATCCTCATCAACCAAGGCTGCCACAAAGCCATCCACCGCGTGGTCTGTCTCCTTCGTCTTCAGGACGGCCTTGGGCATACCGAACGGCAGTTAGGGCCTGCGATGCAGATAGAATTCCTGCGGATATGCGCAAAAGGTGGGGCAGGGCATTCCGGTAACTGCATCACCGCTGGCGCCCACCACGGTGGCTTTCCCGTTGGCCAACTTTACGGGGATCAGTTGGAAGGTGTAGCTGCCGTCCGTAAGGGTTTGCACGGCTATGCAAACACCGTTGCATTGGGGAACATCCAGCATCCGCAACAACTGGGACATGGGGCAATCAATGCTCCATGGCCCGCTGGTGCCATAACGGGATTGCTTTACCAGGGCCTCCGCGTGCGTTTCGTCCAACAGGTCAACGGTGGCGCGCGAGCCGCTGAGCGATCTGTACAGGCGGAATTTCGTGCTTCCGCTTTCTGGAACGTGCCGCCCGTTTACATCTGCGGGTGCCACCACCGCGCGCTTGTCGCCCGGTGCATTGGCCGCAAAGTAGAACCTGGCCTGCGTGGTGCCGGGTACCTGCCCCAAGGCAGCCGTGGTTTGTTCATCATAGAAAGCGACAAAAGCAGGCGGCGGATACAGTGCCTGAGGGCGAAGGTATGTCCACGCCAGGCCGCCAACTACAAGGCCCGTGGCAAACAGTAAAACAGGGCGTCCAATGGTCAACTTGCGTCGGGTGGTTTCCATTTTGGTGGGTGTCGGTTGCACGAAAGTTAGCCGGTGAACTGATGCGGAAGGCATCCGATCGGATTATTACTACCTTTCAATTCATAAACCGGTCATGGATTGAATGGTACGCTTAAAGCTGCTGCCGGTACTGGCTTTGGGCGTGTTCACGTCCTCTGCGCCCGCTTCCGCTACGGTGGCCGTTGGCCTTTTTGGTCCGGAAATCCGGCAGGGCCGCATCACGAGTTTCCGTGATAGTCCGCCGGAGGATGGGGGCTTGGTTTATCCAATAGGCCGTAAAAAGCCCGCAAACACAAAGCAGGCTGCGGATAGGCTTTTGGC
>JAFDZY010000129.1 GCA_018266685.1 Bacteroidota bacterium
AAAGTTTGACGGCGACCGTGGATGACGACATGGCCTTCACCGTCACGGTTACCGATCAATGCGGCAACACTGCGGACACCACCTTGATGGCCGTGGTGAACGACTATCCGCCGTTGGAAATTGAAGTGCCCAACGATACCACCGTATGCCCGGGGCAGGTGGTGCCGCTGTGGGTGGCCATTTCCGGCGGTGCTGGAAATTACCAGGTGAATTGGCCCGGCATCGGCAGCGGCCCGCAGGTGGACTGGACTGCCGGCCGCTACGGACGCAACATCACGGTGGAGGTCACCGATGCATGCGGCAACACGGCCATGGCCTCAGTGTATGTGACCACCTTGCCTGCGGCTGCATCCATTGACGCTGATGAACTCTCGGAAGTGACATGGCGGTTTGAAGGTGATGTGGTACCACCCTTCGGCAATGTGATCTCTTGGGATTTCGGCGATGGGACCACGGCTTCCGGCGTGCTGAGCGTGACCCATACCTACCAGGATTACAATGCGTACTGGGTGGTGTTGCAGATCATTACGCCCGATGGCTGCGTTGCGGTGGACAGCATCCAAACACGGCCGCCTGCCGCCACCATCTATTTCCCCAACAGCTTCACACCGGACGGGGATGGCATCAACGACACGTTCGGCGGGGAGGGGCTGTTGGTCACCACGTATGAATTGTGGGTGTTCAACCGCTGGGGCCAGGTCGTCTTCGAGAGCAACGACATGGCGAACCGGTGGAACGGGCGGACACCGGACGGCGAGGAGGTGCCGCAGGGGATCTACCAGTACAAGTACATTGTGGAAGGGCTGTCCATGCCCAAGCGCATGGGCTTTGGCCACATCACCTTATTGCGATGACCGGAGTGCGTGGCGAAAGCCTAGCCGCTTGACCTTGCTCGTGCAGGCAACGGAGACAGGGCAGAAAACGTCTCCCATCCATGTAGCCATAATTCTACATGCAATGTCAAATTCGCCGTTTCGCCATATATTGGCCCCCGACTCCCACTCTCCAAGCCCTTTCGTACAAAGTTACTGCCAAGATCAGCACTCTCCAAGCCGGCGCGGGCGCACATCCCATGGATGGGCGCCCGCGATCTGGCCAACCGCTCCAACCGCATGAAATTGCTTCCGGTCCTGCTCGTGCTGATGCTGCTGCCCGCCTCGGTGGTGGCCCAGGAGATCTGCAACAACGGCATCGACGATGACAATGACGGGCTGGTGGACCTCAACGACCCGGACTGCCCCTGCTCCACGGTCCTGATCGGTGACAGTGTGCCCAGCTACATCCGCAACCACTCTTTCGAGGAGCGGGGCTGCTGCCCGTTTGGCTTCGTGTCGATGTTCTCACCTCCGTGGTTGGATTGTGCCACCGGCTGGCACCAGGCCACCAATGCCACCTCCGACTATTTCAATGAATGCGGATACTCACCCGTAGGCTTCAATCTCCCTCCCCCCGACGGAGACGGGGCCGTGGGATTCTATGCCCAATCCGTGGAGCACTACTTTGAGTATGTGGGCACCTGCCTCACCTACCCCTTGCCCGCCCAACCGCTCTTGGCGGGCACCACCTACACCATATCACTGTGGATCTCCATGTCGGTGACCAATGACCAGCATTCGCAAACATTGGCGCAAGGCTCCTACACCGATCCGTACACCGACCCGTTCCCGTTGGCCATTTTCGGATATGCCAATGCATGCGTTCCCTTCCCCATCCAAACCATGGATTGCATTGGGTATGAACCTGGTTGGACCGAACTGGGCCGCGTAAATGTGCAGCCCGCATGGCAATGGACCCGTGTGTCCATCACCTTCACCCCCGCACAGGACATCCATTCCATCCTGATCGGCGGGGCCTGCGATACGCCCGCTTCACTTTCATCCGGCACGATCACGAATCCGAACACGGGTGAAACCTACCCGGCCATGCCCTACTTCGTTGTGGATGACCTGATGCTGACCCTGGCCGGTGACCAGTCCCTGCAGCCGGTGGGCGCATCGGGAACTATTTGTGGATCGGATGCCCAAGCAGTGTCTACGCCCCCCGCTGGAGCCACGAATTACCAGTGGTATGCGAACGGTGTTGCCATTCCAGGCCAAACCGGCCAAACCTTGAACATCTCCGGCCTGGGCCTTGGCGGCGGTAACTACACCATGGCCAGCCAAGTGAACGGGCAATGCCTGATGGGGAGCACCTATGTGCCACCTGCGGTAAGCCCCAGGCCGTACCCGGCACTGTCCCCCCTTTCGGGATGCTCCCCGCTCACCGTGCTTTTTGCGGATACCACGGGGCTGGGCACGCACACGGTGCAATGGACCTTGGGCGATGGCACCACCAGCGCTGACAGCAGCTTTGCCCACACCTATTCGACGCCTGGCAGCTATGATGTTGGCCTTACCGTGCAGAATGACGCCGGCTGCACGGGGGATACGGTGCTTGCCAACGCCATCACCGTTTTTCCGGGGGTAAATGGCGGGATCACCGCCACGCCGAACCCGGTGGATGCGGAAGACCCCGTGGTGCAATTGAACGGATCGGCAACCGGCAACATCCTCTCCTGGTGGTGGGACCTTGGCGCTGCCGATCCGGCATCGTCGGTCAACCAAACACTGAACGCCACTTTCCCTGATGAGCCCGGGGATTACCCGGTGATGTTGGTGGTAACCTCCGCGAACGGATGCGTGGACACGGTGCGCTCGGTGGTGACGGTGATCAATCCCGGCGTGATCGAAATGCCCAATGTGTTCAGCCCGAACAAGGATGGGGAGAACGACCGTTTTGTTCCGATCGGATACAAGGGTGCGCCGGGGCAACTGGACATCTATAACCGCTGGGGCCAGGAGATCTTCACCACGCGGGCCTTAGCCACCGGCTGGGACGGGCACAACGCCCCGGACGGGACGTATTTTTACATAGTGACGCCGGATGACCCGGCAGCGACCAAACTGACCGGGCACGTCACCTTGGTGCGATAGCCATGTGGAAACGGCACCATATCGCCCTGTTGCTGGCAATCCCCGGATTGCTGTGGGTGCCGGTGCCGTTGCATGCGCAGTTGATCATCAACCAATCCCAGGCGCCCACCACGCTAGTGCAGAACATACTGATGGGCCCGGGGGTGTTCGCCACAAACGTCACGTTCAATGGAAGCCCCGGGAATAACATGGTAGCCACGAGCGGGCCTTCCGCCATTGGCCGTTTCAATGGCATGAACACTGTGCTTGGCATGAACGGAATGTTCCTATGCCCGAGCCAAGCCTCCTATCACTTGCCAGGCCCGAACAACACCCTCATGCAGGAAGGCGGAGGAATCGGCGCCCCTCAAGGGATTCAAACCCCGGACTTGGACTTGAGCCATCTGACGGCGTGGCCCAATTGGCAGGTGAGCGGCGGGAGCAATATCTACAACAAAGCAATTCTTGAATTCGATTTTGTCCCTACACAGGACATGATCAGCCTGCGGTACGTGTTCAGCTCCGAGGAGTACGAGCGCTGGGTGTGCAGCCAGTACAACGACGTGTTCGGCTTCTTCATCAGCGGGCCGGACATTCCCACCAACATCAACGGGCCGTTCTCCAACAATGCCATGAACATCGCCTTCATTCCAGGGAGTATGTCCGTGGTGTCCATCAACAGCGTGAACAGTGGGCTAATGGATGCCAACAATGCGAACGGTCCGCTGGCCGATCAGTTCGGGTACTGCTTTGCGGCCGACCCGAACTGGCAGTCCAATGCCATTTACTACCGGTACAACGGAGGCCAATGGCCTTACCCGCAACCCGGCGGCGGGGCACCGCAATTGGAGGCCCCCTACAACACGGACCCGTACTACATCCAGCACAACGGCATGACCGTGGTGCTCACGGCCAGCGCTGCGGTGGAGTGCGGGCAGATGTACCACATCAAACTGGGCGTATCCAATGTGGGTGATAGTAGATTTCCTTCCGCCGTTTGGCTGGAGCAGAACTCCTTCACCAGCAGCAACCGGTTCAAGCTCACGGTTGACGCAGGCCCGAACGTGGAATACAACGCCACGGACACCACGTTCATCGAGAACGACTGCGACAGCGTGTACCTGCGCTTCCACCGCTTGGG
>JAFDZY010000012.1 GCA_018266685.1 Bacteroidota bacterium
CCGGGCTCATCATCCAGGTAGTCAGGCACGCCATCCCCGTCACTGTCCAAGGGGCAGCCATGCGCATCCACGGCAGTGCCCGGTGGCGTATGCGGGCACAGGTCGTTCCAGTCCATCACGCCGTCACCGTCCTCATCGTCGTTGAGGGCAATGGCATCCATCTGCTCGGGCGTGAGCGTGGGCTTGAACTTCTTGGCCTTCGGCTTGGTGCTGATGGCATAGCCCACGGAGAAGGAGGTAAAGAGAAAGCGGTCGTTGCGGCCGTCCCCCTTGCGGTCCTCAACGCTCTTGCTGCTTACGCCGTCGATCAGGTCCGTGGCGGAGAAGTGCATGGTGGTCCCGATCCGGGCATCAAAGCCGTGGCCCAGGTCCATGCGTACGCCGGCACCCACGGGTATGGCCCAAGTTTGCTCTTGGTATTTTCCAAAGCCATCGAGGTTGCTTTCGCGCACATCGCTTTCGTAGCTGTAATCACGCTGTATCACCACGGCATCGTTCGCATTGGGCGCATCTTCGGCAATGTCCCGTATGCTGCCATCGCTCCAATAATGGTAGTAGCGGCCCTGTGCGTCCTTCAGATCGGTCTTGCTCAGGAATTCCAAGCTCTCAAAGCCCACGCTCACCCACGGTTCCACCACATGCTTGGGGTTGAGCAACTGGTTGAAGTTGTATGTGAATTGCACACCGCCGGTGGTGATGCGCGATTCAAAGTTCAAATTGCGCCCGGTGCCGTGCTCATTGGCGCTCAATCGGCCGTGGATGGCAAAGAGCCCCACCTCCAGCCAATTTGTGATGGGTGCAGAGGCACGCAGTTCATAGCCGATCCTGGAAACCAGCGGGCTATACGACTTGCTTTGGTATCCCACATCCCCATAAAAGCCCAACATGCCGGTTCCCAGGGCAAATGAGGGCTTCAATTGGAAGCCGGTACTGTCGTTGGAAGATTGTGCGCGGGAGCTTGCGGTGCCCGTTGCCACCATGGCCCCCAACGCCAAGCATCGGAGCAGTTGGGTCGTAGCCTTGGTACGCATCCGGTGGCAGGGGGGGGAGGTGTGTGTGTCTATTGCGCGGACCGTTGACCGGAGATCATCAAAGCTTCCTGCACGGTGATCCGCTCGCCGTTGTTGTATGCGGTAACGAACGGTCCGGGAAAGTTATACTGTGCATCGATAAATGCCTGACGCTGCTCGCGCGCGGCCTTGTAACGGTCAAACATGCCGGTGACGTACTTGATCCAGCCGTCATTGTGCTCAATGCTGAAATCCCCGCTATAATGGTGGCGCTGCTCAAAGTAGGGCTTTCCCACTTCGCGGTGCGCTGCGGTGATCTGCACTTTGTAGGTGATGCCGGATTCCGGAGCAGGGGTTTTGGTAACAACGGGCTTGCGGGCCGTGGTGGCGGTTGCTGGTTCAGTTTCCACGGGTTTCTTGGCTTCTTCAGGCTTTGCAGGCACTTCGGTAGTGGTGGTTGCCGTAGCCACCGTGCCTGTCTTTGTGGAGGTGTCGGCTGCCGGGGGAGGTGTAACTACCGCCACGGCGGTAGCAGCGCCGGCATTGAATGCAGTGCTGCCGATCACTGCCCGCTGCGTGAGGTCATTTACCAAGTATCCGAATTCCCCGTTCACCGTGTAGGCGCCGTTGGCACCGGCCGGCGCGATCATGCGGTAGCGTACGGTGAGCTCACTCTTTGACGGCAGGTTCAACCAAACGAATTTCACGATCCGCCCGTTCGCGCTGAAGATGGCTTCATCGTTGTCCTTCGCTACGGCCGTGAATCCTTCGGGAAGCGATTCCTGCAACTTGCCGAATCCGCGGAGTGCGCCCTTCTTCACGGTAACAGTAACAAGGGATTCATAGGTGCTTACCGGAGTAACGGTACGTGTTCCGCTTACATCGCCCGTTCCGGTTTGCGGAGGTACGGCTTGTGCGGCAGCAGTTGCAGTTCCCGTTCCGGACATGGTGGCGGTGGCGCCGGTGGTTTCCTGGTTGGTGGATGGCGGAGTGTTCTCTTGGTTGGATCCTTCCGTGGTGGTTGCCGGGCTGCTTGCGGGTGCCGGTGCCGTAGCCGCCACGTTGCTGCCGTTGCCAATGGTTATGGTGGCCGGTGCCATGTCCACGGTTTTCCTTTCGTTGTCCTGGATGTAGGAAAGGCGGCCGGTAACGGGAAGCGTGCCGCTTGCAGTGGCATCCGCGCTCAAGGTGTAGCTCACCTTGAATGAAGGTTGCGTGGGCAGTGCCATCCAAATGAACTTGGCCTTTCCTTCGGCGAAGGTGAATGAAGCGCCCTTGGTCTCGATGGCGGTGGCGGAAAGTCCTGCGGGCAGGTCGATCTGCAATTTGGCGAAGCCGGTGATCTGGTCCTTGTTGATGGTGACCGTTACGCGGACTTCAGTTCCCGGATCGATGGAAGCGGGCATGTTTTGCGTAACGCTGACATCCCCCCCGAAGAACATGTTGAACAGGATCAGGCCGGCAACATTGAGCAAGGTGAAAATTTTGATCATGGGGTCCCGCTTCGCTTTGGACGTAAAGTGTGCTGCACGGGCAAAACTATCCGCACGTGCATGGCGCTTGCCTTGAACGAAGCTGCATCTTCCAACAATGCCGTGTTGAAGAGCCTGTGCGGAAATTGCCATGCCGGTACGCCCGGCGCGGAGCTTCACGGCTTTTCCAACATGCCCGTTGCAGGTCAGCTCAACCGAAAAGTTCCTTCTCCAGGAACTTGGCGGTGTACCCGCGCGCACTGAGCGCAACCTCTTCAGGCGTGCCTTGCACAACGATGCGCCCTCCGCCACTTCCGCCATCGGGGCCCATGTCGATCACGTGGTCGGCCACTTTGATGATGTCCATGTTGTGCTCGATCACCAGCACGGTATTGCCGTGCTGCACCAATTTGTCCAGCACGCGGACCAGGTGCCTTACATCATCAAAGTGGAGCCCAGTTGTGGGTTCATCCAAGATATAGAACGTGCTGCCTGTTTGCCTTTTGCTGAGCTCCGTGGCGAGCTTGATGCGTTGGGCTTCCCCTCCGCTGAGCGTGGTGCTTCCCTGCCCCAGTGTAACGTAGCCGAGGCCCACGTCCAGCAAGGTGGCGAGCTTGGTGCTGATCGAAGGGATGTCGCCGAACACGCCCATGGCTTCCTCCACGCTGAGGGCCAGTACGTCCGCGATGTTGCGGCCCTTGAAGCGCACTTCCAGCGTCTCGCGGTCATAGCGTTTACCCCTGCATGTTTCGCAAGGCACGTCCACATCGGGCAGAAAGTTCATGGCAATGGTGCGCACCCCGGCACCCTTGCAGGTTTCGCAGCGGCCCCCAGGTGTGTTGAAGCTGAACCGGCCACTCTTGTACCCGCGGATCTTCGCGCCGGGCAGTTCGGCAAAAAGTTGCCGCACATGGTCGAACAAGCCGGTGTAGGTGGCGGGGTTGCTGCGCGGGGTCCTGCCGATCGGCGATTGGTCCACCTCGATCACCTTGTCCAGGAATTTCAGGCCCTCGATGGTTTTGTACGCCAGGGGCCTAAGCTCCGCCCGGTGGAAGGTCTTGCCCAGGATGGGATAGAGGGTGTCGTCGATCAAGCTGCTTTTTCCGCTGCCGCTAACGCCGGTAACGCAGATAAACGTGCCCAGTGGGAGGTCAAGGTCCACGTCCTTCAAATTGTTTCCCTTGGCGCCCTTCAACCGGAGAAAGTGCCCATTGCCGCGCCGCCTTTCCGTAGGGATGCTTATGCGTTCCTCGCCGCGGAGGAAGCGGGCAGTGAGCGAGCTTCCTTGCATCAGTTCGGCGGGCGTGCCCTGTGCCACTACCTGTCCGCCATGTACGCCGGCCCCGGGGCCGATGTCAATGAGGTGGTCGGCATGAAGCATCATTTCCTTGTCATGTTCCACCACCAGCACGCTGTTGCCGCCGTCGCGCAAATCGCGCAGGCTGCCGATCAACCGGTGGTCGTCGCGCATGTGCAGGCCGATGCTGGGCTCGTCCAGGATGTAAAGCACGCCGGTCAATTGGCTGCCGATCTGGGTGGCAAGGCGGATGCGTTGGGCCTCGCCGCCGCTCAGCGTGCGGGCGCTACGGCCCAGGGTGAGGTACTCGAGGCCCACGTCCAGCAGGAATTTGCTGCGTGCCGTGATTTCCTTTACCACTTCGCGCGCAATGATGGCTTGGCGTTCTTCCAGCTTGCCCGTAAGGCCGGCCATGTGCGCGTGGAACTCATCGATCGGCAGGGCGGACAGCTGTGTGATGTCCATCCCGGCAATGCGGAACCAGCGTGCGGTTTTCTTCAGCCGGGTGCCCTCGCACAAAGGGCATTCCACCATGCGCGTAAACTGGGAGGCCCATTTCTGGGCGGTCTTCGGGCCTCCTTCGGCCTGCTCCAGAATGAAGGGGATGATGCCGTCAAACTGCATGCTGCGGTCGCTGAGGCCCGCTTTGCTCACAATGCGGAGCGGCTCGTCCTGCCCGTTGAGGATGGTGGTGAGCACGTCGTCCTCCATTTCCTCAAAAGGCGTGTTGGCATCATGGCCGAAATTTTCCAGCACGGCTTCCAATTGGCGGAAAATGCCACCGGGCTTGTACGTTCCCAATGCCGCGATCGCACCACGCTTCAGGCTCTTTGACCGGTCCGGAACGATTTTCTCCGGCGCCACCTCCGTGATCTCCCCGATGCCCCCGCACCGCGGGCACGCCCCGTAAGGGCTGTTGAAGCTGAAGAGGTTCGGTTCGGGTTCCTCATAGGCCATGCCGCTCGCGGGGTCCATCAAATGGCGGCTCAAGTAGCGTGGTGCCGCATGGCCTTTTGCTGCCAGGGCCATCAGGTTTCCTTTGCCTTGCTTCAATGCCGTGGCGCAGCTTTCCGCGAGCCGCTTGGCATTGGCCGCATTCACTTTCAGGCGGTCCACCACCAGTTCAATGTCATGGGTTTTGTACCGGTCCAGGCGCGGTCTTGAGGTAAGGTCGATCACATCGCCGTCCACGCGGGCGCGCAAAAAGCCCTGCCGCAGAAATTGCTCGAACAGTTCCCTGTAGTGGCCCTTGCGCCCGCGCACCACGGGAGCGAGCACCAGAAGGTCCTCCCCGGCATGTTCCTGCAGCAGCAGGTCAATGATCTGCTTCTCCGTGTAGCGCACCATGCGCTCGCCGGTGATGTGGCTGTATGCCTCGCCAATGCGTGCGTACAGCAACCGGAGCAGGTCGTAGATCTCCGTAATGGTGCCCACGGTGCTCCTCGGGTTGCGGCTGATGGTCTTCTGCTCTATGGCGATCACTGGGCTCAGGCCGGTGATCAGGTCCACGTCGGGCCGCTCAATGCCGCCCAGGAATTGGCGTGCATAGGCGTTGAAGGTTTCAATGTAGCGCCGTTGGCCTTCCGCATGGATGGTGTCGAACGCCAGCGAGCTCTTGCCGCTTCCGCTCAGTCCGGTGACCACCACAAGCTGGTCGCGGGGGATGCGCACGTCAATGTTCTTCAGGTTGTGCACGCGGGCCCCAAGCACTTCAATATCCTCCGTGGCCCCTGTTGCCTTGCCGTTTGCACCGGGTGCACCCGTTCCGAGTTCACTCATCGTCCGCAGGCATGTCGTTGAATCCTTCCGCCGGAAGGAGGATGGTGTACTTATTGCCTCCGCGTTCGGAAAGGGTGTTGTCGCGCAACCACGGGTTCAGCAGCTTGAGCAGTTTGTAGCTCGTGCCTTGCCGGGTGGCGAATGCGTTCAGGTCCTCCACCGGCGGGGTGAGTTCCAAGGTCCTCGTTTTGTACGGGGCATACAGGTCTTTTTTCCGCAGATGGAACCCGTACCGGGCCGGATCGCTGATGATGGCTTTCATGGCCAGGATCCGGAACACGTACCGTGAAGTTTCCTCCGGCAGCAGCAGGTTGAAGTAGTTCGATTCCTTCTGCCTCCCGATCTGGCGTTCCAGGTTGCCGCGCCCCAGGTTGAAGGTGGCGGCGGCCATTGCCCACGAACCGTAGCGCGCATAGGCTTCCTTGAGGTGCTTGCACGCAGCTTCGGTGCTTCTTGCCACGTTGTAGCGCTCATCCACTTCGTTGTTCACTTCCAAGCTTTCCGCCATTGCGGTTTCCTTCATGAACTGCCAGAAACCAACGGCACCGGCAGGACTGGTCACGTTGGTGAGGCCGCTCTCGATCAGCGGGATGTACTTCATGTCGTCCGGCACGCCTTCGCGCTTCAGGATCGGTTCAATGACGGGGAACCAGCGGTTGGCGCGTTTATGGGCCAGGAGCGAGTTGCTCTGCCAATAGGTGTTCACCAGCAGTTCGCGGTCCAGCCGTTCGCGGACGTCCAACTGTTCCATGGGCACGTGCTCCCCGCAAAAATCAAGGTTGGAGGGCAGGTTCAGGCTGAAGATCTTGTACCCCTCGTTGAAGCGGAGCTGGTGGTCCACGTCGGATTCACCCCCGCTGGTGCTGAAGGTGAAGACCTGGATGCAGGCGGCACCGGCAGCAATGAGCAGTGCCATCAGCAAGCTTTTGCCGATAAAGGGAAGATGCTTCCGCATGGGGCTACAAAGTTCGTGCGATCCCGCGCCTTTTGGTAAGGCTGAAGAGAAAGAGGAATACCGCGAGCGAATAACCCAGGTACAGAAAGGTGTACAGCGGCTCCCACACGGGGATGTAGCGCAGGGCGATGAAGCTCAGCAACGCTGAAAATGCACCAAGGCCGCCGAACGTCATGGCCACTTGGGCATCCGACAGCCCGGTATAGCTAAGGAAATGGGTGGTGTGGTCCTTGCCTCCCACAAAAGGGGATTGCTTGCGGAGCATCCGGTTGATGGACACCGTGGTGGTGTCGGCAATGGGCAGGATGAACACCAGGAGGGTGACGGAGA
>JAFDZY010000130.1 GCA_018266685.1 Bacteroidota bacterium
CCCGGGTTGAAGTCGGTGGCCAAGGCCACGGGCAGGCCGTGTTCCATCAGGGCCTTGGCCGGCGCATAGGGAATGCCGAGGAAAAAGGAGCAGGAGGGGAGCAGCGTGGGGATCACGGGCGAACCGGCCAACGCAGCAATGTCTGCGTCTTCCATCACTTCCAGGTGGTCCACGCTCAAGGCACCGTGCGCCACGGCCGCTTGTATGCCGCCAATGCTGGTGAACTGGTTCACATGCACCTTTCCTTGCAGGCCGTGCGCTGAACCGGCTTCCAGCACCCGTTCCATTTCGGCAACGGTGAAGTAATTGGTTTCACAGAAGCAGTCCACGTATTGGGCCAAGCCCTCTTCCGCCACGCGGGGAATGAGCTCGTTGACGATGAGGTCCACGTAGCCGTCGCGGTTCCCGTTGTAGGCAGCGGGAATGGCATGTGCAGCAAGCAGGGTGGCTTTCACCTGCAAGGGCAATGTTTCCTTGATGCGCTTGGCCACGCGCAACATCTTCAGCTCGCTGTGCAGGTCCAGCCCGTAGCCGCTCTTGATCTCCACGGCCACCGTGCCCTGGTGCATCATTTCACGCACGCGCACCAAGGCTTTTTCAAAGAGCTCCTCCTCTGCCATGGCACGCAGCTTGGCGGCGCTGTTCAGGATGCCGCCGCCCTTGGCCGCGATCTCCTGGTAGCCCAGGCCGTTGATCCGGTCCACGAACTCGCCTTCACGTGGGGCGGCGAATACCGCGTGGGTGTGCGGGTCGCACCAGCCGGGCAGCACATAGCGGTCGGTGGCATCGATCACCTCCAGGCCGTTCCAATCGGTGATGCCCGGCCAATCGGCTTCGGTGCCCATGGCGGTGATGATGCCGTCCTCAGCCATCAGCCAGGCTTGCTCCAACAGGGGAAGGTTGCGCATGTCCGCACCCGCCACGCGTTCCGTTCCCCGTGCATGGGTACCCACCAAGGCCTTGGCGTTCTTGATCAGCAAGCGATCGGTCATCGCCTGCGAAGTACGGCATGAAGCGCTGAATTGCCGCGCCAATTGTTCCAGATCAA
Source organism: Bacteroidota bacterium (assembly GCA_018266685.1). Lineage (GTDB taxonomy): Bacteria > Bacteroidota > Bacteroidia > Flavobacteriales_F > PHOS-HE28 > PHOS-HE28. The sequence continues at coordinate 1,049 of JAFDZY010000130.1, forward strand.
GGCCTACTGCTTCACGATCCGCACTTGACTTACTTCATCAGCGCTTTGCACGTGCAGCATGTAGATGCCATCGGCCAGGCCGGAAATGTCCATGGTGTTTTCGCCGGGGTGCAGGTGCCAAATTCCGGGAACAGCACGCCCGGTGGCATCCGTGAACCGGGCATCGGCAGTCTTGGTAAGGCCGCTCCAGCGCACCTCGATCAAGCTGTTGCCTGGATTGGGCCATACGCGCAGGGCCGTTATGGCCTCCATGTGCGGCAGACCTGTGGTGACGGGTGCGCTATCCACATAGCGCTTGGAAATGTTGGGCATTACCACCGGATTTCCACCACTCGGTGCATAGAGCAAATACCCAACATCCAATAATGGAATTGCATTTGGCCCTGAAATCATACCCATTTCCAACGGCACGGAGAACAGATCAATCAGCCAGTTGGGGTTTATTGTGTAGGTATTGGCCCTTGCGTACAAATGCCCGTTCAGGCCTGTGAGCAAAAATGAGCCAAATGGGTCCCATCCAGGATAGTTATAGTTGCCAATGGCCATCAGCCCAAACGCCGAATACTGAATGGAGTCCACATCTTCATTGGCCAGCTCAACCTGAATGGCATAGATGCTACCGGCAAAAAGGATTGAATCGCCATTAACATAGTACATGTGGTTGCCATCCGGCGAAAACTCAAGGTCCAGGATGAACGGATTTAGTGTGCTATGCCACGGCACCACCGATCCCTCCAGGTTCAAAGCGAATTGCCTGTTTGCCACTTGCGCCCAAAAATCCACTGTACCCGCGTCGCGATTGAAATGGAACAATTCAATTGCATTGGTGTCCAAGTCACTGCCCATGGTGATTACACCAAGCTTATCGCCTTGGGGGGAAAACTTCATGGGCCGCACCCGGTCGGCATTGATGTAGCCCGGCGTGTCCGCCAAATAGGAGCGCCCGGCATGGCTCACCACCGGTGCAGGATCCAGTCCAAGGCCGGATAAATGGAAAGCGTGGAACGCATCTCCGCTGTCGACATGCTGCACCACCCAGTAGCCGGTTTCAGCCGAGTCGGTAGTGGCCGTGAGCTTGTCTGTGGTGTGTTGCATGTACCAAGTGGTGCCCGGTGGCACCACGCCGCCTGCCCCGCCATTCGCCGCCAAATCAACTTCCACGTATCCGGCACGTGCATTGGGCCACTTCTCATTCACGAAAATACAATAGCGTGTTGGTGCACCGGGCTTGGGCAAGATCAGATAGCTGGCACCGGCAGTATCCCAGCCCAGCGCCATGGCAGAGGCTCCAGTCAGCAGGTTGAACTGGGCATCACGAATACCCGTGTCGTCCACCAGTAGCAGAAACTGCCCGGAAGTATCGCTGATGCACGAGCTGCGGCCATGGCCTTGGTACGCAGTAGAAGCCAAGGTCATCAAACTGTCTGAAAAGGACATCTGTATTCCTTGGGAAAATATCCAATTTGCATTCCGTGCCTGGCCGTGAAATGCAGAAGCAATAGCCATCCCGAGTAGGAGGAAGGTGGAACGCATCAGTAAAGTGCCTTACAGGTGAGTTTTCCTTCCCATTGATTTTTTTCTGGATTGAACCCGAATTGAAAATTGGGCATGAAAAGATGTGTGCCGTATACGCACCAACTGCACGGTGCCAGGTTTTCATCAATGATGGCATTGCCTATTGGAAATGGTTGAGGATCCATTCCGGCACATGCGCCAGGCAATTTAACGGCAACAGAGCCAACCTCTGGAGGAAAATCTATAATCCCTGTCTGTTCAATATACTGGGGCAATAAATATTGATGAGTAATTCCGTCTGCCATGATGTACACCACATATTCACATGAGGCTGGGCAATCTGAAAGAAGCCACAAATGCTGCTGACTGAACACCGGCATTGCAAATACCATGGCAGATACAATACCAAACAATGCTTTCAATCGCCCATTTGGCGCAGCTTTTAGCTGTTCAACAGTCCTGCAAAGGAAGGAAGGAAGGAAAGCTTCATCTTAAAGTGGGGTTTGGTAAATCGAAGGTAACCATCGCATTTACTTTTTCCAAATCAAAGCTGTGAATGCTCATTTCAACCCAGTAGCGCGTAAATAGGCCTACTGCTTCACGATCCGCACATGCCTTACTTCATCACCGCTTTGCACGTGCAGCATATAAATGCCATCAGCCAGGCCGGAAATATCCATGGTGTTATCCCCAGGATGCAGGTGCCAAATGCCGGGAACAGCACGTCCGGTGGCATCCGTGAACCGGGCTACGGCAGCGCTGGCTACACCACCCAACTGCACCGTGATCAAGCCGCTTCCGGGATTCGGCCATACGCGCAGGGTTGCATTGACATCCATGGGGTGCATGCCGGTGGTGATGGGCGAGCTGTCCACGTAACGCTTGCAGATGTTGGGGAAGTAACCGGCATAGGTGGCGTATGTAAGACTCAAGGGAAAACCAACATCGAACATCGGGTCATGATCGGGTCCGGAAAGTGAATCCATGGCAGTGGGCAGTGCAAACAGATCAAGCAAAATGTTGGGATAAGGGTCGTAAGGCCTAGCGTATAATCTTCCGTTTAACCCGACCAACAAAAATGCACCTTCGGGATACATCCTTGCTGCATAAGCGACACCTGTCCCCATCACTCCGAAAGCCGATTGCGCGATGCGTGCAGCCGCAGTATCCACCAAACTTACCTGGGCCACAATGCTGTATCCATTGTACGGGAAAGTATCGGCGCCTTGGTAGTAGAGATAGTTTCCATCAGCAGAGAATTCACAATCCGTGACGAACTTGCGTGGCCCCACATCATTAGGCACCAGCTGCCCGGTTGTATTATCCAAAGCATACAGATCCAAGGTTAGGCGGGTCCAAAAGTTGAATGAACCACTTGCTCTGTTGAAGTGGAAAAGTTCCAGTGCATTTGTATCCAGGTCACTGCCCATGATGACGGCCGCCAGCTTGTCGCCTTGCACGGAAAACTTCATGGGCCGTATCCGGTCGGCATTGATGTACCCAGGCGTGTCCGCCAAGTAGGAATGACCGGCGTGGCTTACTACCGGTACGGGATCCAGGCCCAAGTTCGTCACATGGAAGGAGTGGAACACATCCCCGCTGTCGGCATGCTGCACCACCCAATATCCGGATTCAGCCGAGTCGGTCGTGGCTGTGAGCTTGTCAGTGGTGTGCTCCATGTACCAAGTGGTACCCGGTGGCGCCACGCCGCCTGCCCCGCCATTGGCGGCCAAATCAACTTCCACGTACCCCGCGCGTGCATTGGGCCGCTTCTCGTTCACCAAAATGCAATAGCGTGTTGGTGCACCGGGCTTGGGCAAGATCAGATAGTTGGCACCGGCAGTATCCCAGCCCAGCTCTGCGGCCGAAGCACCTGGCAATAGGTTGAACTGGGCACCCCGGATGCCAGAGTTGTCCACGAGCATCTGGAACTGTCCGCTGGTATCACTGATGCACGAACTGGGCCCCACACTGGAGTAGGGTGACGGTAGCATGGCCATGCTGCTGTCGGTGAATTGCATCCACATGCCACCGGAAAATACCCAGTTGGCATTGCGGGCTTGGCCATGGAGGCCAGCCATTGCGAACATGAGCAGTGCAGAAAGTACCAAACGCATTATTGGAGTGGTATGCAGGTAAGCTTCCCTTCCCATGTTTGATTCTCAGGATTGTACCCGAATTGGAAATTAGGGACATAATACCGCCCCCACGGGTCCGTACACCAGCATGAGCCATTTTCGTTCAAAAGGTCACCCGGTGCTGGAAAATGAAACATTTCAATAGGATAGAAAATCGATCCGCACGGCGATAACTTAATGGTGACCAACTCCCCAGGAGCCAGTGGATCACCTGAAAATGTTGCATAGTATTCATATTGATCGGACAACAAATTTGATGGTATTGCAGCCGGTCCCCCAAATTCAACTACAAAATCGCATAGGCAGTCCGATTTTATATGAACCTTACCTTGGCTGAACGCAGGCATTGCATAAAGCATGGCCATTGCAATTGGCACGGATGCTATGACCCGCCCATTTGGCGCAGCTTTCAGCCGTTCAACAATTCTGCGTAGGAAGGAAGGAAGGAAGGCTTCATCTTGAAGTGGGGTTTGGTATACCGAAGGTAATCACGGATTTTGTTATTCCAAATTGAACTGGCCTATTCGCCAGGGAGTACACTCCCGAATCATCGGCCTTTTGTGCCGTCCCTTCAGGCAATCGTTTCGAGGTTCTTGGAGGTACCCCAGAAATATTGTCCGCACAAACAGGGCACTACTGCTTCACGATCCGCACTTGGCGCAGCCCATCGCCGGTTCGCACGATCAACAGGTATACGCCGGATGCCAAGTCTGAAATGTCCAGGGCATTGTTGCCGGGGTGCAAGGACCATGGTGTGTGCACGGGACGGCCCGATGCATCCATTAGCCACGCCATGGCCAGCGTTGTTCCATTGCGGATGATGTAGTGGCCGTTGCCGGGGTTGGGCAACACCTCCAGGTACTGAAGGGCGGGACCGGCAATGCCAGCGTCCAAGTAGTGGATGGTATCGGTGGCCGAAGCGCTACAACCGGACAAGGTCCACACGGTGAGGCTCACCACATACATGCCCGGAGCGGTGTAGGTATGGCTGGCTGCAGCTTGGTCGGAGCTTCCTCCATCGCCGAAGCTCCATTGCCATTGCACCGCATTGGCGCTGTTGGCAACGAAATCCGCCGTGCCTCCATTGGCCTCCGGGTCCGAGTGGGTGAATTGCACGAGGATCGGGTCGGCGTGCACCACTACGCTGAACTGCGTACTTAGCGGCGCGGTGCCAGCGGTGAGCGTTACCGTGTAGTTGCCCATAGCCGTGAAGGTGTGCGCCGGTGACTGCTCCTCGCTGGTGGTGCCGTCCCCAAAATCCCAATGCCAAACGCCGGCGTCGTTGGTGGTGGTGTTGTTGAACTGGAATTGGCCCTGGCAGCTGTCCGGTGCGGAGATTGCAAAGGCCGCGCAAGGCAGGTTGGCGATGGTGATGTTCACGGGGATTTCCAGTATGGGTTGGGCGGGGTCATTGGTGGCCATCTGTACCACTTCCTGGTGGGTGCCCGGCGCATACGCCGAAACACCAACGGAAACGGATACCACCGTGCTGTCTCCCGTGGAGGTGCTGCCGGCCTCCGGGCTGAACACGAGACCGCCACTGTAACCGGCCACCACCGATGCTTGGTCAATGGCCCATACATCGTAGGTGTTGCCGCTGTTGGCCAGTTGGCGCAGGCGCAAGCTGGTTTGGTTGCCGAATGCGGCAGGGGGCATGGGTACATCCACCAAGGTCCAGTTGGAATAGAGCGAGAGATCCGGGTAGCTGGAAATGATGCTCCAGGCGGAACCGTCCAAGGAGTATTCCAGCACCACGTATTCGCCGACTTCGGGGGTTTCGCAGTTGCCGCCCGAGCCATATCTCAAGTAGCAGGAGAAGCGGCTGCCTGCCTGGATGTGGAGCGGCACGGTGCGGATGGTGCGTTGGCCGGAACTACTGAAGCGGTGAGCCTTCGCGCCTTGCTGGGCGCCGCAGTCCGCTGAATTGGCCCCGGTGGAACTGGCCCACATGGCGGTGTTGTACCCTGTTCCCTCAAAGTCATCCGATAGCACGCTCATTACCGCCCAGTTCAGCGGTCCGCCGCCTGGATTGTGCACGGTGAAACTGGTGCTGGCGGTGTCCGTGCACGGGTTGCCGTTCAATTCCACGGGTATCGGCACCACCGTGATTGCTCCCGGTTGTTGCACATTGAGGTAGAGGGTGTCCGTATCGGGGCCGCTGCAGTTTGCGGCGGTAAGCACCACGGTCATGGTTCCGGCGGTGTTGTACACATGTTGCGGGTTCTGCAACGTACTGGATGTGCCATCGCCGAAATCCCAGTTCCAAGTGCTGGGCGATTCGGTGCTCTGGTCCGTGAACTGCACGGCTTGGCCGAATGCCGGGGCGTTGTTGTCCACGGATGCCACGGCGGTAAGCGGTGCGGAGGAGCCTGCCTGGGCTGTCCAGTTCACGGCAAAGCCGCTGCTGGTCATGGATTGGTCGGAGGTCCACTTCACGAAGAGCTGCCCTCCTGTAGTGGTGAAGCCCGCCGGCAGGGTGGTGCCGGTAAAAGAGCCGAGCAATGGGGCATTTTCATCGGCACCATCGTAGAAATTCAGGAAATCCCAACCACTCTCCGTGCTGAACGCCTGGAAGGAAACGGTGATGTTTGCCGCGCAGGGCGGGGCCACCAGCAGGGTGCAGGTTTCATTGCTGCTGTAGTTGCCGGATGCGCCGCCCGTGTCGTAGAACGTGCCGCTCGCGGCTGTAGCTAAGCTAACTTGGCACAGGTTGAAGGCGCTGATCACGTGGATGTAATCCGGGATGTTGAGCGTATCCACGCCGTGGACATTGGTGACCACCAGTTGCACATCGTAATCGCCCGTGGCGGCGTAGGTCACCTGCGGGTTCTGCGCGGTGGAAGTGGTGATGCCACCGCCTTCAAAGGTCCATGCCCATTGCACGGGGGCGTTCAGTGAAAGGTCTTGGAAGGAAGCGGATCCGCCCACGAGCACGGTGATCGGCGAAGCGGTGAAATCCGCGATGGGCGCGGCATCATTGTCCTGGATGCGCACGGAATAATCCTCCGCTTGGCCGTCACCCACCGTGCAGGCCGTGGTGACGGGCTGGCTGGAAGAGACTACACGTGCCCGCAACCGCGTGTTGAACACCGTTCCCGCCGGGATGATCACGGTTGTGGTGTGAATGAGGCTCTCCTGCTGCGAAGCGTAGACGCGTTCATTCGCGGTGAAGGCCGCATCGTTGTTCAGGTCGATCCAGAAGCCCACATGGCCGGGCACATGCAGGGCCACGCTCATGGGGTAGGCCAGCCCTTCGGTAACGTCCGCCAAAGATTGGCAACTGAAATCCTGGTAACCGTCCACGGCCCCGGTGCTAGGCTGGTCGATGGTACTGGCAAAGGCAAAGTTGAAGATGCCCGCGTTGGCCCCGGGATTGACGGCGGCCGGCGTGCATGCCGCAGGTGCCAGCGCATCCGCATTGTCCACCACAATGGGAATGGAAGACACCAAGGTGTCCGTGGAATTGCATAAGGTGGAGCCGTTGGCCACCAAGGTTACCGTGTACGATCCTGGCGCATTGTAGGTATGCACGGGTGAAACTTCCGTGGAGGTGGCTCCGTCACCGAAGTCCCACACGTAGCTGCTGGAATTCAGGGAGCCGTTGGTGAACTGCACCGTGGCCGGTGCCGCGCAATTGTAGAACACGGACGGGGTGAAAGCCGCCACCACGGCGCTGTTGAACGGATCGCCGACGCCCACGGCATACCAGGCATTGGTAACGGCGGCCAGTTCCGCGGAACAGGCCCCGAACAGGTCCGTGGCGGCTTGGATGGAACCGGCCCGCGCATCGGCATATTCCGAATTGGCGTTGAGGTAAGTGGTCAGGCTGTGGAACACAATGTCGCCGGCATTTTCAATGCCGATGCCCGCAACGCTGTACGTGTCGCCGTTGTCATTGGTGCCCGTGCCGCCCTCGCAGAGCAGGTAGAACCAGAAATTCTGCACGCCGCTGTTGGTGTGTACGCCGCCGTTGTCCAAGGTGCCGAAATACCAGTTGGTGCCCTGGTACGTGTCGGGGTCACCTTCGGAATTGGGGTTTGCCATGTTGCGGATGGCCACGCCGTTCACGCTCATGTCATTGCCCAACAGCCAGGAAAATCCCGCTGGCTTGGCGTAGTGTTCAATGCAGCTGCCGATGATGTCGCTGAAGGATTCATTGAGCGCACCCGGCTCGTCCTGGTACACCAGCCCGGCGGAGTGTTCCGTGACGCCATGTGTGATCTCATGCCCCAGCACGTCAATGGCCGTAAGCGGGTTGTAGGTGGTGCCGTCACCATCGCCGTAGGTCATCCGCTCGCCGTCCCAAAAGGCATTGTTGTTGTTGGAGTAGCCGTAGTCGATCAGGTTGAAGTGGGCGTAGCTCAGCAGCGGCGAACCGTTGTTGTCGTAGGAATCCCAGTTGTTCTCGTTCAGGTAGTAGTCGTACGTTTTTTCCGTTCCCCAGTGCGCGTCCAGGATGGAGTTGGCATAGATGCTGCCGAGGTTCCAATTGTTGGAGGGATTGGAGGGCACCGTGGCGGCATCGTAGTTGTCGGTATTGCCGCAATCGTAGGTAATGATGCCGCCCCCGCGCGAAAGATCTTTGAGCTGGTAGGCACCGGAGGCGGAGGGCCTGAACGTGACGATGGGTTGTACGCCGCTATAAGAGGTTTGCGCGGTGCCGGGCTCGTCAATGGCATGCAGCCGTTCAATGCTATTCAGCCTTTCACCGGTAAGGGCATCCACGATCACGTAGTGGCGGGAGCGCGGCTGCAAGGCATAAACATCCACGATGTAGGCCAGCCGCAGTTCACCGTTCAGTTTGGGGAATGCCATGGGGTAATACACCAATTTCGGCACGGGCTTGAAGCTGGCGTGCGGATCATGCTGTTCCCTTTTGATGAAGGCTTCCATCTTGGAGGATTCCCACATGTAGGCCTTGGCCCCGATGATGCGCATCGCGGCTTCAAGCGCCGCCTCGCTGCCAAGCACGGTGCCTTGTGCCCCGGCCGGCCCGTTTGCTTCCACAAGTTCTCCGTTCATGGAATGCATTTCGCCGTTCTCGGCGTGCACGGCCAGGGTGGCGCCGAACACAGGCGTGTCCTTGTACAGTTGCTGGTAGCGTTGGTGCACCATGCCCATCCGGTCCTGCACCGGCTTGCCCTTCAGCACCAAACTGAAAGCTGATGGCCATTTCAATTCATCGTGAAGAATGGATCCGAGCTCCCCAACGGGCACGCTGGCCTTGAAGGTTATCCGTTCCGGGAAGGCCATTCCCTTGTGCGCTGTGGAACTTGCAATCCGCTGGGCAAAAGCACCCGGCAGGAATGCCCAACAGGCGGTGAACAGCGTAAAAAATGCAAGACGTGTGGTACAACGATGCATGAAAGGAGGTGGGGTTGGGATGAGCCGATCAGGCAAGTTCAAGACAGGTACGTCGGGGTATCCCGTTGCCTGGTTGTCTTGTTCGGGAGGTCAAAGTAGTCAAACTACCGTTCCAACCGAACGACAGGGGTGCATGGCCGCGCCGATCTGCTTCCATTCTTGGTAAGCCCACGGCCAGAATCCAGGGGAGCCGGTCAACGTGCCTCCTTCGGCGGCTTGTTGTAGGGCCTGTTGCCGCCACCGCGCAGGTCGATGTCGCGGTTGTATTGCCAGTGGTCCTTTTCCCAGGTATAGCTGTCAAAGCTGAGGTCCGGCGCCAGGAAGGCCGGCTGATCCGCGAATTCCGGATTGGTGGGGGAGAGGTGGTCCAGCACGATGGCCTTGAGCGCCGGATCCCACTTGAGCTGCATGCTGGTTTGGGCGGTGAAGGAATACACCTGCCGCATGGATCGTTTCCGGCCATCATTGAACAGCGGCGCACCGAACTTGGGCACGGGGCCGCCCAGGCTGAGCACGTCCATCACTTTCTGCGTCACCACGGGGCTTGCACCTTTCCAGCCAAGCAAGGTGTAATAGGTGCGCCCACCGCGCTTCACCGGTACGGCCTCGTAGTAGATGGCACCGTACCAATTTTCCGGAGTGAGCTGCGCCGTGGAAGGGTTCGTGATGTGGTCCGTCATGTCGCGCAGCCCATAAAGCTTCTGCTTGCGGTGGTCCTTCACCAGCAAGAAGCCTTCGTAGCGGAACGAACCGTCATCATTGCGCACATTCCAGGTAAAGAGCCGGAAAGCGCCGTCCGCCTCGTCCACATGGGTGATGGGCACGCCTTTGAACGAAGCCGAAAATGCGCTGTCGGAACTGAGCACGGCGGACAAGGTGCGTTTCACTAAGGCGCTTGCGCTGTCGCGCTCCGCATCGTTGGCGGCATTGCCGATGGCCTTCAGTTCTGCGGTCAGGTTGGCATCCGTGGTCTGCGCGGCAAGCAGCAACGGCAACAAGCCAAGGTAAAGGACGATCAACCGGAGCACGGGCAATGAACGCTGCATCAGGGGCGAAAGTACCTGCGGCACCGGCGCAGGATCCGTGCCAACATCCGCACAATACAATCCGTTCTGTTGACAAGTGGCACGAAGCTTGGCCCGGAGGCCGCAACCACACCGGTAGTTTTGGCCGATACCCATGAACAGGACGCTCTCCTTCTCCTGCATTGCCTTGCTGGGCTTCATTTCGCTGGGCGGCGGCGCGCCGAACGGCCCGCGCAAAACCCTGCCGCCCTTCCTTGAACATCCATCGCCCTGGGCAGATTCCGTGCTGGCCTCGCTGAGCATGGAGCAGCGCATTGCGCAGCTGATGATGGTGGCGGCATACAGCAACAAGGATGCGAAGCACGTGAACGAGGTGGAATCCTTGGTGACCAAGTACGGCATCGGCGGTCTGATCTTTTTCCAGGGTGGCCCGGTGCGGCAAGCGCGCTTGGTGAACCGCTACCAAGCGTTGGCCAAGACGCCGATCCTGGTTGGCATGGACCTGGAGTGGGGCCTCTCAATGCGGTTGGACAGCACCATGCGCTTTCCGCGCCAGATGACCCTTGGCGCAACGGATGACGTGGAAGGCGTGGAGCTGATGGGCGAGGAGATCGCCCGGCAGATGAAACGCTTGGGCGTGCAAGTGAGCTTCAGCCCGGACGTGGACGTGAACATCAACCCGGCCAACCCGGTGATCAATGACCGCAGCTTTGGTGAAGACCCGGAAACGGTGGCCCGCCTTGGCATGGCCTACATGGACGGCCTGCAACGCGGCGGCGTGCTGGCGGTGGCCAAGCATTTCCCCGGGCACGGCGACACCGACCAGGACAGCCACAAAACATTGCCCAAGGTCTCCGCATCGCGCGCCCGGCTGGATTCCGTGGAGCTGGCGCCTTTCAGGAAGCTGGTGGGTGGCGGCGTGGGCGGCGTGATGGTGGCCCACCTGGAAGTGCCCGCGCTGGACAGCACGCGCGGCCTGCCCAGCACCATGAGCAAGCCCATCGTCACTGATTTGCTGCAGCAGGACATGGGCTTCAAGGGCCTGGTGATCACCGATGCGCTGAACATGAAAGGCATTGCCAACGCGGACAAGCCCGGCGAGATTGAGCTGCGCGCCTTGCTGGCCGGCAATGACATCCTGCTCTTTCCGCAGGATCCCGTGAAGGCCATCCAGCGCATCAAGCAGGCTGTGGACAGCGGGCTTGTTTCGGAGGAATTGATCAATGAGAAATGCCTGAAGGTGCTGCGTGCCAAGGATTGGGCGGGGCTGGACCACTTCACGCCGATCAAGCTGGACGGCATGAACGCAGACCTGAACACCCCCGATGCCATGGCACTGAGGCGCAGGCTCTACGGCGAAGCGCTCACCGTAGTGCGCAACGACGGCGTGCTGCCCGTTGCGGGCTTGGACACGCTGCGCATCGCATCGCTGGTGATCGGAGACAGCGTGCGCAGCACGTTCCCCAAGTACCTGGCGCGCTATGCGCCGATCACGGAGATCCATTGCGGAAAGATCCTCAACCCGGCGCAGTCGCAGGCCATGCTGGACAGCCTGAAGAAGTTCAACCTGGTGATCGCCTCCGTACACAACACCAGCTACCGGGTGAACAAGGAATTCGGCGTGCCCCAGCTCACCTTGGATTTCCTGCGCCGCTTGGCCAACCAGCAGCGCATGGTCTTTGTGCTCTTTGCCAACCCCTACCGCCTGGGCATGGCTTATGGTGCCCAGCGTTGGAACGGCTTGGTGGTGGCGTATGAGGAAACCGACGACACGCAGGACCTCGCCGCGCAGCTCATCTTCGGCGGCATCACGCCCCAAGGCACATTGCCGGTCACTGCTTCCTCCTTCTTCCCCCGCGGGTTGGGCATGAAAGGCGGCGAGGAAGTGCGCCTGCGCTACGACCTCCCGGAACAGGACACGTTGGAAACCGGGCAGCTTATGCGCATTGATACCTTGGTCAATGAAGGGATCGCCGCAAAGGCATACCCCGGCTGCCAGGTACTGGTGGCGCGCCACGGAGCGGTGATCTGGAACAAAGCCTACGGAAGCCCCACCTACGCGGGACAACGCGCCGTTACCACGGACGATATTTATGACCTAGCCAGCATCAGCAAGGTGGCCGGCACCACACTGGCGCTGATGAAGCTGGCCGATGAAGGCAAGGTGGACGTGGAGAAAACATTGGGCGACTACATCCCGAAATTGGTGGAAGGCCACCTTTACCACGCCTCGTTGAAGCTGAGCGAGATCCTGGCGCACCAAGCGGGATTGAAGCCGTTCGTGCCCTTCTACCTGCGCCTGCTGAACAATGGAAAACTGCGCCCGGACCTGGTGGCCAGCACACCCGATGCCGCCCATGACATGCGCATGGCCGACAGCCTGTACATCAGCAGCACCTACCGCGATTCGCTGGTGCAATGGGTGCTGGAAACGCCCACCACGCAACGCGGCAAATACGTGTACAGCGACATGGGCATGTACCTGCTGATGCGGGTGGTGGAGCAGGTCTCCGGCATGGCTTTCGACCGCTTTCTGCAAACCAATTTCTACGCCCCGCTGGGCTTGTCCACCATGGGCTACCAACCCTGGAAGCGCTTTCCGCTGGAACGCATCATGCCCACCGAGAACGACCAAACCTTCCGCCACCGGCAGATCCGCGGCGATGTGCATGATCCCGGCGCGGCCATGATGGGCGGTGTGGCGGGCCATGCAGGGCTTTTCTCCAATGCCAACGACCTGGCGGTGATCATGCAGATGCTGCTGAACGGCGGCACCTACGGCGGCAAGCGCTACCTGCAGGAAAAAACCATCGAGGAATTCACGGCTTGCCACTACTGCACGGGCCATCCCCGCACCGACAACCGGCGCGGTTTGGGCTGGGACAAGCCACAGATGAAGGGAACCCCCGGCCCCGCCAGCGACAACGCCAGTCCGCTCAGCTTCGGCCATACCGGCTTCACGGGCACCATGGTATGGGCGGACCCGGCCAACGGAACCATCTTCGTTTTCCTCAGCAACCGGGTGTACCCCGATGCAGGCAGCAACAAGTTGGCCAAGATGAACATCCGGAGCCGCATACAGGCCGTGGTGGAAGGGCTCGCCCCGGAAGTGGAGGAGGGCCTGCTCCCCGCAGCCTTGCCGGACACCACGGGCGCGGATGCCACGCACGCCTTGGGCGATGCGCTGCCGGGGCATTGACTGTGCGAACCATTTCGCCCGGCAACCGTTCCGTTTGCGGTATCTTTGAAAAACCTGTCAACAACAATTGCCATGCCCACTACGCACCACAAGGAAACCCGCAGCCAACACGCCATCCAGTTGGAAGATCGGTTCGGCGCCCACAACTACCACCCGCTTCCCGTGGTACTGGAGAAAGGGGAAGGCGTGTTTCTGTGGGACGTGGAAGGCAAGCGTTATTACGACTTCCTCAGTGCCTACAGCGCAGTGAACCAAGGACACTGCCACCCGCACATCATCGGCGCATTGACCAAACAGGCGGGCAAGCTCACCCTTACCAGCCGTGCCTTCTTCAACGATGTGCTGGGCGAGTACGCGGAATACGTCACCAAGTTCTTCGGCTATGACAAGGTATTGCCGATGAACACCGGCGCAGAGGCGGTGGAAACCGCGCTGAAGCTGGCGCGCAAATGGGGCTACAAGAAGAAAGGCATCCCGCGCGACCAGGCCCGCATCATTGTGTGCGCGGGCAATTTTCACGGGCGCACCATTTCCATCATCAGCGCCAGCACCGATCCTGACGCGAGGGGCGACTACGGTCCCTACACGCCCGGCATCGACGTGGTGCCCTACGACAATTTGCCGGCGTTGCAGCGTGCACTGGAACACCCGCATGTGGCGGCCTTTTTAGTGGAGCCCATCCAGGGTGAAGCAGGCGTGATGGTGCCGCACGCCGGGTTCCTGAAGGATGCCTACGAGGCCTGCAAGGCGCGGAATGTGCTCTTTATGGCGGACGAGGTGCAAACGGGCATCGCCCGCACCGGCAAGCTCCTGGCTTGCGACCATGAAGGCGTACGGCCCGACGTGCTGATCCTCGGCAAGGCCATGAGCGGCGGTGTGCTTCCGGTGAGCGCCGTGCTGGCGGATGATGCAGTGATGCTCACCATCAAGCCGGGCGAGCATGGCAGCACCTTTGGGGGCAACCCGCTGGCCTGCCGCGTAGGCATTGCCGCGCTGGAAGTGGTGAAGGACGAAAAGCTCGCCGAAAATGCCGAGCGCCTCGGCAAGGTGTTCCGCGCGGAAATGCAGAAGCTCGTCAGCGAGTTTGACTTCGTGAAACTGGTGCGCGGCAAGGGCCTGCTGAACGCCGTGGTGATCGAGCCGCGCAACGATGGCCGCACCGCTTGGGACCTCTGCCTGATCCTTGCGAAGAACGGCCTGCTGGCCAAGCCCACGCACGGCGACATCATCCGCTTTGCCCCGCCGCTGGTGATCAATGAGGAGCAATTGATGGACTGCTGCCGGATCATCCACGACAGCGTGAAAGCCTTCGCCTAAAACGATTTAGGCGGATTGCCTTGTCGATTGATCTTGACGCTCCCAAGCGTCCGACCTTCGGAGGTGCGCTCGATTCGTGTAACTACGAACTGCGCACTCCGCACCTCTTTCACTCCTGTTTGGACTTATCAACGGTCCGGATCAGCTTGCCCTTCTCGTAGTACTTCTCCAAGTACACCTGGCCGTCCGGCGCATACTCGATCTGCACGCCCTCTTCCAAGCCTTTGTCCCAGTGTTCGGTGTATTTGCGGGTGCCGTCCTCGTAGTAGTAATTCCACTCGCCCTGTTCCTTGCCGTCCTGAAAATGCCCCACATAATCCAACTTGCCATTGGAATGGTACACCTTTTCCATCACCTTTTCCGCCTCTTCCCCCTTGCCTTTCAGGTACAGCACCACTTCCGGCTTCCCGTTGGGGAACTTGCTGGCCACGTATTTGTGGGTGGAACATCCGCTTCCAACAAAAAGCAATGCCGCCAGCGGAAGGAGGAAGGGTTTCATGCGGGCCGAATTTAGCTCAATTCTTGTGTTCCTACGAATTGCCGTTTGAGGCATTCAGCAAACCAGGATTCACCCAAAACACGCGGAGATGCTTACCGTTGCTGGATCCCAAGGTTTTACTTATTGGAGGCGGCGTGATGGGGTGATAGGGTGATAGGGTGCGAGGGTCCGAGGGTGATAGGGTGCGAGGGTGATAGGGTGCGAGGGTGATAGGGTGGGAGCGTGCGCAGGTAATGTTTCGACCATGCCATCGTCCTGGTGGTTAATTACGCTGCTGTTAAAACCGCGCCAACAACTTCAAATTGATCCGCCTTGGCGTCAGGAATTCCGGGATGCCGTAGTAGCGCCCTTGCACATCCTGCACCCAAGTGTAGTCCACGGTGTTGTTCAGGTTGATCAGGTTGAAGACCTCCAGTGAGATCCACAGGTCCTTGATGTGGCGCAGCACACCGGTTTTTTCCTGGCCTGGCGCACCGAGCAACTGCTTGCTGAAACCGATGTCCACCCGGCGGTACAGGCTGGTGCGCAACGTGTCGCCGTAGCGCGTTTCATTCGGCGGACCGTAGGGGAGGCTGGTGCCAAAGAGCAAGTTCAGGTGTACCTTGAAGGTGGGCCAACGGGGCATTTCATCCTGGAAGAAGAGGGCAAAGTTCACGCGTTGGTCCGTGGGGCGCGGGATGTAGCCGGCCTCCACGCGCACGCTGTCCACCGGCGTGCGGTCCTTGGTGTCGGAGGCATCCGTGCGTTCCCCGGCGGCGTTGTAAGTGAGGTAGTAGAAGTCGCCATCAAGGTCTTCCATGGTCTTCATCACGCTGAGCGAGGCCCAGGATTCCACGCCTTTGATGAACTCACCGTTCAATTTCATGTCGATGCCCGCTGCATAGCCCTTGGCGCTGTTGTTGGCGTAGTAGCGGATGCGCACGTTGTCCAGCTCGTAGGGGTTCAGGTCGCTCAGCGCCTTGAAGTAGGCTTCGGTGGTGAACTTGAAGGGCCGGTCCCACAGTTTGAACTGGCGGTCCATGCCGAGGATGAAATGGACGCTCTTTTGGGCCTTGACCTCCGGGTGCAGCACACCGTCAAAGTCGCGCAGCTCGCGGTAGAAGGGCGGTTGGAAGTACAAGCCTGTTGCAAACCAAAAGCTGTAGTCGCGCGCCACGGTGTCGCCCGGGGCCACGGCTTTCCGCCAGCCCGGATGCCAGGCCAGCCTTAGCCGGGGGCTCACCACGGTTTGCCCGTTGTAGCTCCAGTTCTGCGCGCGCACCCCGGCCACCAAGGCCCAGCTGCGGTCGCGGCCTTGCTTCCATTCCCAGGCGTTCTGCACGTAGGCGGAGGTGCGGACGCTCTCCAGGTCGATGCGGGATTTCACGCTGGTGTTCAGTGCCAGCACATCGCCGCTGCTCTGCGGTATGCTGTATCCGGCGCTGTCCAGCATGTACCACTCGCTCAGCCGGTCGTGGATGCGCTCGGTGCGCGCCTCCAGGCCCCATTGCAGCTCGCCATTTTCGCCGTGGTGCAGCGATCCAGCATGGGTGGCGCTGATCACGGTGGCCTCTAAGCTGTTGCGGGCGTGGTCCAGGTAGGCACCGATGCCGAGGTCGCGCACCACCTCGCCGAACTGCTCGCTGCCGAGGTCGCGATCCAGCTCGCCCAGCAGGTATTCGCCGAGGATGTCCATGCGCTCGGTCTCGTAGGTGTTGAAGGCGCTCCCGGTGAATTTCAGCAGCAGTTCCTTGGAAGGGCGCACGTTCAGGCTGAGCGCCCCCGACCAGGTTTCATACGCGGTGCGTTCCTGCCCATCGAAATACACGGTGTAGCGCAGGGCTTGGTTGAAGTTGCCCAGCTCCGTTTCGCGGTCCTGCGGCACCACATCATAGCGGTTGCGGGAGTAGAGGCCTAGGAAGCCCAGTTCCACCTTGTCGCTGAGGTCGTAGGTCCAATAGCTCTGCAGGTCGGTGTAGGTGGGCACGTAATCGCCCTGCGTGTCCAGTCCCTTCAGCACGGTGCTGAGCGTGCGGTAGCGGAAACCGGTGATCTGGCGCAGGCGCTGGTGGGCCATGGCGCTGCCCACGGCCACGGAACCGCCCAGGAAGCTGGCGCTGGCCACGGCGCTGAACTCGCGGGGCCGCTTGTACTGGATGTCCAGCACGCTGCTCAGCTTGTCGCCGAAGCGCGGCTCCCATCCGCCCGCGCTGAAGTGGATGCGCTCGATCATGTCCGGGTTCGGAAAGCTCAGGCCTTCCTGCTGGCCGCTGCGCACCAGGAAGGGCCGGTACACCTCGATGCCGTTGACGTACACCAAGTTCTCGTCGAAGTTGCCGCCGCGCACGTTGTAGCCGCTGCTCAGCTCATTGCGCGTGGCCACGCCTAAGCTGCCCTGCAACAGGCTGTTCACATCGCCCAGCGAGGGCTGGAAGTGGGAAGTGCGCGCATTGAGCTTGTCGATGCCCGCATCGCGCAGCCGCTCATTGGTAACCACCACGCTGGTGATGGTCCTGGACCTCACCACGGCATCCAAGTGCCGGGTTTCGCCGGGCTTCAGGGTGAGCATGGTGTCCACGTTCGCCGCGCCGGGATAGGCAAAGCGCAACTGGATGGCCTTGCCGGCGGGGGCACTGAGGGAATACCCGCCATTGGAAGCGCTGGTGGTGCTTCCGGGCACGCCCAGTACCACGATGCTCACATCGGGCAGTGGCCTGTTCTCGTCATCGCGCACCACGCCGGTAACCACGGCCGTTTGGGCCAGGAGCAAAAAGGGCAGGAGGCTGTGGAGGAAAAGAAGGAGGGAACGCCTCATGCAGGTATTAACCGGTGGGGATCGGCCAAAGTAACGGGGAAGTTGCTTGTGTAGTGCGCAAAGGTGGTC
>JAFDZY010000131.1 GCA_018266685.1 Bacteroidota bacterium
GTACCTCTCGGAATACAGTGCGTAAACCCAATAGCGCATTGCCTATAGTGAGGAAGCCCAACCTTGCGGTCGGGCTTCCTTGGTAGCGGGGGTAGGACTCGAACCTACGTCCGCCGTACGGCGGATATGAGCCCGACGAGCTACCATCTGCCCTTGGGTGTTGGCGAGGCGAAGAAAAGTTCTTCATCCGCCTTCTTGGTCCTTTTTCCCCAACAGCGACCTCAAGAACTCCCGGCCTGCGCCTGATTTCAACTGCTTTTCCCGTTTTCTGGCATCGCTGCGTCCCGCACATTCCTCCGTGTAAAGGATCTTCCAGGGCCGATAGTGGATGGTCCAGCCCTTGGTGGCTTTCTCATTGTGGGAGATGAAGCGGTCCTCCACATCGGAACTCTCCCCGACATAAATCTTGTCGTACCTCTCGGAATACAGTGCGTAAACCCAATAGCGCATTGCCTATAGTGAGGAAGCCCAACCTTGCGGTCGGGCTTCCTTGGTAGCGGGGGTAGGACTCGAACCTACGGCCTTCGGGTTATGAGCCCGACGAGCTACCATCTGCTCCACCCCGCAATAGGGGTGCAAATATAGGTGTTTTCACGGAAGCACGAAAACTGCCCGCAGTTGCTCTATGCCGATGTCTCCGCGCCCAGCTCCTCCAACTGCCTGGATGCGTCCTCCCACTCTTCCATCACCCCGGCAATGCGCTTGGCCAGTTCGCCCAACTTGAGATAACCCGCCTGTACCTCTTCAGGCGACCTGGTGCCCTTCATCACCACGGCTTGAAGCTCTTTCTCTTCCCGCTCCAGGTCTGCCAACCGCTTCTCCAGGCGTTCCACGTTGTTGCGCGCCTTGCGCACTTCCTTGTCGTGGTCCCGGCGGTCCCGATGGTCGTTCCCGCCCTTGGGCTTTACCTCCTTGACGCGGGCTGAGCTTTTCCCGATGTCCGCCCCCTGCAGCGCTTTCCGCTTCTCAATGAGTTCCAGGATGTCCATGTGCTGGTCGCGGATCCGCAACTCGTCGAGTTCCAATAGCCGGTCCGTGAGGCCCGTGAGGAAATCACGGTCGTGGCTCACCAGCAGAAAGGTGCCATCGTAGTTTTTCAATGCCTCCTTCAGCACATCCTTGCTTTGGATGTCCAGGTGGTGCGTGGGCTCGTCCAGGATAAGGAAGTTGAGCGGCTTGAGCAACATGCAGCACAGTGCCAGGCGGGCGCGCTCGCCGCCGCTGAGCACCTTCACCTTCTTGTCCACGTCCTCCCCGCTGAACATGAACGCCCCGAGCATCGCGCGCACCCGCATGCGGTTCTCCTCGCTGGCGGCATCTTCCGCAGTTTCCATCACCGTGCGTTGCGGCGCCATGCGCTCCGGCATGTCCTGCGCGTAGTAGCCGACGATCACATTGTGCCCAAGCCGGATTTCCCCTTCATAAGGTTCCTCCCCCATGATCATGCGTACCAAGGTGGATTTCCCCGTTCCGTTTGCGCCTACCAGCGCCAGGTGTTCACCCTTGGCGATGGTGAGCTCGGCATTGCGGAAGATCTGCTTGGGCCCGTATGCTTTGGAAACGTTCATCACCTCGCACACCAACTTGCCGCTTGCGGGCGCGGGGGGGAATTTCACCAGCATCTTGCGCAGGTCCTCATCCTCCACCTCAATGCGTTCCAGCTTGTCCAGCTTGGTAATGAGGCTTTGCGCAAACGCCGCCTTGCTGGCCTTAGCACGGAACTTGTTGATCAAGGCCTCGGTTTCCTTGATGTAGCGCTGCTGCTCCTTGGCGGCTGCGGATTGCTGCTCACGTTCCACCTTGCGGAGTTCCACATACTGGCTCCATGGCACTTTCCGGTCAATGATCTGGCCTCCGGTAACTTCCAGGGTGCGCTTGGTGAGCCGGTCCAGGAAGGTTTTGTCGTGGCTGATCAACACCAATGCGGCCGGATAGCTGCGCAGCAGGTCCTCCAGCCATTGGATGGCCGGAAGGTCCAAGTGGTTGGTGGGCTCATCCAGCAGCAACAGGTCGGGTTGCATCAGGAGGATGCGCGCCAGTTCGGCCCGCATGCGCCATCCGCCGCTCAGTTCCTTCATGCCCCGGTGCATGTCCTGCTCCACGAAGCCGATGCCCTTGAGCATCCGCTCGATCTTCATCTCGTGGTCGGAAACCCCCATGGTGTTGAGCCGCTCGTGCGCATGGGCCAACAACGTGGCGAGTTCCATGGCCTCGTCGTCAGTTTTGGCCACCTCCAGCTGGGCCCCGATCCGTTCTATGGAGGCATTGAGCTCCTGGGCTTCGGCAAATGCCTTTTCCGCCACCTGCCAGGGGCTGAGGTGGAGGTCGTGGTCCATTTGCTGGGGCAAGTAGCCCAGCGTAAGCTCCTTGGGCCTTCCTATGGAACCTTTGTCATAAGGCTGTTGCCCGGCAAGGATCTTCAGCAAGGTGCTCTTTCCGGCTCCATTCCGGCCTACCAGCCCAATGCGATCGTCGCTTCCAATGAAGAAGGAAACATAGTCGAACATGGGCCGTTCGCCAAAATGCAGGAGAAGGTCGTTGACGCTGATCATTTTTTCGGGCCGCAAAGGTACTTGATCGCCGGGAGGCAGGAACTGAAGGACCTTCTGAATGCAAGAAGGCCCCGCGTTTGCAGGGCCTTCCAATGGATCGTGGCAAATGCCTCCTCAGAAGTTCCAAAGGTCGTGCTCAAAGTCGAAGAGATCGGCCTTGATGCGCTCGGATTCCAGCAGCGCATCAATGCCGCTTTGGTATTGCACGATGTTGCGGTCGTACACATTGCTCACCTTGGTGATGGTGCTGTTGAACTGGCGCGTCCAGAACACGTGGTCGAAGGAGCGCCGCTCGGCATCATTCTCCCGGTTGAACACGTCCCAGTTCACCAGTACGTAGCGCAGTTCGGGGAAGTACAGCCAGAACAGCGGCTTGTAACCCCGTACTTCGCCCTGGTCACCCCGCACTTCCTGCTTGGGGCACAGCCCGATGATGCGGATATCCATCACCGAGCGCTGCTTGTCAAAGATCCAGTCCTCCTTCAGCACATACTTCTTGATCGACTCGCTCTTCACATCATTGGTGCTGATCACCTGTTTCATTTCACCCGTGAGGATGTCCTCCGTTTGGGTGGTGTCCGTCTTGCTAAGGAGGGCCTTCACCTCCGTGGGGAGCAAGGGCTTGGTAAACTCATCATCCTGTCCCGTGGGCCCCACGTCGTAAGCCGTGATGGAACCGTCGTCCAAGATGCCTTGTCTGATGATATCGAACAAGCTCTTGCGGTCATGGATCGGTTCGGTGGGGTAGTACAGCGGCAGGTTGATCTTCTCCCGCAGGTCGATCTCACGCCACACACGGCGGTACCACATTACGTCCGCTTCGCGGATATAAGGGTAGGGCACCACGCGCTGGGTCTTGGTGTGCTCCTTGATGTAGGCACCGTCCAACACGGTTTGCGCGCGGGCCGCGCCCAGTGGTGCAAGGGCCAAGGCCAGCAGGGAGCCGTACAAAATGTTCTTGGAGGTGCTCATCCGGTTCGTTTTTACCGATCAGATCACTTTGAACGAGAGCGTGCCCAGGCTGCGGACCGTACCGTCCGGACCTTTTGCCTTGATGTTCTCGATGAAGATCTTCTGGTTGGTTTTCACTTTGCTCAATACCGTCTTGGCATCTTCGCTCAGGAAGGGGCCGCGGCATTCCTTCTCCAACAGGTTGCCACCGATGGTGGTGGACACGGTGTAGCTCACGATGTCGAACTTCAAGTCGAACTCAAAGTTCTCCATCCTGGCGATCACACCTTGCGCCGCGTTCACCTCATTGCGCTTCACGGTAGCATCGCCTGCGCCGTGGCCCGCAAAGTAGGGCGTGGGGTTGGGCACGTTCTTCACGCGGAATTCCACGCCAGGCAAGCTTTTCTTGCTGCCGTCCGCATTGGTTACGCTCACGCTTACCACGGCTGTGGTTCCCGCACCCGGCTTCACGATGTAGCCGTCCTTGTCGCGGGACAGGCTGCCGTTGGTCATGCTGGGAGCAATGTTGGTGGCGCTGTAACCGGCCACGCTGATGCTCACCGGGTTCTCCACCCCGCGGTAAAACACGTTCATCTTGGTGGGGCTCACCACCAAACTGGGTGCGGCCACTTCATACTCGGTCTTGAACGGTTGCACCTGGAGGTCGCCGCCAACAGGCTTGAACTTGATGATGCCCGTCACCGTCTTCAAGCCTGCGCTGGAAGCCGGTTGCTCAAGCACTGCCATGGCACCGTTCATGGGCAACTGACTGGATGCTCCAACGATCTCCGGCGGTGTTTTGGTGGTGTCCACGTACGCACCGGCGCCAGCGATGAACACTTCAGGCGCATTCTGGTTGTCGTATGCACCGAGGAAGATGTTGGCCCGGTATGTTCCGCCTACGGTAACATAACTGCTTTGGGGCTTCACAATGGCCTCTAGGGTATTGAACTTGAAGGTTTTCGATTCCACCCCGGCCATCATGCGGCCCACCAGTTCGTTCTCCATGGTGCGGATGTCCGTCTGCATTTTGGAGAGGATCGTAATACCTGCAGCCAAGGGCACGTGGTAGAAGTTCATCGAGGCCCAGTTGTTGTTGGTGCCGCTGGCATCCTTGCGGTCCTTGAAGTCGAACATTTCATCAGCACTGGCCTGCAGCTTGGGGTCATTTTTGGCCGCTTGCTTCACCATGTCCCGGAATTTCTCCAGCATGCCTTGAAGTTCCAGTGCCGTATACGGGCCGTTCTTGGGCTTGGCCGGCTCGGACCCCACCATCATTTCCGTGATGTGGGTATTGTTGTCCTTCATGTGCACGTGCTCCAAGTTCAGCACCGTGTCCACGCCATTGGCCTTGCCCATCACCTTGTCCAAGGGGACGCCGTCCGTTTTGGAGATCAGCAAGCCTTTGAGCGTATCAATGTGGGAGACGAGGCGTGAGGCCATGCCCTGCACCTGCTGCGCATCCTTCCAGGCCGCGCCGTATTTCGCCTCATTCTCCTTGGCCAAGCCCGCAAACTGCTTGTAGGTTGCGTCCATCTTGTCCTTGAACGTGGACTTGGTGTTCTCCAAGCCTTCGTTCACAATGACGAAGCTGTCCAGGATCTCCTTGGATACGTTCAGCGCAAGCAGCGCCGTCAGCACCAAGTACATCAAGTTGATCATTTTCTGTCGCGGGGACAGATTACCACCTGCCATTTCGTTGGGCTCTGGGTTTGTTCGGTCGTTAGTGTCCTAACTTTCCGGGTTACTATCAACGAACGGTCATGGCAGCCAACATGTTGCCATAAACGGTGTTCAGCTTGGCCAGGTTGTTGCTCAGCTCGGAGATGTTCTCCTTGTAGCGCTTGGTGTCGCTTACGCTCTCGTTGAGGTTCGAGATCATGTCGCTCATGCCGGCAAACATCTGGTTGGCGGCCTCCAGCTTCTCGCGGCTGGTGCGCAACTGAAGCTCATACATCTCATTGAGGTCGCTGAGGTTCTTGCTCATGCGGCCCAGGCTTTCGCCTGCATTGCGGCCCGCATCCACGTTTTCGGTCAGGCCCACCAAGCTTTCGCTGGCCTTGGCGTAGCTGTCGCTCAGGGCGCTCACTTTGGCCGAGGCACCCTTGAGGGAGTCGGCGTATTCGCTGGTGGCGGAGGCCGCACCGGTGATCTCGCCCATGGCGCGTGCCTGATCGCTGAGGCTGCGCATGCCTTGGCCGAGGCTCTCGATCAGCTCGGGCTCGATCTTGGCGCTTTCCAGCATGTCGTCCAGTTGCTCGGTGATCGAACGCTGGTCATCCTTCTTGAAATCCTCGCCCATGGCGTGGTCAGCGGAGGCAAGCTCGGGGTACACCAAGCTCCAATCCGGTTCCTCGTGCGGGGGTTCAAAGGCGGAGAAGGCAAAGATCACCGCCTCGGTGGTCAGACCGATGATCAGGAAAAAGTCGGCCATCGGCCAGTGCTCAATTTTGAAAAGTGCACCGACGAGCACAACGGATGCGCCCAATCCGTACAACTTGGCCATGAAATTCTTCCACCGCTTACTGCCTGGTTTCATCTTGGGTCCTTGCTTTTGGGTTGATCTGGTTTTTCCTTGCTGAACGCGGGAGCCTGGCAGGTTCCAGTGCCGTGCTTCCCTGTTTTTCCTTTTGTTCCGTCCTACAGGTCCTCAGGGCTCACCGCCTTGCCGCGGCCGAGGTAGGTCAATGCACTGCGGAAGCCGATGTAGCACTTGGCCGTGTCCTGGTATTCATAGGACCTGGTGCCGGTTTGAATGTAAAGCCCGACATCCTTCCACGAGCCGCCGCGGATCACCTTCCGCTTCATTGAGGGCGGATCGTTCGCCACGGCATCGTAGGAATATTCCGGGTTCATGTCGTGGTCGAAATCATACACGCTCTCGTCAAAGGCGGTGCTGGTCCATTCGGCCACGTTACCGCTCATGTTGTAAAGGCCGTAGTCATTCGCGGAATAGCTGTCCACCGGTACCGTATGGAAACCGCCGTCATCGGTGTAGTTGCCGTTGAGCGGCTTAAAGTTGGCCAAGAAGCAGCCCGACCTGTTCCGCACATAGGGGCCGCCCCATGGGAAGGGGGAGAGGTCCAGGCCACCGCGCGCAGCATACTCCCACTCCGCCTCGGTGGGCAGGCGGAAATGGTTGATGAACGGCTCGCCCTCGCTTTGCAGCCAAGCATTCATCATGTTCTGGGTTCGCCACACATTGAACGCCTTGGCCTGGCTCCAAGTAACGCCTACCAACGGATAATCATCGTAGGCCGGATGCCAGAAGTAGTTCTCGGTCATCGGCTCATTGTAGGAATAGGTGAAGTCCCGCACCCAGGTCAGGGTGTCCGGAAACACGTTGATGACCTCCTTGATGATGAACTTGCTGCGGTCACTGTGGCCCCGGATGGCGTTGTTGCCGCCTTTCACGTCCGTATAGCTCAGGTCGAGGTCCTGCCCGGAGCGGCGTGCCGCTTCCTTGAGGTCGATCCAATAGTACTCGAACATCAGTTTCCGCGTGTCGATCTCCTTGCGGCGATAGAAACGTTCGCTCTCCGGGTAGAACATGTCCGCCAGAGCTTCGCGTTCTTCCTCCCCGTCCCACTGAATTCGTTCCTTCCAATTGATCACCGGTGGGTCGATCTCCTCCCCAAACTCATCCTCGGTGATCACATGTTCGCCAATGTCCTCATCGCCCAAGATCCGCTTGGCGGTTGAGTCGATGACATACTCCACGAACTGGCGGTATTCGTTGTTGCTGATCTCGGTTTGGTCCATGTAGAACGCTTGCACCGAAACCGTTTTTGATTTGGCCACCTGGGCATAGGGTGCGTCCTGGTCGCTGGGCCCCATGGTGTAGCTGCCCAAGGGGATGTAGTTCATCCCGTAGGGGTCCACCTGGTACCAACTTGGGCGGTTCTGGGCACCAATCAGCTGCCCTTGGCCGCCCTTGCCGCAACTGGCCAGCAGGGCGATGCCGCAGAGATATAGGATGGGACTTCGTTCCATGGTCTTCCTTGTTTTACCGCTCCTGTCCACTGGGGTTCCTTGCAGGGTTCCTTGGTGATCGTCCCCGTTGCCGGGGTTGATGTGGACAGACATCCAACGGTGATCTGGTCCTTTTGTTACGCTTGCCTATAGGAAACGTGGGTGGTGGTAGATCTCATTGACCACCGGTTTTACGATCTTGAAGCAGTAGCTCAGCATCACTTCATGGCTGCCGCTGCTGTAGTTCTTCAGTTCGGAAGTGGTGACATCGTAGCTGTACCCGATGCGCAGCATACTGTCGCCCTTGGGCATTTTCATCTGGTAGCCGATCATCGGCGCGATGGCATCCTCGGTACGGTAGCTTGCGCCGATCCACAGCATTTCGTCATACAGGAACAGGGCACTGATGTCGATCTGCGTGGATGAAGCATCGCTCTTGAGCAGGACGCTGGGTTCCACGGTGTATTTCTTGTCGCCTCCAATGGCCCAATCATAACCTGCCTGCACGTAGTAGTGGCGCTTGTTCTGGATACTAACCGACTTCAATTCCGTTTCAGGCAACTGCGTGCTGGAGATGCCCAGCCACATTTTGGGAGATTTGTAGTACAGCCCCGCGCCCAAGTCAAAGCCGGAGGCGCTCTTTCCTGCCGTGGGGATGGCATTGTCGTTGGCCACCCCGTCCGTGGCAACCCATTTACCGTCCAATGCGCGGCCGGACATGCCTAGGTACACCCCGGCACTGAAGGTGCTTTGGGCGCCCACCTTGAAATGGTAGGCGTAGTGCAGGCGTGCAATGGTGCTCTTCTCCTGGCCCAGTTTATCGTAGTAGAACGTCAGGCCCAAGCCACTGTTCAGCTTGGTAAGCGGCCCTTGCAGGTTGATCAATCCTGTTTTTGGGGCGCCGTCAAAGCCGGTCCATTGCTGGCGAAGCAAGGCTGTGGCACAAATGTTGCCGCCATTGCCGGCCACGGCCGGGTTTACCGAAAGCCGGTCGAACATGTACTGCGTGAATTGCGGGTCCTGTTGGGCATAGGCCAAGCTCCCCACCACTGCGCAGAAACCTGCGGTAACTATCCACCTCATGCAATTTCTTGTTATTTGACGCGGCCTCCGGAGATTTCCCCCCCGTCCGCGGACCGGGGAAGTCGCCGCCAAAATAGCAAAAAAGCATACCGGACGAACTTTTCAACGAAATCTCCTGCCCCGGATCTTTCCGTTGGCTTGGGATCACGCCAGCTTTTGGAAGGTCCTCCACCACCTGTCCGGAACCTCTTCGCGGCACGCGGCCATGTAGTCGCTGTAGGCGCACGGCACCAAGTGGTGGCGCTCAAAGCGGGCCTCACGGCCTGCGCGATAGGGCACGTCCATCCACCAGCGGTCGCTCACTGAGCTCTTGAAGAACACCAATTCCTGCTCGTGCCCTTGGATGGGCACCCGGAACCGGGTGAAGCGCTTGCGGTCCAGCCAAGGCAGGTCGTTGGTGCGGCTGCCGAAGCCGTCCAGGAAACACCAGACCATCTGGGCCGCCAGTTGTGCCGTTACTTGGTCCTGGTCGCGCCAAGGGTCCAATTCATACAGGCCGATGGAGGTGATCTTTTCGCTGGTGCCGGCATAACGCATGATCTGGCACACTTCCTCCCCGTGGAACCCGTTGGGGCCGGGCCTTGTGGTGCCAGGGGCGTCCGCCCTGCGGATGGCCGTCATGTCCACGCTCACGGTGTCCGAATTGCGCAGCACGGGTTCCGCTTCAGTAAGGTTGGCCCTCAATTCGCCCAAGCGGCGTGCATCGAAGAAGAGCTTGTCGATCAGCTCGATGCCGGGCTGGTCCACGAGGTAAGTTTGGTAACCGAGGTTGCTGTAGTTGAACAGATAATTGGGCTGCCGCAGGACGATCTGGCTCAGATAGCTGCTTTCGGCCAAGCCTTGTCCGGGCTCGCCCAGGTCGAAACGCGCATCGATGCAGGCCAAATTAGCCGTGCGCTCCAGCTTCTCGTAAGCCAGGTATTGTGTAAAGGTGTGCCCTTGCCCCCCGCCCAAGACCACCGGAACAATGTTCAGGCGGATCAGCTCCGCCAAAGCGGCGGACAGGGCGTGGCGGGTGTCCTCCGCAGTGTTGCCCGGGTGGATGTCGCCCAGATCGGCGATGCCGAACTTGTTTGCCGGCATGTACAATTTGTAGAGCTGGGCGCGAACGGCATCCGGCGCATCCACGCAACCCCGGGGTTTTGCATGGCCGGGATCGTCCAGCACGCCCAGGAGGGCCACCTTTACGCCCTCCAGGGAGGGAAAGCCTTGCGCTGTATGAAATGCAATGTGGTCACCCAGGGTGTTTGCCAGCCACTCCGGCCGGCGATCTCCGAAGGCTGCTGATGGACTGAAGTAGAGACTGGATTCCATGGGCGGGGCGAACGGAGCGAAGGTCGCTTGGGAGCAGGTGCCGCCGCTGTGCGGGCAGACGCAGATGCGCACAGTGGAGTGTTAGTTCGGGAGCTCACTCCTGGGATGGACGGGCGTGGACGCTTATGGACCCGGGGCGGGTCCATAAGCGTCCATTTTGTAGCCAGGGCTGGCCCAGGCACCTACTTCTTACCGGCCGTTTTCTTCTTGGCCGCCTTCTTTTTCGGTGCGGCCTTTTTCGCAGCAGCCTTCTTCGGTGCTGTACTTCTGCGGCCACGCCCCTTGCGCTCGGGGGCTTCGGCCAGTAGTTTTTGGGCTTCCTCCAAGGTCACCTCGGCAGGTTGCTTGCCCTCGGGCATCTTGGCGATCTTGTTCCCGTCGGTAAGGTACGGACCGTAGCGACCGTCGATGATCTCCACGGTAGTGCCCTCAAATGCCTTAAGGATGTTCTGCCGCACGCCGGCCAATTTGGCCTCGATCAGTTCTACGGCCCGTTCCAAGGTGACCGTTGACGGCTCCTCGCCCTTGGGGATGTTGGCGTAGGTCTTTGCGAATTTCACGAAGGGCCCGAAGCGGCCCCGGCCCTGCACGATCATTTCGCCCTTGTACTCGCCCAATTCCCGCGTGGCACTTGCGGCCTTCTTCAGGTCTATGAGCTCAATGGCACGGGCCAGGTCAATGGAGAGCGGATCGTCATCCGGCGTAAGGCTGGCAAAGGTGCTGCCCAGCTTCACGTAAGGCCCGAAGCGGCCCACGTTCACGACCACTTCGTCCTCGCCGTTCTTGCCCAGGGTGCGGGGTAATTTGAAAAGGTCCATGGCCTCCTGCAAGGTGATGGTGGCGATGCTTTGTTCCTTGCGGAGCGAGGCGAACCGGGGTTTCTCCTCGTCGTCTGCACTGCCGATCTGCACCATGGGCCCAAAACGGCCGATGCGGGCCACCACGTCCTTTCCGCTCGCGGGGTCTTGGCCCAGTACACGGCTGCCGGAGGCGCGGTCGGCCGTTTCCACCACGGTGCCGATGGTGGCGTGGAAGGGCTTGTAGAAACGGGCCAGCATTTCGCGCCAATTCTCCCGGCCTTCGGCGATCACGTCGAACTCCTCCTCCACCTTGGCCGTGAAATTGAGGTCCACGATGGTGGGAAAATGTTCCACCAGGAAGTCGTTCACCACCATGCCGATGTCGGTGGGAAAGAGCTTTTGCTTTTCGGCGCCGGTGTTCTCCGTGGCGGACTTGCCGCTGACGGTCCCGCCAGCCAAGGTGAGGATGCGGTACGCCCGCTGTATGCCTTCACGGTTCTCCTTCACCACATAGCCACGTTTTTGCACGGTGCTGATGGTGGGCGCATAGGTGCTGGGGCGGCCGATGCCGAGTTCCTCCAGCTTCTTTACCAAGCTGGCCTCGGTGTAGCGTGGCGCGGGACGGTCGTAGCGCTGTGTGGCGGTCATTTCCTGCAAGGCAAGCTGCTCGCCCTGGCGCATGTCTGGCAGCAGGCCCTCCTGCTCTTCATCGCCCTCATCATCCTTGCCTTCCAGGTACACCTTGAGGAAGCCGTCGAAGGTGATCACTTCGCCCTGGGCTTTGAGCAGATCACTGGGCCTGGTACTGATGGCAATGTCCACGATGGTCTTCTCCAGTTCGGCATCGGCCATTTGGCTGGCCAGGGTGCGCTTCCAGATCAAGTCGTAGAGCCGTTCGGCATCGCGGTCGGCGCCGGCGTTGCGCACCTTCATGTCGGCGGGGCGGATGGCTTCGTGCGCCTCTTGCGCGCCCTTGCTCTTGGTGGCGAAGCGGCGGGACTTGCTGTAGCGCGCACCGTACTGTTCGGTAATGGCCTCCACGGCGGCGCTGATGGCCAGTTCGCTGAGGTTCACGCTGTCGGTACGCATGTAGGTGATGTGGCCTTGCTCGTACAGGTGCTGGGCGATGCGCATGGTGCGGTCCACGCCGAAGCCGAGCTTGCGGCTGGCCTCCTGCTGCAAGGTGCTGGTGGTAAAGGGTGCCGCAGGCGTGCGCTTGGCAGGCTTCTTTTCCACGGCCATCACCGTGAAGTTAGCGCCAACGCAACTTTGAAGGAATTGCACGGCTTCCGCCTCTGTGGCGAAGCGTTGGGGCAGGTCCGCCTTCACCACGGCCTTGTTGCCTGTGATAAACTGGGCCGTGACCCTGAAAGCGCTCTTGGCATCGAAGCCGGTGATCTCCCGTTCACGGTCCACGATGAGGCGCACGGCAACGCTTTGCACGCGGCCCGCGCTGAGGCTTGGCTTCACCTTGCGCCAAAGCACGGGGCTGAGTTCGTAGCCCACCAAGCGGTCCAGCACGCGCCGTGCCTGCTGGGCGTCCACCAAATGCAGGTCGATGCCGCGCGGTGCGGCCATGGCCGCCGTGACGGCACTTTTGGTGATCTCGTTGAAGGTAATGCGCTTCACCTTGCTGTCAGGGAGGTCCAACGCTTCCTTGAGGTGCCAGCTGATGGCCTCCCCTTCGCGGTCTTCATCTGTGGCCAGCCAAACGGTGGCCGCCTTGTTGGCCTGCTTGCGCAGCTCGGCCAGCTTGCCCTTCTTTTCATCGGGCACGATGTACTTGGGCTCAAAGCCGTTGTCCACGTCCACGCTGAGGTCGCGTTCGGGCAGGTCGCGCACATGGCCGAAGCTGCTGAGCACGGTATAGCCCGCACCGAGGTACTTCTCAATGGTTTTCGCTTTGGCGGGCGACTCCACGATCACCAGGTCATCTTCCTTCTTGGCCATGCCGGATTGCTTTGGGGGCGCAAAGCAAAGGCGTTCTTTTGGAATTCGGATGCCCGATCATGCCCGGAGGTTGGTTTCCCCTAAGGGGAAGAAAATTTTAGGGATGATGCACGGACCGGCCCCGCATCCGGCCAATTGGACTTGCAAATTGCCAAGCATCGGCCCACGTACCCCGCATCAATCCGAACCAAACCGACCACAAGCGCTAAAGGGCATCCTCTGATTCCATCGAGCAGAGCCAGTGCAGGCTGCCAAATCGTCACATTCCCCGCAAAACCGGTACCTTTGCAGCCCTTTGGGAATGGGCAAGAAGGTATACATAGAGAGCTACGGCTGCCAGATGAACGTGAGCGACAGCGAGGTCGTGGCGAGCATCCTGGCCAAGGAAGGCTACACTGCGGTGAACAGCGCCGAGGAGGCGGACCTGGTGCTGCTGAACACGTGCAGCGTGCGCGAAAAGGCCGAGTACACGGTGCTGCAGCGCATCAACGAAATGAACCGGCTGAAAGCCGGCAACAAAGAGTTGAAGGTGGGCGTGCTGGGCTGCATGGCCGAGCGGATGAAGGAGCAGCTGCTCGTTGAGAAAAAAGTGGTGGACCTGGTGGTGGGCCCTGATGCCTACCGCAGCCTGCCGCAACTGCTGGACGAGGTGGGCAGTGGCCAGCGCGCGGTGAACGTGCTGCTGAGCCGCGAGGAGACCTACGGCGAGATCGTGCCCGTGCGGCTGAACAGCAACGGCGTCACGGCCTTTGTCACCATCATGCGGGGCTGCGACAATATGTGCGCCTTTTGCGTGGTGCCCTTCACCCGGGGCCGCGAGCGCAGCCGCGATGCCCATTCCATCGTGGCGGAATGCAAGCAGTTGGTGGCCGATGGGTACAAGGAAGTGACGCTGCTGGGGCAGAACGTGGATTCGTACAAATTCCGATCAGATGATCAGATGATCAGACGATCAGATGATGCCCCCCTGCCCGTCACCGACTTTGCGGACCTGCTGGAACTTGTGGCCACGGCCTGCCCTTCGCTGCGCATCCGTTACAGCACCAGCCACCCCAAAGACATGACTGACAAGGTGTTGGAAGTGATGGCGCGGCACGACAACATTTGCAAGTACATCCATCTCCCTGTGCAAAGCGGCAGCAGCACGGTGCTGAAGAACATGAACCGCGGCTACGACCGGGCGTGGTACATGGGCCGCATCGCAGCCATCCGCCGCCACATGCCCGATTGCGCCATCAGCACGGACATCATTGCCGGCTTCTGCGGGGAGACCGAGGAGGATCACCAAGACACCTTGGGCCTGATGGCCGAAGTGGGCTATGACATGGCCTTCATGTTCAAGTACAGCGAGCGGCCCAAGACCTTGGCCGCCCGCAAGCTCCCGGACGATGTGGCTGAAGACGTGAAGAGCAGGCGCCTCACCGAGATCATCGAGGCCCAAAAGCTCAATTCCGCCAAGCGGATGGCTAATTACGTGGGCCAGGTGCATGAAGTGCTGATCGAAGGCGTAAGCAAGCGCAGCGCGGAGTTCATGTACGGGCGCAACACGCAGAACTCCGTGGTGATCGTGCCGCGTTCCAGTGAGCAGTTGTCAGTTGTTAGTTGTCCGGCTGCAAGGAAGGGCGATGGCCGCGATGAAAGTTCTCTTCGCGACCTGACAACCAACAACCAACAACTGACAACCACGGAGTTACGTCCCGGCGACCTCATCCAAGTCCGCATCACAAGTGCCACTGCAGGATCTCTTCAAGGCGAACCGATCGCATGGGCGAACGAACCCGCATTGCAAGCATGAACGTGCAGCCCATCAAACAACGCTTCGGCATCATCGGTGCCTCGCCCCTGTTGGACCGCGCCATCGAGATCGCGGCGCAGGTGGCCCCCACGGACCTGAGCGTGCTGATCAGCGGCGAGAGCGGCAGCGGCAAGGAAGTAATGCCGCAGATCGTGCACGCCTTCAGCGCCCGCAAGCATGGGCCCTACATCGCGGTGAACTGCGGGGCCATCCCCGAAGGCACTATTGACAGCGAACTCTTCGGGCATGAAAAAGGCTCCTTCACCGGGGCACACGAGGCGCGCAAGGGCTACTTCGAGGTGGCCAACAACGGCACCATCTTCCTGGACGAGGTGGGCGAACTGCCGCTGAGCACCCAGGTGCGCCTGCTGCGCGTGCTGGAGACCGGCGAGTTCATCCGCGTAGGCAGCAGCAAGGCCCAGAAGACCAACGTGCGCGTAACCGCCGCCACCAATGTGGACATGATGCAGGCGGTGCAGCGCGGAAAATTCCGCGAGGACCTGTTCTACCGGCTGAACACCGTGCCCATCCACGTACCTGCGCTGCGCGAGCGCAAAGAGGACATCCACCTGCTGTTCCGCTGGTTCGCACAGGAGGCCGCCTCCCGCTACAAGGCTCCTCCCATCACCCTCACGGAGGACGCGCGCCAATTGCTCTCCTCCTACCGATGGCCGGGCAACGTGCGCCAATTGCGCAACCTCACCGAGCAGATGAGCGTGATTGAAAAGGAGCGCACCATCACCGGCGAAACCCTGCGGCACTACCTGCCGGCCGAGACCACGGCATTGGTGCCCGCAGGCCACGGTGGCGGCGACGTCAGCGGTCATGGCGAAAGCATCAATGAGCGCGAGCTGATCTTCAAGTTCCTATTCGACATGAAGAAGGACCTGAACGCGCTGAAGGACCAGGTAAATGCCCTATCCGGGAACCACGCCCGCGTGGTGCAACCTGCGCAACAGTCCTTCGCGGAAAATGTACTGCTCACCCCGGAACCTGGCATGAGCATCCGCATGCCGGCACAACTGGATGAGGACGTGGAACACACCGAGGTGGAGGAATCGCTCAGCCTGGAGGACAAGGAGCGGGAATTGATCCGCAAGGCCCTGGCCAAGCACCGTGGCCGACGAAAGAAAGCCGCGCAGGAACTGGGCATCAGCGAACGCACACTTTACCGCAAGATCAAGGAGTGGAACATCGAGTAGGCATCGGTGCCGTGGCCTTGGCGCTACTGTTCGGCGGTTGCACGGTGAACTATTCACTGAGCGGGGGGGCCGTGCCCGCCACCGCCAAAACCCTGAGCGTGGCCAGCCTGGAAGCCCGCGCCCCGCTTTGTTCCCCGCAAACTGCGCAGGGCATCACCGAAGCCCTGCGCGACCTGATGCAGGCTCAAACGCCGCTCACCCTCATACAATCCAGCGGGGACATCGCTTATGACGGTGCCATTACCGGCTATGACGTGCAGCCTGTGGCCATCCAGGCCAACGAAACCGCCGCCATGAACCGGCTCACCATCACCGTAAGCGTGCACTTTGCCAACAAGGCCGACAGCAAATCGGACGCGGACATTTCCGTTTCCCGGTTCGCCGACTTCCCCAGCAGCCAGGACCTCAGTACCGTGGAAACCGGCTTGGTGCAGGAAATCGGAAAACAACTGGCACAGGATATATTCGACCGGACATTGGGAAACTGGTAGGACGATTTGGAGATCAGAAAATTGGAGGCAGGATAACCGGAAGGATGAAAAACCAAATGGTCCTTACAACCCGCAGGCAGATGTTGCAACCGGGCATTCCATTCCAACTGGCAATGCATTGCTGATCCGCGAATTGGCATGGAGCGCGAACGCCTCACGGAACTACTGCAGCACCCGGCCCTTGCCGCCAAGCAGGACTTGGCCGCGCTGCGTGACCTGGCGGTGCGATTCCCATGGTTCAGTGGCGCCCAACTGCTGCTGGCTGTTGGCCGGCACGGTTCCGGCGACGTGCTCACCAACGGCATCCATGGCAATCCGGCGGCATTCCTGCCCTCACGCGCAGTGCTGTACGACCTGCTCCAAGCACCGGAACAGGGTACCGTCCACCAGTGGGAACCTCCGGCAATTGCTCCGGCTATTCAGCCGCTGCCGGTGGAGGCCGTGCCCGCCAGCGTTACGCCGCCATTGGCGGTTCCGGATGTTACCGATATCCCGGCACAGCTTGTAAAGCACCCGGTTTCCGGTACGGAGGAAGAACAACCCTTGTCCTTGGCCACCGATGCCCCGCCCACGGCAGAGGCCCCTGCGATATTCCCTTCCGCTCCAACAACCTTAGGGCATGAACGTCCGGAACCGCCAAATGCGGTTCCGCCGCCCGTGCCTGACCCGGCAAGCGACATTCTGGAACAACAGATACAGGAGGCAATCCGCGCAAGCGGCTATCAAATCCATGATCTCGCCGCCCAAAGGCCGGAACCGGCGGAAACTCCTTCACCCCAGCCGTACGTGGAACCGGCTGCGACGGCAGCCCTGCCCGCCGATCCCCCGCAATTGGCCCCAAATGCCGAAGATCCCATTGTGCCACGGGCAACCAAGCTGAAATTCACCGATTGGCTGGACCAGCAGGTGGCCATGCCAGGCCTGCGGGAAGTTGCAGCCCCTCCGGTTTCCGCGCCGATCCCCAAGCAGCCTGCCGCGGCACCGGTTGCGGCGGCCGCTGCGGAACCTGTGCCCTCCGCAGCGGAACTCATGGAGAAATTCATCCGGAGAGGTGAGGCCGAGATCAAGCCCAAGGCTGCCTTCTTCAACCCGCAGCAAGCCGCCAAAAAGAGCCTGGAGGACCATGGCATGGTGAGCGAAACACTGGCGCGGATACTGGAAAAGCAGGGCAATTTCACCAAGGCGAAGGAGGTCTATGACCGATTGGCATTGAAGCATCCGGAGAAAAGCGTTTACTTCGCAGCCCTTTCCAAAGCCCTTGAGGGCCGATCGAACAAGTAGAAATGGTCGCAATTTCCATCATCATCATCATCCTGGCCGTGTTGCTGGGCTTGGTAGTATTAGCCCAAAACCCCAAGGGTGGCGGACTCGCAACGGGCTTCACCGGAGCCTCCCAGATCGGTGGCGTGCAGCGCACGGCCGATTTCATGGAGAAGTCCACTTGGACATTGGCCGGGGCCCTGATGGTGCTGTGCCTGGTATCCGCTTCCCTCCAAGGCACCACCGTGGCCAGCGACAACCTGGACGCACCCATCGTGCTGGACGAGAACCCCAACGCGAATACGGCGACCACCGTTGGGGACAGCGCCCAAGTGAGCGTTCCGGCTGCTCCGCAGGCCCCCAAGTAGGCCCTGCCGCGCCAGCTTGTCAGCCAATGCCTGACACGCCACCCCCTTCTGCTTATTGAACCTGTCGCTTTTGGCAGTTCCCATTCGCTGGCACGTGGATCGCTGAACGCGCAACCGACAACATTCAACCAATTCAACCCAGACATGGCGACCAAAGTGAAGCCCCTTGCAGACCGCGTACTTGTTGAAGCCGCCGCTGCAGAAGAAACCACCAAGGGTGGCATCATCATCCCCGACACGGCAAAGGAAAAGCCCCAGCGTGGCAAGGTGATCGCCACCGGCACCGGCCGCGTGGCCGACGACGGCAAGGTGACCCCCCTGAGCGTAAAGGTGGGCGACGAGATCCTGTACGGCAAGTACAGCGGCACGGAGCTGAACCTGGACGGCAAGGATTACATGATCATGCGCGAAAGCGACATCTACGCCGTGCTGAACTGAACTGTACTGCGCTGAGCTGTATGAGCTGTACAGTCGACCCAATGGGTCGACGCGACAGCGACAGCAACAGCGCCAGCAGCAACATTGCAGCAACGCAACAAAAATCACCAACCTCAACAACCAACAACTGCAAATGGCAGCAAAGAACATCCAATTTGAAGTGGACGCCCGCGACCGCCTGAAGCGCGGCGTGGACCACCTCGCGAACGCCGTGAAGGTGACCTTGGGACCCAAGGGCCGCAACGTGATCATCGACAAGAAATTCGGCGCCCCCCAAGTGACCAAGGACGGGGTGACCGTGGCCAAGGAAATCGAACTGAAGGACGCCGTGGAGAACATGGGCGCCCAGATGCTGAAGGAAGTGGCCAGCAAGACCGCCGACATCGCCGGTGACGGCACCACCACCGCCACGGTGCTCGCCCAGAGCATCGTGACCAGCGGCTTGAAGAACGTAGCCGCCGGCGCCAACCCCATGGACCTCAAGCGCGGCATCGACAAGGCTGTGGTGGCCGTGGTGGACGAGCTCAAGAAGATGAGCAAGGCCGTGGGCGACGACAATGCCAAGATCAAGCAAGTGGCCAGCATCAGCGCCAACAATGACGACACCATCGGCACCCTGATCGCCGAGGCCATGGCCAAGGTGAAGAAGGAAGGCGTGATCACCGTGGAGGAGGCCAAGGGCACCGACACCACCGTGGAGGTGGTGGAAGGCATGCAGTTTGACCGCGGCTACATCAGCCCCTACTTCGTGACCAATGCGGAGAAGATGGAGGCGGAGCTGGAGAACGCCTACATCCTGATCTACGACAAGAAGATCAGCACAATGAAGGAACTGCTCCCCGTGCTGGAGAAGAGCGCACAAACGGGCAAGCCCCTGTTGATCATTGCCGAGGACGTGGACGGCGAGGCGCTGGCCACCTTGGTAGTGAACAAGATCCGCGGCTCCCTGAAGGTGGCCGCCGTGAAGGCCCCCGGCTTCGGCGACCGCCGCAAGGCCATGCTGGAGGACATCGCCATCCTTACGGGCGGCACGTTGATCAGCGAGGAGCGCGGCTTCAAGCTGGAGAACGCCGATCTGAACATGCTGGGCAAGGCGGAGAAGATCAGCATTGACAAGGACAACACCACCATCGTGAACGGTGCGGGCAAAAAGGCCGACATCACGGGGCGCGTGAACCAGATCAAGGCCCAGATCGAGACCACCACCAGCGACTACGACAAAGAGAAGCTGCAAGAGCGCTTGGCCAAGCTGGCCGGCGGCGTGGCCGTGCTGTACATCGGCGCCGCCACCGAGGTGGAGATGAAGGAAAAGAAGGACCGCGTGGACGACGCGCTGCACGCCACCCGCGCAGCCGTGGAGGAAGGCATCGTGCCGGGCGGTGGCGTGGCATACATCCGCGCCCAGAAGACCCTGGACAAGATGGAGGGCAGCCATGCCGATGAGACCACCGGCATCGCCATCGTGCGCCGCGCCTTGGAAGAGCCGCTGCGCCAGATCGTGGCCAATGCAGGCCTGGAAGGCAGCATCGTGGTGCAAAAGGTGCGCGACGGCAAGGCCGACTTCGGCTTCAACGCCCGCACCGAGGAGTACGAGAACCTGCTTGCCGCAGGCGTGATCGACCCCACCAAGGTGACCCGCGTAGCCTTGGAGAACGCCGCTTCCATCGCCAGCATGCTGCTCACCACCGAGTGCGTGATCAGCGAGGAGAAGGAGGAGAAGGCCCCCGCCGGCATGCCCGACATGGGCGGCATGGGCGGCATGATGTAAGCCTGCAACACACACTACGTGAAGGGCCGTCCGCAAAGGGCGGCCCTTCGTGTTTCCGACCTTCGCATTAGGCCGCGTGCAGGTTCTCCGCGCCACGCGAAGTCCCCCGACGGGAGCGTGCCCGGACCAGCACCACCACGAGGATGAGCAATGCAGCCCCCCCAAGGCCCCACCACCACCATGGGGTCCCGGACTGCACCACCGGCCGCACATCACCGGTGAGGACCAGTCCTGCCCAGTAGTAAGGCAGTTCGGCCTCGTCGTGAGCATCGGCCAAAAAGTCCAGCTTGGCCTGGCGTAGCGCCAGGTGCTTTGGCATGCCATCGGACAAGTGGTTGAAGAAGCTTTCCAAGATCGCCGCACTGGTTTTCTCGTCGATGCTCCACAGGGCGGCCACCAGGCTGGGGCATCCCGCGTACGCGAAGCCCGCCCCCAACGACCGTACGCCTTCACCGGGATCCACCTTGCCGTTGCCGGTTTCGCATGCGGCGATCACCGCAAGCTGGGCATTGAGGTCCAGCGCATACAGTTCGTATGCGTGCAGGTAGCCATCACCGTCGTGGGCGGTGCCGTCGCCGTCCTTGCTCAGAACCAGGCTGCTGTACATGGGGTCCACCGGGTCCATTTCCGCATGGGTGCCGAGAAAAAGAATGCCATACTGTGATGCATCCTTCCGGAACGCCTCTTCGCTCGCCGACCCGCCCGTCAATACGGCGGCCGATGCGGTCCGGCCCAAGGTCTGCGCGGTGCGCACGGCGAACGGCTGCCGAACGAAATGCAGGTAGTGGTCATCCACCGTTCCACTGTCCTTCACCTGTGCCAGATATTCCTGCTTGGTCTGCTCCGTGAAGCCGGGCGCCAAGGCGAGCGTGCCATTGGCCCTGCCGCGTGAAAGACCGGCGAACTGCAACGCTGTGGTCGCGCTGAGCAGGTAGCCGATCGCGTACCGTTGGATGAGGAAGTGCTCCTTGAAGTCCTTGGTGCCGGGGGCCGATAGCAGCATCTCGAAGTTCAACGTGTGCAATGGACCGTCCGGGATGATGAGCAGCTCATTGCCCGTCAGCATGGGCGCCACGGGTGCAAACACCAGTTGATACAGGTGATAGGCCTGCTCCGTGAAGGCGTTGCGTTGCCGGGAAGCGACCGCTGTGCGCAAGTCTTTCACCACCTGGTCCAAGTTTCCGGGTTCCATGCGCACCAGGTCGGCACGGTCCAGGCCGATTACCACTGCATACAGGTGCTCAGCACTTTGGGCATAGGCCAATAGCTGCCGGTCCGGTGCCAGCAGTTGCTCACGGATCTGCGCGATGGACGGGGCCTGGTCCCCATAACGCAGGGAGAAATAGTGCGGATATTCTCGCTCCAGGGTGCCCAGGAATGCGTTGTAGGCCTTTTCATGCTCGGTGTGCTCGGTGGCCGAGGCCCGCTGTGCATCATCGATGTCCAGCGCGGCCAACAACTCCTGTTCATGCGCGCTCACCGAATCCGGGATGCCGCCGAACTGCATGCCTGTGAACTCGTTCAGCCGACCCTTCAGCAGCAACGACCGGTTGGCCTCGGACAGTTGGAGAAAACGCTCCACATCCGCTTCCGCATGCGACCGCGCGTAGGCGTCATAGGCGAGGTCGAGCGCCAGACCGAAGAGCTTTTGCTGGGCTGCCATCAGCCGCAGTTTGGAGGCCGCATCTTTGATGCGCACCCTGTTCCGACCCAAGGAGGCGATCGCCAGGTCAAGGTCTGCCTGCCACTCCTTCCCTATCGTGCCCGGCGCCTCCATGGCACGTTCAGCCTTCACCTTCCAATACACCGCATCGGAG
Organism: Bacteroidota bacterium; assembly: GCA_018266685.1. GTDB lineage: Bacteria > Bacteroidota > Bacteroidia > Flavobacteriales_F > PHOS-HE28 > PHOS-HE28. The sequence continues at coordinate 21,762 of JAFDZY010000131.1, forward strand.
AGCAAGCCCGGATCCGGAAAGAAAACCGGTTGTCCGTTGGCACGAAGCGCATCCACACGATCCCGCAGGCTGACCAAGGCACTATCGGCCTGCCTTGCACTTTCAGCGAACCGCCCTGCGGCGAATGCTTCTTCCGCCAACAGTACATCGCACTGGACCGCCCGGTAATTGCCCGCCCCATACATGTTCACCATGATGCGCTTGGCCTGTGCCAGGTCGGCCATGGCCTCCTGGGTCCTGCCTGCATCGCCCCGCATGCGGGCGCGTTGCTTCAGGGTGGTGGCGAGTACCGCGTCCGAGGCGGGATCCGCATTGAGCCGCCCGTAGGCCATGCTGAGGGCGAACAACGAATCCGCCCGCTGGTGGTCTCCTTTCCGGGCGGCGATCAGCCCCAACTTGGAACAGGCCCTGATGTACTCCTCGCTCTTTCTGCCGAATTGCCGCTCGCAGGCGGCCAGGTAGGCCTGTTCGAAAGCCTCGGCCCTGTCCAATGCACCAGCGGCAAGTTCTATGTCGGCCATCCTGTCGCGCACGGACAACAGCTGCGGATCGTCCGGCTGGAGCACCTTGCTGCGGTCCGCCCAGGCCAGGTCCAGCAATTCCTGGGCACGGCCGTCATCGCCCGCATCGAAATACACCGTGGCGAGGTTGAGGTAGGTGCGTGAGCGGTTCACGGTGATCTCATCCCGTGTGGAGGGATCGGTGGTGGTGGCCAGGATGCGGTCGCAGAGCCGTAGGCTTTCGTGGTACTCCGCCTTGCTTCGCACCAGGTCGCCCGCGTTCTGCCAAAGCACGCCCAAATTGCCATGCACGCTCACTTTGCGCACCAACAGGGCCTCGGACTCCCCATCGCCAAGTACTTCCAGTGATCTTCGGTAGGCGCGTTCGGCATCGCGGATGCGGCCCAGGTGCCAGTATGCCGTTCCCACGGCGGTATATGACTCCGCCCATTGTTTGGCCGGCACGGTGCCCGCCCGGCTGTACGCGTCCAGTGCGGCTTGTGCGTGCTCCAGGGAACGCCGGTGATCGCCGAGGATGCTGTAGTCGAAGGCCAGGTATTGCTGTGCTTGGCCGCGCTTGATGGCCGGAACTTCCGCATGCCCTTCCGCGATCGCCACAGCCGTGGAATCGGAGCGTATGCAGCCTTTTACCCGGCCAGCCTCATAATAGATCCAGCTCAGGTCGAAGAGCGCATTGATCCGCTGCACTGCGTTGGATCCCGCTCCGAGCATGCCCGTGATCTGTTCCGCTGCGGCAATGCCCGCATCCACGCCCTTGAGCTTGCCGGTGGCGCGACCGTAAGGATACACGTACTGCTGGATGGAATCCTGCCACGGAGTGCCAGGTACTTCCTTCAATTGCGCATCGATCAACCGCACCACCTCCGCGTACTGTTCGGCCTTGTAGGCTTGATCGATCAGCGCATGGCGCTTGGCCAGGCCCTGCGCCCCGGCCAGGAGCGGCAAGGCAACCATCAGCCAAGCCACCGTGCTGCGCATGGCTCACGGTTTGAAATGTCCTTCAATAGCCTGCACACGGTCGCCATATACCGGATCTGCTTCCAAGCCCAGCGCTTTCATCTCATGCACGCGTCCTTCCCGCAAATACGCCAGGAAGAGGAACCAGCGTGCCTTGGCATGGAAGGCCGAGGCCGTATTTGCCGCCACTGCCTTGAACAGCGGGATGGCCGCACCTGCATTGCCCTTGGAAAGCGTAGCACTTGCGATGTAAAACTGTAGCGTGTCGTTGCCGGGCGAAGTAGTGGCCAGTGCGTTCCATTTGTCCAGTGCTTCCTGGAAGTCACCCAGCTTATAGGCGACCATGGCATCCTGGAAAGCGGGATCGTGCACAGCGCTCATGGGCACGGGCAGTCCCGGGTCTGTTTGGTGGAATTCCGCATAGAGGCGCTCATTCAGCGGTGGGCGGCTGAACCACCACAGCGCACCGATCAGCAGCGCGGCCACAACGGCAGCGTACTTCAGGAAATGGCCCCATCCCGTGGTTCCGCGTTCTTCATCCTGCACCATGATGCTGCGCAACGATCGGTGCATGCCGCCGAGTTCCACGGCCAGCATGTTCTCGCGCTGCAGCTCCACTTCGGCGCGCAGCTCCGGGTCCGTGCCCAATTCCTGCACGAACCGTACCTGCTCCGCTGCGGGCATGGTGCCGAGCAGATAGGCCTCGATGGCCTCGAACCGTCCTTGTGGCAATGCTCCCTTGCTCATGGTTCAGTCTCTTCCACCCCGTCCGTAATATGCTTGCGGAAGGCGCGCAGCTTCATCATGCAGCGGTACTTGATGGTGCGGATGCTTTCTTCGGTTACGCCCATCGCTTGGGCGATGGTGGCCATGTCTTCCCGCTGGAAATAAAAACGGCCCAGCACGGTGCGGCAGTGCTCGTCCATGCGGTCGTACACCTGTTTCAGCCGTTGGATCCGTTCTTCCAGGTCCACCGTTTCCACGTCATCGGGTGCGCCGGTATGTTCAACGGGTACCACGGTCATGGTGCGCTGTGCGGCCGACCGTACGCGGTCCAGCCATTTGTTTTTGGAGACCCGGAATAGGAAGGCGCCCGGTTCGGTATCCTGCTGCAAGGTGCCGTCCTTGGCCTTCAGCCACAGCACGGTAATGGCATCCTGGAACACGTCCCGGGCATCCTCCACGGTGCCGCTGTTGCGTTGCACATACTGCTTCACCGTGGGAAAATGCAGCGCATACAGCTTCTTGAGCGTACCGGAATCGTTCCGCACCAGTGCTTCCGCCCAAGCGGAAAGAAACAATATGTCCGCCGCAGCCTTTTCTTCCACTGGCTTTTGCTTCCAAGTTGCGATAATACGGGAATTGGGCGGTTTGTGCCATCGCTCTGGTCGCCCCGATTTTGACCCGGGTTCACCAACCCATCGGGGTAGGTTGAAAAGGTGAACGGGCTTGGCTGAAAAATTCTTGGGGATAACCCTTCCCCATCCCTTTAAGACTGGCTGCCCGCGCGGCCGCCACCGGTAGTCGCTCTTTTGCAGCACCCTGCCCGTGTCCCTCTATTGTGGGATTGACACCCGCCCTGGCAATTTCCCTGATCTGCTGCTGGCAAGCATGCCACCAAAGCTTCTGGAACATGGCATCCGGAATATGCAGCAGGACTTCTGCTACGTCCCGAAATCGCAATGGCAGCAAGCGTTTCACTGGCTTTCCACTGCCTGTGGCGGCACCTTGGGCTTTCGTCACAATAGCGTGGGCTATTGTTCCTCAACGCAACCCTTGCTGCCATTGCGCTTTCGACCCTCGCCACGAAACCTGCTGCATAATCCGGGTGGCAGAAAAAAATGAACCGTCCGTTCACATCCCAACCCGCAATCCGATAAGCAGTCAACAAACCTCCTCAACCCTTCCACTAAACCACTACGCACCATGAAACCCAATCGAAGACTCCTTGCACATGCCCTCGCCCTGGCCGTACCGCTGTGTACGTGGGCGCAAGCGGAAGTGGAACCCAACAACAACATCGCCCAAGCCACGCCTCTGTGGAACAACTCCAGCATTGGTGGCAGCACCGGTACTTGCGCGCCTACGGACAACAGCACGGATTATTTCAGCTACAGCTCGCCGATGCAGGGCGTGCTGGAGATCATCACCAACATGAGCAACAGCGGCACCACGGACCTTGCCGTGACCGTGCAACTGCTGAACAACTCGGGAAGCCTTCTTCAGAGCTACACGGTAACCGCCGGTGGAAACAACACGGCCGTCTTGGATACGCTCACCTATCCCAACGCGGGGGTGGGGTTGTACCATATCGTTGTGATCAACCCCAGCACCACCGTATGCACATCCTACATAATCACCTGCGACATGGGGGCGCCGTTGTTTGCCAATGATGCGGAACCCAACCAAAACATCGCCCAAGCTTCGGACACCCTTGCCGCCGGCGTGGACCATGACGGCCAGGTCAGCTTTTACTATGGTGACCAATGGGACTACTTCCGCATTTTGCTTCCGGACGACGGCCTTTTCAGCGTGACCGTATCCGCAGAGCATGCCAGTAACGTGACCACCGATAGTTTGAGCCTCTATCTGCACAATAGCAGTGGCACCACCCTGCAAACATGGCGGGTACCGATCGGTGCCAGTGGCATACCCACCACGACCACCATTACCCGTACTTGCATGGGCAAGGGAGCGGTTTATTTCCTGGATTTCTACAGCCCGGATGCATTCGGCGTGTCCTACCGGTTCAACTATTCGGTGACCCCGCCGATGTTTGCCGATGACACTGAACCCAACCAGAACACCGCGCAGGCATTGGATACCCTGCAGCCAGGCGTGAACCTCCAGGGCCGCCTCAATTTTGAATATGGTGATAACGGCGACTACCACCGTATCCTCGCACCGGACCAAGGCGTCTTGAATGTGACCATTAGCGCCGAACATGCCGGCAGCAGCACGACGGATTCCCTGTCCCTGTATTTGATGAACAGCAGCGGCAGCACGATTCTCATCTGGAAGGTCGGCATCGGCGCGAACGGAGCCCCCAACACGCAGACCTTCACCCATACCTGCATCGGAGACGGGGCGGTCTATTTCCTGGCACCCTATTACGCCACCACCTGCGGCGTTTCCTACCAGCTGAGCTACACGGTGACACCGGCGCTGTACGCCAATGATGCCGAGCCGAACCAGAACACCGCGCAGGCCTTCGTGACGCACAGCGATACCGCCTACGACGGGCGCATCAGCTTTGATTACGACAACAACCTTGACTATTACCGCGTGCAAGCCCCCAACGACGGCGTGCTCAGCGTGAACGTATCGGCGGAGAGCGCAGGCGCGGCGGGCACCATGACGGTGTACCTGTTGAACAGCAGTGGTGGCGCACTGGAAACTTGGACGGCGAATGTGGGCGGTTCCGGCGTTGCTGAGGACACCACCTTCATCCACCACTGTACCGGCACGGAGAACGTGTATTACCTCGAGTTCTACAGCCCGAGCGTGTGCGGCGTGTCCTACCGGTTCAGTTACAGTGTGGCGGCGCCTGTATATGCCGATGATGCCGAGCCGAACCAGAACCTCGCCCAGGCCTTCGTGACGCACAGCGATACCGCTTACGACGGGCGTGTCAGCTTTTATTACGATAACACCTTTGACTTTTATCGCGTGCAAGCCCCCAACGACGGCGTGTTCAGCGTGAACGTATCGGCGGAGAACGCCGGGGCGGCGGGCACCATGACGGTGTACCTGTTGAACAGCAGTGGTAGCGCGCTGGAAACTTGGACCGCAAATGTGGGCGGTTCCGGCGTTGCTGAGGATACCACCTTCATCCACCACTGTACCGGCACGGAGCAGGTTTATTACCTGGAGTTCTACTACCCGAGCGTGTGTGGCGTGTCCTACCGGTTCAGTTACAGTGTGGCGGCGCCTGTATATGCCGATGATGCCGAGCCCAACCAGAACCTCGCCCAGGCCTTCGTGACGCACAGCGATACCGCCTACGACGGGCGTGTCAGCTTTTATTACGATAACCCCTATGACTATTATCGCGTGCAAGCCCCCGACGACGGCGTGTTCAGCGTGAACGTATCGGCGGAGAACGCCGGGGCGGCGGGCACCATGACGGTGTACCTGTTGAACAGCAGTGGTAGCGCGTTGGAAACTTGGACGGCGAATGTGGGCGGTTCCGGCGTTGCTGAGGATACCACCTTCATCCACCACTGTACCGGCACGGAGAACGTGTATTACCTCGAGTTTTACAACCCGAGCGTGTGTGGCGTGTCCTACCGGTTCAGTTACAGTGTAGCGGAACCCCTGTATGCCGATGATGCCGAGCCGAACCAGAACTTGGCCCAGGCGCCCTTGATCAACCTGAACGACTCGGTGGTCGAGGGTCGCGTAGGCTTTGGGTATGACAACAATGACGACTACTTCAAGGTGAACCACCCGGGCGGGGTGTTGCGCGCCATCACCAGTGCGGAGAATGCCGGTGCGGCCGGCACCATGAGCGTGTACCTGCGCAATTCGGGCGGCTCGGCCATTTTCACCAATTCCGCGGTGGCCGTGGGTGGTGCTGGAGTACCGGCCTTGGACACCACGGAAACCAGCGGCTCCGTGCCTGCTGGCACCTATTATATTGAGGTCTACAGCTCCAGCATTTGCGGCGTGAGCTACCGCCTGTACTGCAATGACGATGACAACGACGGCGTGTGCAACGGCAGCGACCTTTGCGCCAACACGCCCAATGGCGAGGGCGTGAACACCGACGGCTGCTCCTGCTCGCAGGTCACCGTGGATGATGGCGACCCATGTACACTGGATGAATGCCTCAACGGCGACGTGACCCACACCTTCCAGGATGCCGACGGCGACCTGACCTGCGATGCCAACGACGGCTGCCCGAACGATCCGAACAAGATCAGTGCCGGTGCCTGTGGTTGCGGCAACCCCGACGTGGCCACCACCTGGTATGCCGATACCGACGGTGACGGCTTGGGCGACCCCAACAACAGCCAAGCGGGCTTCACCTGCATCCAGCCTCCAGGCTACGTGGCCGACAACACGGATGGTTGCCCCAGCGTGACCGGCACCGTGGGCAGCGCCTGCGATGATGGCAACCCGAACACCACCGGCGATGCGCTTGATGCCAACTGCAACTGCGTGGGCTCGCCGGTGAACTGCGATGACGGCGATCCCTGCACCGTGGACACTTGGGACGGCAACCAGTGCGTACACACCTTCCAGGATACCGACGGTGATGGCACCTGTGATGCCAACGACGGTTGCGTGAATGACCCCGACAAGACCGCCCCCGGTGCTTGCGGCTGCGGCGTGGCTGATGTGGCCACCACTTGGTATGCCGATACCGACGGTGACGGCTTGGGCGACCCCAACAACAGCGTAGCAGGCTACACCTGCATCCAGCCTCCGGGCTATGTGGCGGACAACACGGATGGTTGCCCCAGCGTGACCGGCACCGTGGGCAGCGCTTGCGACGACGGCAACCCGAACACTTCCGGTGATGCGCTCGACGCTTCCTGCAACTGTGTGGGCACGCCGGTGAACTGCGATGACGGCGACCCCTGCACCGTGGACACTTGGGACGGCAACCAGTGCGTACACACCTTCCAAGATACCGATGGTGATGGCACTTGCGATGCCAACGACGGTTGCGTGAACGACCCCGACAAGACCGCCCCCGGTGCTTGCGGCTGCGGCGTGGCTGATGTGGCCACCACCTGGTA
>JAFDZY010000132.1 GCA_018266685.1 Bacteroidota bacterium
CCTCCGGCGTTGTCATCTCCGCGCGGGTCCGCACCACCCTCCAACTTGCCATCGCCGCGCACCAGCACCGCATCCGCCCGGCCGATGGCGTGCTTTAGCTTGAAGGCGTGGCCCATGTGCACCAGCGCGAGGCTGTCCGCGGGCGAAAAGGCACCGGCTTCCATGCGCACAGTGTCGGGCAGCCATTGGTGGTGGAAGCGGGGCAGGGCCACGGCCTCCTGCATGGATGCGCGGTGCTGCACCACGTCGAGGATCACCTGGAACACCGTGGTGGGGATGGTGGCGCCGCCGGGCGACCCCACTACCATGAACAGGCGACCGCGGCGCGTGACGATGGTGGGCGCCATGGAGGAGAGCATGCGCTTGCCGGGGGCGATGCCGTTGGCCTCGCCGCCGATGAGGCCATAGGCGTTGGGCACGCCTGGTGCGGTGCAGAAATCGTCCATCTCGTTGTTGAGCACAAAGCCGGCCCCGCCCACCACCACGGCCGAGCCGTAGGAGCCGTTGAGCGTGGTGGTGCAGGAGATGGCGTTGCCCTCCGCATCCACAATGGAAAAATGCGTGGTGTGCACGGGTTCACGCACCGGGTTTCCGGCCTTCACCAAGCTGCTGGGCGTGGCTCGGCGGGGATCGATCCCGGCCATGCGCGCATCGATGTAGGCGGTGTCCAGCAGGCCCTTCAGCGGTACCTGCACAAAGGCGGGATCGCCCAGCCAGTCGGCCCGGTCGGCAAAGGCGCGGCGCTCCACCTCGATCATGCGGTGCGCCAGGGCGGTGCGCGGCCCGCGCCAGATGGCCGTATCGGCGGTTTCCATGCCGCGCAGCATCTGCAGCAGCAGGATGCCGCCGCTGGATGGCGGCCCCATGGTGATGATCCCCAGGTCGCGGAAGCGCCCTTCCAGCGCAGGCCGCCACACGGGCCGGTATGCGGCCAGGTCCGCCTGCGTGACCATGCCGTTGCCGCGCAGCATTTCCTCCTCCAGGAGGTGTGCGGTGTGGCCGGTGGCGAACTCCTGAAGGCCACGGTCACGGATCCGCTCCAGCGTGGCGGCCAGCTCGAGCTGCCGCAGCGTGTCGCCCGCAGCCCAGGCCTGGCGGGATGTAAAGGCGTTCGGGCGGGTGCAGTGGCGGCGGAAAAGGGGCAGTGCCGCGTTCAGCTCGCGGGCCTCGTGCGGGGTGAGCACGCAGCCGCGCGCCGCCAGGTCGATGGCGGGCTGGATCAGGCGTGCCATGGGCAGGCGCCCCAGGCTGTCGTGCAGGGCGAAGAGCCCGGCCACGCTGCCGGGCACACCGGCGGCCAAGTGGCCGTATTCGCTGCGCGCGGGCGCCACATTCCCCCGGGCGTCCAGGTACATGTTGCGCGTGGCTGCGGCAGGCGCGGTCTCACGGAAGTCCAGCGAGGCGGTGCGGCCGTCCGCGGTGCGCACCACCAGGAAGCCGCCCCCGCCGATGTTTCCCGCCCAGGGCGCCACCACGGCCAACGCCCAATGCACGGCCACGGCGGCATCCGCCGCGTTGCCGCCCTCGCGCAGCACCCGCATGCCCACCGCGGTGGCCAGCGGATGTGCGCTCACCACCATGGCGCTGTCGGCCAGGGTACCGGCATGGGCCAAGGTTGTTTTACCGGAAGAGCTGTGCTGGGGGCTGCACCCCGTGAGAGTCGAAAAGGCAGCCGCAAAAACCAGCGCAACGAGGGAGAGGCTCCTGCGCATGGTGCAAGGGTAGTGCGATCCGGGCGAAAGTCGTTCATTCCCTGGCGAACCTGGCTGCAGCCAAGCCCGTGCAACTTGTCCGTTTTCCGGCTTTTCTCCGGCCTGGCCGATGGCTTTGGGCCGGCAGTGGCACGGCTCCCTGCCAGCGCCGCCCTGCTGAACCCTTCAGCGTGCTTGTACCTTTGTGCTTCACATGTCCCAGGCCCTTGATGTCCGCGAAAAAGTGAAGCTGCTCCCCCACAAGCCCGGGGTGTACCAGTTCTTCGACGCGGAAGGAAAGATCCTTTACGTGGGCAAGGCCACCAGCCTGCGCAGCCGCGTGGGCAGCTACTTCGCCAAGGACCATCCCGACGGCAAGACGCGCATCCTGGTGCGCAAGATCGCCGACCTGCGCACCATCGTCACCGATACGCCGTACGATGCCCTCTTGCTGGAGAACTCCTTGATCAAGGAATACCAGCCGAGGTACAACATCCTGCTGCGCGACGACAAGAGCTACCCTTGGATCCGCATCCGCAACGAGCACTACCCGCGCATCGAGGGCATGCGCAACCCCGTGGACGACGGCTCGGAGTACATCGGTCCCTTCGCCAGCGTGCGGGCCATGCGCACCGTGCTCAAGCTCGTGCATCAGCTGTACAAACTGCGCACCTGCAACTACGACCTCAGCCCGGAGAGCGTGGCCAAGGGCAAGTACAAGCGCTGCCTGGAATGGCACATGGGCAACTGCCGCGGGCCGTGCGAGGGTTTGCAGAGTGAGGAGGACTATGACGCCAACGTGGCCCTGGCGCGGCAGGTGGTGAAGGGCCGCATCGGCGGAGTGGTGAAGCTGCTGAAGGAACAGATGCAGGCGCATGCGGAGCGGCTGGAGTTCGAGGAGGCCGAGGAGATGCGCCAGCAACTTGTCTTGCTGGAAGGCTACCAGGCGCGCAGCACCGTGGTGAGCGCCTCCGTGGGCGACGTGGACGTGTTCGCCCTTGCCCGCAATTCCACCAGCACGTACGTGAACTACATGCGCGTGATCGACGGGGCCATCGTGCATGGCATCACCGTGGAAATGAAGCGGCGCCTGGACGAGCCCGATGACGAAGTGCTGCAATACGCCATCGCGGAACTGCGCCAGCGCTTTCGCAGCAATGCGCCAGAGGCCATCGTGCCCATGGAACCGGGAATCGATATGCCGGGCCTCAGCTTCACCGTGCCGCAGCGCGGCGACAAGAAGCACCTGCTGGAGATGGGCGAGCGCAACGCGCAGTACTTCATGCTGGAAAAGCAAAAGCAGGAAAGTTTAGTGGACCCCGAGGCCTCCACCAACCGCATCCTGGAGCAGATGAAGCAGGACCTGCGCCTGAGCGAGCTGCCGCGCCACATCGAATGCTTCGACAACAGCAACACCCAGGGCACCGACCCGGTGAGCGCCTGCGTGGTGTTCAAGGACGCCAAGCCCAGCAAGAAGGACTACCGGCACTTCAACATCCGCAC
>JAFDZY010000133.1 GCA_018266685.1 Bacteroidota bacterium
TGCATGATGCACACCAACAAGGCCGGCGAAAGCAAGCTGCTGAAGCAATGCACCCTGCCGCTCACCGGCGTGGGCTGCGTGAAGCGCGTGCTCACCGACCTGGGCTTCTTCGACGTTACGCCCCATGGCTTCAAGCTCACCGAACGCGCACCGGGCGTGAGCGTGGAGGAGATAAAGGCGAAGACGGAAGGAAGGCTGGTGGTGGAGGGCGAGGTGAAGGAGATGGGGGTGTGAGGGCAGACCCTGTTTCCAGCGGACATCGTTCATTCACGTTGACCCCTTAGGCCGCCATGTGCAAACCAATGGGCTTCGACAAAGAACGAGGAACGCATTTCATCCTGCTCGGGGTGGTGCTTTTGGCATGGTCCTACCTGGCCACAAGGGCCGCGCTGGTGCCGTTCATCCAGGATGAGGCAAATTCTTTCTGGATGTTCGTACATGCCGGGGAATTCTTGCCGTTCAGGTCCCATACGGATGCCGGCAATCATTTCCTGAGCTCCTTCTTCGGCATAGTCGGGTACAAGCTCTTTGGCTATTCCGCAATTGGCATTCGATGGGGCAGCCTTGCCGCGTTCCCCTTCTACGCAATGGGCTGCTGGACCATTACGCGGAGCCTCATGGGCCTAACACGTTGGTGCTCATTCCTCGCCTTGGCATTTTGCCCTTTCCTGCTGGACTTCTTCGCTCTTTTCCGTGGATACGGTCCGGCCATGGCAGGATGGATCTGGGCCTTATGTGGATTTGCAGGCTTTGTGAAGTACCGCAGCTTATCACAGCTTTTGCTCATGGTGGCTGCCGCCTCTGCAGCCCTGTTCGCGAACCTTTCCCTGCTGCCTGAATGCGGGATCCTGTTCGGTGTCTCCCTTTTGGTCCTTACCCTTGATCGGCAAACATCAACCAACCGATTGGGCAAGGGTGCATTCCTCGCCTTTGCCGCGTTTGGTGCGGTGCTGTCTTTCGCCCTGTTGATCGCGCTTGACCTGCGTCAAAAGGACCTGCTATACCTCGGGACATCCAAGGGTTTGATGTCGGGTCCGGTCCGCACCTTGATCGATGCTGTATTTTCAGGTCCGAGAAGCCTCTTGACCGACCAGGTCATCATTGCCCCGTTGTTTATCGGGCTTGGCCTCGCTGCCTGGCAAGCAGTCCACAAGCAATGGCGTTCGGATCTCACTATTTTTTCAACCTTGTTCTTGCTCAGTGTATTGGCAAGGGTCTTCATGTTCCATTTCATGGGTACTAACTACCCTTACGATAGGGCCGCAATACAATGGATACCGCTTTTCATTCTCGTTTATGCCGAAACCGTCGACGTGCTGGCCCGTCACCGCCGGGCATGGAGATGGGCCGCATTGCTCCTATTGGCCTTTCCTGCCCGAACGGTTGCAACGCTGAACACGGACCGGTTATCCGATTCGTATGAAAAAACATTCCCGTTGCGCTTTCTCGATGAAGTGGCACTATTGCACGGAAAACTTGGCCGGCCGATCCTGTTGTCCGGTTCTGAACACTTCGCGCCATGCTGGGCATTCCACCAAGCTGCGGGATCTGGTGAAATTGTTGAAATGCGGTCAAATATGGACCCGCATGACCCCGATGACGCACGAGTGGTCACGCGGGAGCGACTTGGGGAATATCAGGCCGGGTATCACGTTGCTGACAGCTCCAGGAGCGGTGCCGTCCTATTGATCCGGGACCGGCCATTGGCGTGGTCACTCTCCTCGGACACCTTATTGCCTGCCATCCGGACCAATGATGAATGGATTCGTTTGCCGGTTACTTGCCCAAGTAGCCCTGCTGGCATATGCGTGATCTTTAATGCTGAGGTAAAATGTACAGACCCAACCTCGGACATCATGCTCGTTACAGAGGTTGTTGACGGCGCTGGACAGTATCTGCGCTATGATGCGGCGGAACTTCGGCATTGGCCCCAATTGACTTCCGGGACTCTCGTTGAAATAGCCCGCTTCATGCCTGCAATACCCCAAGGTGGAAAATGTGGATTCTATCTGTGGAACAAGAGCCGCTCATCCTATCAAACTCCAGCAGTACGGATCCGAACGATGGGCGTTCACCAATAAGCCACATGGGAATTAGCGGGCCATATCAAAAGTCACCCCTGTTCTTGGATGGGGCATACATTCGCCATTGCACGGTAGCCATTTGAAAGACCCGACCCACCTTGGCGTGCTTGAACGAAAAGACCCATTCCGAACAACTGAACCTGCCAGACATCTTACCATGGGCCGCATGCTCGACCACAAGCACAAAATACGCATTGCGCTCTACCTGCTCTGTTCAACCTTCCTGATCTCCGCCCTGGCCTTTTACAACGGCTACCCGTTGGTATTCTCCGATTCGGGGACCTACATCCGCTCGGCCTTCACTTTGGTCCCCCCTGCGGACCGGCCCGTAGCCTACGGCTTGATTATCCGTGCAGTTACATGGCAGGACACGTTATGGACCTTGGTGATCTTCCAGGCCTTCATGTTGGCATGGCTGCTATTGGAGGTACTGCGCAAGGTGCTGCCACCGGGCATGCAGCTTGGTGCCGTCTACATCCCCATGTCCTTAGTGCTTGTGGCCTTCACTAGCATGCCATGGTATGCGGCGCAAGTGATGCCGGACATTATCACTCCGATGATAATCCTGGTCTTGTACCTGATCTTGCGCGCGCCGGAATTAGGTCCGGTGAAACGCGGATTTTTATGGACCTGCTTGTTGTTCTTCCTTATGGCGCACTATGCGCATGTCCCCATGGTGCTGATCCTGCTTGCCGGCCTGGCGCTCGCCAACTGGATCCAACGGGGAAGTGGCAACCGGCCATATCCATGGGCGAGCTTGGCCGCGACCTTGGCCGTACTGGCCGGAGGGATCACCTTGATCACGGTGTATAATGCCAAGAGCGGGTTAGGAACGTCATTTTCACCTACGCGCCACATGTTTCTGGCCGCGCGGCTGTGCGAGAACGGCATGCTCGGCGATTTCCTGAGGGAACATTGTGACTCGCACGACTACGCGCTATGCCCGTTCAAGGATGAGCTGCCCATGGAAGCAACACAATTCATTTGGGGGGACCATAGCATCATCGCCAGGCTGGGACCAAGTCTTACCAAGGCCGACTCAGCGGTCGCCCCGGCGGTTCAGGACCTGTTCGCAGAACCTGTGTTCATTGGACGCTTCGCACGCAGCAGCATGATAGCATCGGCCACGCAACTATTTCAAGTATCTGCGGCCTCTGGCCTGTCCCCGTATGCGGAAGGATCCGCCCCGTATTATGAGATTGTGGAACGCCTTCCTTGGGAATTGTCTTCCTACTCCACCTCTCGGCAAGCCAAAGGCGAATGGTGGGACCTGGGCGTTCAGAACCGCGTAGTCCGGTTCACCTTGGTGCTCGCCCTGTTCGTCCTGTATTGGAAAAGGGCAGCATGGATGCACCAGAAGGAACTGCGGTTGCTGGTGCCCATGTTGTTGGCGTGGGTGGTGTTGAACGCCGTGGTCACCGCCAGCTTGGCCAACGTGTTCGACAGGCTTCAATCCCGCGTGGCCTGGCTGCCTGTACTTGCTGCGTGCCTGGTGCTATTGCAAACGAAATGGGCACAACGCACTTTCAAATCAGCGGAACAACCTCGTTAAGCCCCGATTCCCTGGCCCCATCTTTTGAGCGCACGGCGCCTAATCGTGAACCGTCAATGGAACGCAGCAGCGACCGACAGTCACGTGCAAGCAGGTTCGACATTGCGCCTGTTGCAATAGCGACATGCGCAATCGCGCTGCTCACCTACACCATACTGCGGGCCATTACCGTTTCGTTCACGTGGGATGAAAGCTGGACTTACATCCACCACGTGATCCCCAAGGTGTTCATCTCCCGTGCCTATGACCAGATGGGGGCCAACTACCACCCGTTGAACGTATGGGGCATGATCCTGTCCAACACACTGTTCGGGAACAGCGAATTGGCCTTGCGGCTTCCCGTGCTCCTGGCCCACGCGATCTACCTTTATGCCAGTGCACGCATTGCCCTGCGGGCGCGCACCTTGGTGCTTTCCATAGCTGCCTTTCTCCTATTGAACGCACACCCCTATCTGCTCGATTTCTTCTCCTTGGCCCGTGGATACGGCATCGCCAATGGCATGATGATGCTGAGCCTCTGGCTTGCTACCCGTTACTTATCGGATGGTCGGCAACTGCGCGACTTGGGCCTTGCTGTGGCCGCGGCAGTGCTTGCCACCTTGTCCCATCTTATCATGCTGAACTACCTCCTTGCATTTACAGCTGCATTCATTTTGATATGGGTGTTCGACACGCTTCGTCACCACAAGGTTCCCCCATGGCGGCATGCCGGGCTGCTTATCGGTGGAACAGGTCTTGCTTTGGTCGCAGTGGTACCATTCGCAGTGCGGCTGTCCATGGGGGGAGCGCTTTACTTCGGCTGCGACAGCCTATGGGACTGCACCATGGAGACCTTGGGCATGCGTCTGCTTTATGGCCAAGCATACGGAATCACGCCTCAGCCAATGGTTGGTCTTGTGATCGCCTTGCTCGCCGCATGCTCCATGGCTTGCGTCGGTTTTGCCTTCCGCAATGGATGGGCCCATCGCCTGCGCCCCATGGCCTTCGGCACAATTATCGTTGTCTCCTGCGTCGCCTCGTTCGCGCTCCAGCACCTCTTGTTGGGCACGCCTATGCCGCGCACACGCACTGCGCTATTTCTTTTGCCTCTCGCGCTCTTCGTACCAGTTTCAGGCCTCGTGGCCTGGCCAGGAAGATCCCGCATTCCGGTGGTGGCAGCCTGCTTGCTGTGCCTTCCACTGCTGTTCCACCAGATAAGGACCATCAATCTGACCTACGCCCTGGAATGGAAACCTGCCGGGGGGGTGGGCAAAATGCTCTCCATGATCCGTGCGTACCATGCTCCGCTTGATCCGATGCGACCGGCAATACTGGTCCGTTCAGGGTTTGAATGCTGGGGCAGCATCCCCTACTACCAAATACAGGATAGTATGCAGTGGCTCATTGCCACGCCCATGGCAGGGCAAGGTCCTATTGCACCAGCGGATTTCTACATCGTGGAAGAGCCTGACACGGCACGTGCAGACCCCTCAAACTGGATACTGCTTTACCGTTCACCCGGTTCCGGCACCAGGCTATACCGCGATCTGCGCCACCATGAAGTCCCAAAGGTGATCTACCATGACAGCATGGACATGGAGGCTGCGAGTGTGCCCGGCCGCACTGCGGAAGCGCATGTAAGCGGCAAATACAGCGTGAGGTTTGATGCGGCCTCCAGGTTCACCCAACCCCTTGTCCGCATTGTAACGGACACCCTGCGAGGCCCTGACCTGCAGGTGCTGGCCACGGCGATGATCCAGCAACCAAGCCGCCTCAATTGGACGGCCCTGCTTGTCCGCATAACAAGGGGTCCCGTAGAAATTGCCCGGGCGGATGCAAACTCCGGGCTGCAAATGAACCAATTTGGAAGATGGACACAAGTAGCGCTTCCGGTGTACCTCAATTTCCCGCTCTTGCCCGGAGATGAAATCCACCTGGAGGCATGGCCGCTCACTGACGACACCGTAATGTACTTGGACGACCTCAACCTGTGGGTGCTCCAATGAGGATTTCGACAAGCAGGTCTGAGTACAACCCTCCTGCAGCAACTTGTTTCTTGGCAATGCACATTGAACTCTACAATGCGCATGAAATAATATCCGATGTTTGCGCACTATGAACACCCTTTCCATCATCATCCCGGCCTACAACGAGGAGCGCACCATCCACCTGATCCTGGACAAGGTGCGGGATGTGGTGCTGATGAACGCCATTGCCAAAGAGGTGATCATCGTGAACGATGGCAGCACCGACGGCACGGTAGCCGCCGTGGAGCGCTACATGGCCGCCAATCCGGCCATGGGCATCCGCTTTATCCAGCAGCCCCGCAACATGGGCAAAGGCGCGGCCATCCACCGCGGCATTCAGGAGGCAACGGGGGAATACCTCATCATCCAGGATGCCGACCAGGAATACGACCCGCGCGAATACAACGACCTGCTGCGTCCTGTGGTGGAGGGTTTTGCGGACGTGGTGTTCGGCTCGCGCTTCATGGGGCACCACCCGCACCGCATCCTCTTCTTCTGGCACAGCATCGGCAACAAGTTCCTCACGCAGCTCTCCAATGCATTCAATAATTTGAACCTTACCGATATGGAGACCTGCTACAAATTGATCCGCAGCGACATTGCCAAAAGCCTTGACCTGAAGGAAAAGCGCTTCGGCTTTGAGCCGGAGGTGACGGCGAAGCTGGCGCGGGTGAAGGGCGCGCGCATCTATGAAGTAGGCATCAGCTACTACGGCCGCACGTATGCCGAGGGGAAGAAGATCGGCTGGCGGGATGGCTTCCGGGCGATCTGGTGCATTGTGAAATACGGGCTGTGAAGGGTCGGATCTCTTTCACCTGTGCCAACCCATGAAACACCTGTCCATCGCCAAGAACAGCGTACAGGGCTGTGCTTTCATCCGGGCCACTGCAATTCTTGCAATGGCATTTTCACTCGTTTCCTGCCTTAGGCCCGGCCCGCACCATCGTGCGAAAAAAAAGGATATGGTGCAGTTGGGCCCGTCAGGCTTCATACTGAACGACAGCGCCTTCTTTCCCTTGGCCGTAAATTACATTGCCGGTGCCCGCTCCGGGGGCAATGACTTCTGGTTCGGCCCATCAGCCGATTATCAAAACCGACCGGAAGGCCACTTTTGCCCAAAGGACACGGCACTGCAACGATTTCGGGCAGACATGCGCCTGATCCGTGAAATGGGGTTCAACAGCGTGCGGATCGTGGGCATCTGGAATGACTTGGGCATGGACGACCACAAGGACTCCTTGGGCATAAAAGCCGCGATCTCACTTGAGCACGACACAAGCCTGCTCTTTTCCGACCCGGGAACGTGGCCTCTATATCTCCACGCCTTGGACGAGCTCTTCAGCATTTGTGCAGAATGCGGGTTGAAGGTGATCCCGCTCAGCACTGTGTACCTGGATATCCCCGAGAACGAAGGATACCTGGCCCGCTACCTCGACCACTTCCGGAACAATACGGCGATCCTCGCTTTTGACCTCTTCAACGAGCCGCTCTATTTCGACCGGCTGGAACGGCCCAAACAGGAGGCGATACGCACCGTGGCGCGATGGCGGAAAATTGTGGACGCCCATGCACCTGACCACCTCTTCACGCTTGGCCTCACCGGCATCCGCGAAACCTTTGAATTCGACCCCGAGCTGATCGATGTGGATTTCATTTCGTTCCACCCCTATGAATATGAGCCCGACCAGGTGCTAAATGAACTAGCTTGGTACGGAAGGGAGCTTAACGTGCCTTGGATGGTGGGCGAAACGGCCATACCTGCCGACAATGATTCCGTGCCATACGCCGCCCAAACAGCCTTTGCAATGCGGACCTTGGCACAAGCGCGTGCCTGCGGCGCGATCGGCTATTCCTGGTGGCAATACAAGGACGTGCGCTGGCATAACTTCCATGCGGCATACATGGGCCTGCTTTCCCGCAACGGCAGATCGCTTACCGCCCGCGGAGACACCGTGGAAGGCACGCCCAAACCAGTTGCTAAAGTGTTCCGCTCCTTTGACCCCAGGTCACCGAAGGGGCCTTGCGTAGAGCTGCCGAACTACTACAACTATTCGGGGCACCATGGCTCGCGCATCACCGGAAAGTTGGTGGACTGGCATGGAAACCCCGTTCGCCAAGGTGTGATCATCGGCTGGAACGAATACTGGACGGCCTCCTATCACACCGTTACACATGATGACGGCACGTTCGAACTCATGGGCGACTTCCGCTTTCACCACTGGATGGCATCGGGTCTTCGCCTATCCGTAAAACGCGGTGACCCCGGTGATGCCTTATTCAAGCCTGCGGCAGACGGCGTGGCCACTTACAACCTTGGTCAGATTACGCTGTATCCTATCAGCACGTGGGGGGGGATCTTGGAATGGTGTGACCGGAAAACGGAAAAGTTCGGCAACCGGGAATCTCGCGTGGGGCCTTGACAGAGAGGAAGATGCATTCCTCAGGGCATCCGCTGGAACACCAGTACGCCGGCACTGTCCACCGCCAGCCGCCATTCAGGAGACGAACGGTAATGGTCCAATGCTTGCCCGAACTCCGCGGACGTAAGCGGCCAGGGTACCTCATCCTTCAGGAACACAAGGTATTCCGGGTCATCGTGCATGATTGGGAAGGCATATAGCCGGTCCCGTCCCGCCAGATGCGGCACCAAGCCCGAAACAGCGGAAATGGAGGCACCCGCCGGTATCCGTTTCAACACCCGGTGCACCCCTGCCACGTCGAGTTTGCTCCGGTAGTGCCGCGCCTGGTAGAACCGTAGGCGGTCATGTGCCCCATGTGCGTTGCTCCAATGCTCCAAAGGCAGGTCCAACGTGTAGATGGTTGTGCCAACCACCGCTCCGAAACCCAGGAACGCCAACACATGCCGCCATGGCCAAGAACGGACCCGCTGAAGAACGTCCAGCATGGCGATCGGCAGCAACCCGGCGAATTCCACGGAATACTGGTAGAACAGGCCCGACATGGCATCCGACGAACTGAGCATTTTCTGGGCAAGCAATGAAAGGGCCATCAGCAAGTACGGCCACCTGAACAGCAGCGCCCATGCCCCCGATGCCAGCAACGCCACGTAGTACTCAAGTTTCAACGCATTCCCCAAGTGCTCCTCGTCCTCCACCGGCACCACGAAGTATTGCAGCACGTGCATCGGGTGGCGCAGAAAATTCTTCACGATGCCGGCCCAATCGGGCCCGAGGTGGGCGTATCTGAGCGTCTGGAAGTTCATCTTGTTGCCGTCCATGGCCGGCATTACCCACACAATGACGACGGCCGACCAAACCAATGCCGTTCCCCCCTGCAAGAGCAGCGTACGGCGCATCCTGCTGTCCATCCAGTTAATGCCGATCGAGGCAAAAGCCGTTACGCCCAGCCAAAGCCCCATGTTCTCTCTGGCGACCAGCATGAAAAAGAGCCAAGTCCAAGCGAGGCCCTTGCGCCTGCGGAACAGTGCTAAAAAATACCATGGCAAGGCCATTGCCGCCACTACGTTGCTGTGGAAATCGAAACCGAACGCTTGGATCATGCCGAAGGATCCGAGGCAACAGGCCATGAGGAACATGGATGTGGTGCGGTCCGTAGTGAGGGCCATGGCAAGCCGATACATCCCCACACCTCCCCACAGCGCGGCGGCAACTTGCACCACCAGCAACGTCCACTCGCCGAAGAGGTAGGTCAACGGTGACCAGAGGATGAGATGCAGGTCGAAGTGGTCCGTGAGCAACGGATCATGGTTCCAAGTAAAAAGGGACCGGTCCGCCACAATGCCATGCGCATACTTCCATGCGGCATTGGTATACAACCCGAGATCAAGGGCATAGGTGCGGAAGAACCAGTGGTTAACGAAGCTGATCAGCACGTAGACCGCAAGGAACACCGACAGCACCAGGAGCAGCGGCCAATTCCACCGGGCCATGCCGTTCCCCTTCCGGGCGGTTTCCGTGAACCTCCCGCTCCCCCCCCCCCCGGGGGGCGTCCCCGTCATGCGATCCGTCCGCATGGTATGCGTCCCGTTGAGATATGCACCGGCACCCGGCCCTTGCTTGGCACTGCACCGTTGGAGGCCATTCCGCCCATGGTCATTTTCCGGCAGCGATCTCACCGACTGCCTCCAGCACGCGCGGCCACGTGGAAGCCTCCGTGTACCAAGTGTTGTCGAAGTGCCCGATCATGCCGAAGTTCAACCGCACCAGTGCGTACAAGAGCAAGGCACTGAAGATCCGTACCGCCCAGGAACTCCGCATCACGGAGCGAAACAGCCAAGCGAGGGGGATGGCCAGCAGCCCGTACAGGTCCACAAAGCCCCGGTGCCCGTATGCCCCGCCAAGCCACCAGGACCACCAAGCACTGTACAGTAGCAAGGTGAGCAGCAGGACCAGCAAGATGGGGCGTGCGGGGCGCCTGCCGCGCCAGGCCTGCACGAGCAGTCCACCCACCACGAAGAGGAAAATGGGGCTGAAGACGAACCACCCGTTCCGCGGGCTGAAGAGCACCATGCCAGGCACCATCCTGCTGAAATCGAAGAACTCATCCTTGTACGCATATCCGTTGGCGTACCAGTGCCCCGTGATATAATGCCAGTACATGGACTGCAACACCCAAGGAACGGCACCCATCAGCACAGCGGCAATGAGGGTGCCCCGGTGCCGCCCCATGTTCCGCAATGTGCCGCAGCCCCCCCCGGGGGAACGCCAGGCCATCCATAGCGGAAAGAAGAGCACGACCACATTCAACTGCCTCACCAGCACCATCAAGGCACCGGAGAAAATGAACAGGAACACGTGCATGCGGCGCGGCCCGTCGATGATCCGCAGGCCCGTCCAGCAGAACAACGAGACCAGGAAATAGGAATACACATGGGACATCAACACCTTGTCCGTGGCATAGTAGAAGATGTTGCTGCCGGCATAGATGGCGACCACGGCAAGCAGGGCGGCCTGCGCAGTACCGTACCGGCACGCCAACTTGAAGCTGAACACCGCCCCCGCCCCTGCATACGCGGCCGTGCTGGCCATCATGCACACGGCGTTGGCCGGGTTGTACCCGGTGTCCGGATAGCCGAAGACCCAAGTGAACCATTCGGCCAGGAGGAAGAACGGCAATTGCAGTACGGCCACGCCCAACGTGAACAGGCTGATAGCGCGGTCGCCGGACAGCAAATGGGTCCACGGCATCATCGCCAGATCACCAGTGATGAACGTAGCGGGCAACCACTGGTAATAGCCAAGGCCATCGGAGGCCTGCCGGAAGAAATCCGTGGTGTTGCCCTCGCCAATAGCCCACGCCACGCGCCAAGAGAGCACCGCCACCAACATGAACAGTGACCACTCCGGCAAATAGCGGTTCTTGCGACGGACCAATAACACCTCCATTGGGCTGATGGCTGACAGGGTGCGGCAAGGTAGGCAGCGGCGTGCATTGCGTGCCTCGCCGAGCTCCAATGCGGACCTTGCCCCCGGGGGGCATGACCGGCCTAATTTTGTCGACGCATAGCCATGCATCCCAGGCCCAGCCCAGTTCCCTACCATGCCCATTGAGCGCCTACGAACCTCCCCCTCCTTGGTGGGGTTATTGCTCATTTGGGCGTTGACGGGCTACATGGTGATGCGGCCCCACAGCGGCACCTTGTTCACTTGGGATTCCTTCGGTTACCACCTTTACCTGCCGGCTGCATGCATCCATCACGACCCTTTGCTGAAGGATCTTGGCTGGGTGGACCAGGCACGCAAGGACCATGATGCTTCGGGCACGTTGTACCAGATCAGCACGCTGGACAACGGTGCGCACGTGGACAAATACCCCATGGGCCTGGCCGTGCTGTGGAGTCCGTGGTTTGTGGCGGGGCATTGGATCGCGGGCATCACCGGCCAGCCGCAGGATGGCTACTCTCCGCCGTATGACCTCGCGGTGCGCATCGGCGTTTGGGTCTATTTGCTGCTCGGGCTGTTGGCGCTGCGCGCTGTGCTGCGTTCACGCTTCAGCGAATGGGTGGTGGTGTACACCTTGCTGCTTCTGTTTGCCGCCACCAACTTGATCGACCAGGCCACGGTGGGCACGGCCATGCCGCACATCACCTTGTTCTGCCTGTACGCGGGCATCCTGTGGGCCACGCTCCGCTGGACTGCGGAACGCCGACCAGGGCGCGCCTTGGTGCTGGCCGTACTGATGGGCTTGGCCATGCTGGTGCGGCCCAGCGAAGGCGTGTGCGTGCTGTTGCCTTTCCTGTGGCGCGGCGGAAATGAATTGCCCAACCCGTTCAAGCGCGCGTGGCA